>NZ_JBWKNI010000013.1:0-145791 GCF_059415485.1 Caulobacter sp. GW821-FHT10C03 | reverse complement strand
CCCCCCCCCCCCCCCGCCGGCACTGAGCCCAGTCTCGCCCCCTCCACCGCTTCGCGGTCCCCCTCCCCCGCACGCGGGGGAGGAGCAAGCCTTCGACCTCTTCTTCAGAGAGGTGGAAGGAAAGACTTTCCGTCGTCATTTCCACACGCCATCCTCCCCTTCAAACGGCCGTTCGCGGCCCAAGGGGATGGAACGGGGTGGAAATGAGCAAGACGATCTGGGCCGCGCTGGCGGTGTCCATGAGCCTGGCTGGCGCGGCCTGCGCCCAGCCCGCGCCGGCGGGTCCGCAGCCGAAGAACGACTATACCACCGACGCGGCCTGGCTGTGCCGGCCCGGCCGCTCCGACGCCTGCGCCCAGGACCAGACGGCCACCGTCGTCGCGGCCGACGGCGCCACCAAGGTCGAGCCGTTCAAGGCCGATCCCAAGGCCCCGATCGACTGCTTCTACGTCTATCCGACCGTGTCGACCGATCCCGGCGGCAACAGCGACATGAGCATCGACCCGGCCGAGACCACGGTCGCCGAGCAGCAGGCCGCGCGCTTTGGCCAGGCCTGCCGGGTGTTCGCCCCGATGTACCGGCAGGTGACCCTGGCGGCGCTGCGCCAGGTGATGCGCGGCCAGGCCTCGCCGGGCGACGAAAACCTCGCCTATGGCGACGTGCTCGACGCCTGGAAGGACTACCTGGCCCGCGACAACCACGGCCGCGGCGTCGTGCTGATCGGTCACTCGCAGGGCTCGCGCGTGCTGCTGCGCCTGCTGGCCGAAGAGATCGACGGCAAGCCGGTGCAGAAGCAGCTGGTCTCGGCCCTGATCATCGGCATGAACACGCAGATCGATCCGGCGACCGACGCCTATGGCTCGATCAAGATGTGCCGCCAGCCGGGCCAGACCGGCTGCATCGTCTCTTACGTGTCGTTCCGCGCCGGAAGCCCGCCGGAGGGCGTGGCCTTCTTCGGCAAGGCCGAGGGCGGCAAGCGCGCCGCCTGCGTCAACCCCGCGGCCCTGGCCGGCGGCGAGGCGCCGCTGCACAGCTATTTCAGCGACAAGACGATCGCCGGCGCGCCGCGCAAGACGCCGTGGGTGAAGGGCAAGGACCTGACCACGACCTTCGTCAGCGTCCCCGGCCTGGTCACCGCGCAATGCGCGACCAGCGGCCCCTACGACTACCTGGCCATCAAGGTCCACGGCGACCCGGCCGATCCCCGCGTCGACGACATCCCCGGCGACCTGCTGGTCATGGGCATGCCGCTGAAGGCCTGGGGTCTGCACCTGGCCGACGTGAACCTGGCGATGGGGGATCTGGTGGCGCTGGTCGAGGCGCAAGGGAAGGGCTGGAAGTAGCAATCGCTTCCCTCTCCCCTTGCGGGAGAGGGTGGCCTCCGAAGGAGGTCGGGTGAGGGGTCGCACCAACAGAAACGCCGCGACAGCTGATCGGCTGTCGCGGCGCTTGGCGTCTGAGAGACCCCTCATCCGTCAGCTTCGCCGACACCTTCTCCCGCAAGGGGAGAAGGATCTTCGTCATTTCCCTGTCACGCCCTTGAAGACGCCCAGGCCGAGCACCAGCACGACCAGGAACACAACCAGGAACAGGAAGAACAGGATCTTGGCGACGCCGGCCGCGGCGCCGGCAATGCCGGTGAAGCCGAGGGCGCCGGCGATGATGGCGACCACGGCGAAGATCAGGGCCCATTTCAGCATGGGAAAGCTCCTTGCACTGGACCTGCGCTGCGCAGGCTTCAGCGCAACAACGTCGCCTTGGCGCGCGTCGTTCCTTGTCTTCGCGGGTCCGCGCCGCTAACTCCAAAGCCATGGCCTCCAAGCCCGAAAACCCGACCGAACCCTTCAAGCGCGCCCTGGCGCACGCGGCCCGCTCGCTCGCCGAGACACCGGACCTCGAGATCGTGTTTTCCGGCGAGTCGCCGGGGCTGGTCGGCAAGCGCGCCGTGCTGCCGCATCCGCCGCGCGATCTCTCGGGTCCGGAAGCCGCCCGCCTGCGCGGCATGGCCGACCAGATCGCCCTGCGCCTGGCCCACCACGATCCCTCGACCCACGCCCGCTCGCGTCCAGCCGCGCCTGACGCCCAGGCGATCTACGAGTCGCTGGAGCAGGCCCGGATCGAGGCCATCGGCAGCAATGCGCTGGGCGGCGTGCGCGCCAACCTGGCCACCGTGCTGGAGACCCGGCTGGAGAAGCAGGGCCTGACCCGCGCCGTCGCCTTCGACCAGCAGTCGGCCCCCATGGCCGAGATCCTGGGCCTGATGGCCCGCGAGCGCCTGACCGGCGACGCTCCGCCGGATGGCGCCAAGGCCCTGGTCAACATCCTGCGCGCCGACATCGAGGCCAAGGCCGGCAAGGACCTCGACCGCCTGGTCGCGGCCATGGACGACCAGGCCGCCTTCGCCAAGGTCACCCGCCAGATCCTGCGCGACCTGGACCTGGGCGACGACGTCAACGACGCCACCGAGGCGTCGGACGAGGACGAGGGCGAGGACGACAAGCCGACCGACAATTCCGATGAGGACCAGGGCGAGGGCGAAGGCGAGCAGCCCGACGGTTCCTCGCAGCAGGAGAGCGAGGCCTCCGACCGCGAAAGCCAGGCCGGCGACGACGAGATCGTCCAGTCCGAGCAGGAAGGCGAACCCGAAGACAGCGACGAAGCCCCCGACATGGGCGACGGCGCCAAGCCGGCCCGCCCCGATCCCTCGGCCGACAAGGGCGGCGAGCCGGCCTACAAGGTGTTCACCACGGCCTATGACGAGGTGGTCTCGGCCGAGGAGCTGTGCGACCCGGACGAACTGACCCGCCTGCGGGCCTATCTCGACCAGCAGCTTTCGGCCCTCTCCAGCGTCGTCTCGCGCCTGGCCAACAAGCTGCAACGCCGCCTGCTGGCCCAGCAGAACCGCGCCTGGACCTTCGATCTCGAGGAAGGGATGCTCGACGTCGCCCGCCTGACGCGGGTGATCATCGACCCCACCGCCCCCCTGTCGTTCAAGCAGGAGGAGGACCAGGAGTTCCGCGACACGGTCGTGACCCTGCTGATCGACAATTCCGGCTCGATGCGCGGCCGGCCGATCATGGTCGCCGCCGTCTGCGCCGACATCCTGGCGCGCACCCTGGAGCGCTGCGGCGTCAAGACCGAGGTGCTGGGCTTCACCACCCGCGCCTGGAAGGGCGGCACCAGCCGCGACGAGTGGATCAAGGCCGGCAAGCCGCCCTCGCCCGGCCGCCTGAACGACCTGCGCCACATCGTCTACAAGGCCGCCGACGCGCCCTGGCGCCGGGCCCGCAAGAACCTGGGCCTGATGATGCGCGAGGGCCTACTGAAGGAGAACATCGACGGCGAGGCGCTGATGTGGGCGCACCAGCGGATCATCGGCCGGCCCGAAGCCCGCCGCATTCTGATGGTGATTTCCGACGGCGCCCCGGTGGACGACTCCACCCTGAGCGTGAACTCGGGCCACTATCTGGAGCGGCACTTGCGGCAAGTCATCGCCGAGATCGAGGGCAAGAGTCCGGTCGAGCTGATCGCCATCGGCATCGGCCACGACGTCACCCGCTACTACCGTCGCGCCGTCACCATCGTCGACGTCGAGCAGTTGGGCGGGGTGCTGGTCGAGCAGCTGGCCGCCCTGTTCGACGAGGAGCCGCGCACCGCCGCTCGCGCCCGCGGCCTGCTGCCGCCGCCGCCCACGGTCGTGCCCCAGGCCCCCAAGACCGCGCGCAAGGCTTCGGCGTGATCGGACTGCGCGGACTGCTCGCCCTTGGCCTGGCCGGCGGCATGCTGGCCCAGTGCGGACCCAAGCCCGCGCCGCCGCCGCCCGTGGTCGTGCCCGCGGCCCCGGTCAAGGTCGGTCCCGAGATCGGCCTGACCGTCACGCCCGTGCCGCTGAACGCCTCGAACCCGAACCAGACGGCCGTCGGCGCCTTCGCCTATGCGGGCGGGATCGCCATCACCAGCGCCGACACCAGCCGGCTGCACGGCCTGTCGGACCTGATCCTGACCGACGGAAATGGCGTCGAGGCCGTCAGCGACGACGGCGACCGCTTCTCGGCGCGCTTGCAACTCGATGCGACCGGCAGGCTGATCGGCCTGACCGACGGCAAGCTCTCGCCCCTGCTCGGCGTCGACGGCCAGGGGCTGCGCGGCAAGACCGAGGGCGACGCCGAGGGCCTGACCCGCCTGGCCAATGGCGAGCGCCTGGTCAGCTTCGAGCGCGATCACCGCATCTGGCGCTACGCCGTGGGTCCCACCGGCCTGTGGAGCCGTCCGGCCGTCGCCCCCAAGCCCGCCACCGTCTTCCCCGACAACGAGGGCATGGAGGCGCTGACCGCCTATCCGGCCGCCGGCCCCGACGCCTATCTCGTCGGCGGCGAGGAGGGCGAGGTGTGGCTGTGCCGGCTGTCGAGCAGCTGCCAGCCGATCCCGCCGCAGTCGCCGATCGACTTCACCTGGGGCCTGTCGGGCTTCACGGCCTTCGGCGGCAAGGCCCTGGCCACGCTGCACCGGGCGTACGATCCCGTGCGCGGCTGGCGCGCCCAGGTGCGCTTCATCGCCGACCCGATGGCCCCGGCCAACAAGCAGTACCCGCTGGCCAGCCTGACCCTGGAAGGCGCCCTGACCCGCGACAACTTCGAGGGCATCGCCCTGGCCGCCGGCCCGAACGGCGCGACCCGGGTCTATCTGCTGTCGGACGACAACGGCGGCGAGATGAACCAGCGCACCCTGCTGCTGGCCTTCGACTGGACGCCGCCCCCGCCCGCGCCGCCGGCCCCGACACCGCCACCCCGCAAGAAGCGCCGCTGAGGCCGGGGGCGGCCGCCCCTTCCCTCCCACTCAAAAAGAAAGCCGCCACGCTGGAAGCGTCGGCGGCTTTTGAGTTGGGGAGAAGCTCGGGGGAGACGGCGCCAGCGCCCCCTCCCCCGCCAAAGCGTCGTCAGAAGTCCATGGTCAGGCCCACGAACATCGTGCGGCCCATGGGGTCGTAGACGCCGGGATAGGTGTTGCCGTTGCCGAACGAGGACAGCAGGCCCGCGGCGATCACCGGCGGATCCTTGTCGAAGGCGTTGTTGATCCCGCCGCGCAGGGTCAGCTGCTCGCGGACCTTCCAGGTGGCCGCGAAGTCCAGGTAGTTGTACGCCTTGATCTTGCGGTTGATCTCGACGTAGTCGCCCTGCAGGAACGGATTGCTGTCGTTGCTGGAGAGGTCGGCCGAGCCGAAATAGCGCCAGTTGGCCGACAGCGAGGCGGCGATCCAGGGCAGGTTCCAGGTGGCCCGCATCTGGTGACGCCAGGCCGGGTTGGGCTGGCCGCAGGTCGGGCCGAACAGCCCCTTGCAGTTATAGGCGCCCAGGCCTGGCAGCTGCTCGATCTTGCGGCTGTTGAGGTAGGTGCCGACGAAGCTGAAGTCGACGTCGCCGTAATTGCCCAGCGACGACAGGTCGAGGCGGTAGTTGCCCGTCACGTCCAGGCCCGAGGTCTGCAGGAAGCCGGTGTTCTGGTTGGTGGCGATGATGTAGCCGCGCTCGCCGAACAGCACGCCCGAGGTCGGGTCGCGGTGGAACAGGCTGCAGAAGTACGGATTGCTGGTCTGGACGCACTGGTTGATGACGGTCGGGGCGTCGACCGCGCCGATGTACTGGTCGACATAGATGTCGAAGTAGTCGAGCGACATCGAGAAGCCCGGCAGGAAGCTGGGGGTCAGCACGACGCCGGCGGTGCGGGTGTCGGCCACTTCCGGCTTCAGGTTCGGGTTGCCGCCGCCCTGGGTGACGCAGGTCTCGGCCGGGCAGTCGGGGATCTTGCCGTACTGGGCGGCGGTGACGCCGGTCAGGGCGCAAGCCGCGGCGCTGGCCTTGGGCGTCGGACCCGAGCAGGGATCGACGGCCGCGACATTGCCCAGGCCCTGCGGCGCGTAGAGCTCGCTGATGTTTGCGGCCCGGACGGCGCGGTTGTAGCTGGCGCGGAACCGCACGTCGGAGGTCGGGGCGTATTGCAGCTCGACCTTGTAGGTCGAGACCCGGTCGTCGAGGTAGTCGTACTTCGAGGTGCGGTAGCCGGCGTTCAGCGACAGCGCCTTGATGAACGGCGCGTCCTGCACCAGCGGCAGGTCGACCTCGCCATAGAGCTCGCTGACGCTGAAGGCGCCGCTGCTTTCCTTGGTGCCGGCCGCCTGGGCCAGGGCGTCGGCCTCGAACTTCAGTTCCTCGCGGCGGTGCTCGACGCCGAGCGCCAGGGCCGCGCCGTCTTCGGCCCACGGGGTCTTGAGGCCGTACTGGCCAAGGTCGCCGTTCAGCGAGGCGCTGAGCACCTTCTCGCGCTGGACGCCGTGGGTGAAGGTCGGGGCGTAGAGGTACTTGTAGGCCGCCGCGCTGAGGCCCTGGTACTTGAAGACGTCGATCGGCACGCAGTTGGGGTCGGTCCCGTCGACCACCGACTTGCAGGTCGGGGTCCCGCCGACATTGACCACCTGCAGGGCCTTCATCGCCTTGGCGTTGTCGACGTTGTTCTTGTAGCTCTCGTCGAGGATGACGGTCGAGAACAGGAAGCTGGCGTCGTAGGTCCAGCCCTGGGCGAGCTTGCCGCGCAGCCCGGCGTTGATGCGGTAGTCGGTGTGGCGCAGGTCGTCGCGGCGGGGCGAGCTGCCCGGGCCGGTCAGGCGATAGCCGATGAACGCATCCTGGCTGACGTTGGTCCCGGCGGCCGCGCCGCACAGGGTGGCGGCCTGCGAGGCCGACATCAGCGGGTTGTCGCAGTTGATCTTGAACGTCGTCCCCTGGAACAGCGCCGACGGGGCGGCCTGCGAGAAGGTGTGGTCGTCCATGAACATCAAGCTGCCGTAGGCCTCGACCGCCGGGCTGATCTCATAGTGCGCGAAGGCGCCGGCCGTGTAGCGGGAGTCAGAGCGCTGGATGTAGTTGGTGGGCGCGTAGTTGTAGAGGAACGAGCTGTTGTAGGGGACCCAAGTCTTGTTCCCGTCCTTGGTGTTGTTCAGCGTCTGACCGGCGTTGGGGCCGCTGAGCAGGGTGAACAGGCCGTACTCGTTGTTGCTGGAGCCGCCGCAGACCAAGGCGTTGCTGTTGGTTCCCGTCAGGTTCAGGCCGCAGGCCGAATAGTCGCGGCTGTCCTGGGTGACCGGCTTCATCTCGCGATAGCCGACATAGAAGGTGACGTTGCCCTTGCCGCTGGGCGCGTTCATGCCGATCGCCAGGTTGACGTCGATCTTCTCGCCGTCGGTGACGTGCTTGGAGGGCAGCTTGTAGTTGGCCTGGCTGATCAGCGAGCGCGGATAGTCAGCGTCGTTGGTGTGCTGGGCCAGGCTGTACTGGGCGTCCAGGCGCAGGCCGTCGAGGTTCTTGCGCAGGATGAAGTTGACGACGCCCGACACCGCGTCCGAGCCGTAGACCGCCGAGGCGCCGCCGGTGACCACATCGACCCGGTCGACCAGGGCGCTGGGGATGAAGTTCACGTCCGCGGCCTCGGTCGGCAGCATCCGCTGGCCGTCGACCAGCACCAGCACGCGGCTGGAGCCCATGTTGCGCAGGTTCACCCGCGCCGTGCCGTCCGAGCCGTTGGAGCCGTTCTCGTTGGAGTCGGCGGTGAACTGCGGCAGGCGGTTCAGCACGCTGTCGATCGAGGTCGCGCCCTGCAGCTTGACCTCGTCGCCGCCGACCACGGTCATCGGGCTGGCCGAGACCAGGTTGGGCCGCTTGATCCGCGAGCCCGTCACCACCACGGCGTCGACCGTCGAGACCTCCTCGGCTCCCGCTGTCGTCTGTGTCGTGGTCTGGGCCGAGGCGAGCGGAGCCGCCGCCAGCCCGGAGAGCAAGGCGATCGCCGCCGCTCCCCCATACGCCCTGAGGCGCTCTTTCTTGGTCCGCATCGCAGTCCCTCCTCGCTGCGCGCGATCTGAGTCCGTCGCGCCTTGGCGCAGAGAGGCACATTGTTACGATTTATGTCAAATATCTTATACGATATAAATATTACAATGTTCGCATTGCCGTGCGGACACCCATCGAGGCGCCTTGGAGGCTTCAACCTCGATGCGAGGCGTCGCGAAGGACGGCCGCCCCAAGCTGCGGCGCAGGGTGAGGCCAACCTCTCACCGCAGCGCAGCATAAAGGGATAATTTCACCTGAAACTAACGGGTTTTTGGTGCTCATTTGCCGCACATCATGCCTTTCCAGCATGCAGCGTTCGTGAGCGTCGCAAAAATTTGACGCCGGAAGTCAAAAATCTGCTTGAAATGACAGCGTTGTCACTGTATTTAGAACGTGACGGCGACGAACTGGCGAGATCCGGTCGGCCGTCAGAGGAACGCATCGGGAGGAGGTTGACCCCAACCCCCTTTCCGGAATCAAGATCATGCAACGTGTGTTTGTTCTGGCCGCTTCGGCCATCGCTCTGCTGAGCGCCCCCGCCGCTTTCGCCGGCGAAGTCACCGTGAAGGTCGCCGGCCGCACCACCGCCGCCGTGCACGCCGACATCGTCAAGGCCGCCACCTCGGTGTGCAAGGAAGACACGGACTCGACCACCTACGGCGCCGACGTCCTGCCCTACTGCATCCGCGACGTGACCCGCGCCGCCGTGGAAAAGGTCGGCAGCACGACCCTGACCGCCTACGACAAGACCCAATGGCGCCCGAACGGTCTGATCAAGACCGCCTCGGCCCGCTAAGCGGAACACCGCTCAAGCCCCATCGGGACCAGAGCCCGCGGAGCCCCCGCTCCGCGGGCTTTTGCTTGCCTGGCGACCAGTTCATGACACCGGTAACAAGCGCGTGAAATCAAACACTTCGCCTGTCGGTTGCGCGAATATGACTGTTGATAACTGAACAGCGATGAGATACAGATTCCATCCGACGGCAGAGCGGGCGAGATCCTGGACCAGCCGTCGGAGGAACGCGTCGGGAAGCGGTCGACCTGAACCGCGCGCTGCAAGCGCCGCCCGACCTGGAATCCGTCCGATGATCCGCTCCGCCGCTCTCGCTCTCTCCGCCCTGGCCCTGCTGGCCGCCGCTCCGGCCGGCGCCGCCGAAGTCCGCGTCAAGGTCGCCGGCCGCGCCGCCGCCGACGTCCGCGCCGACATCGTCAAGGCCGCCTCGACCGTCTGCTGGCAGGACGTCCGCGGCGAGTCGCTGGCCATGTACCTGTACCCGGCCTGCGTCCGCTCGTCGGTGAACGACGCCGTGTCCAAGCTCGCCAACCCCGAGCTGACCGCCTACAACGCCGCCAACCCGGCCAAGGCCCTGGAACTGGCCGCCCGCTAAGGCGACCAGCCTCCCAAGGCTTCAGAAGCCGCCGTCGCCCAGCGACGGCGGCTTTTTGCTGCACGCTCGACGGCCGCCTTAACCATGCCCGGTCAGGCCTGCTTAAGGCTTGCGGACCAGATTGCGCTGCAGCCTGAAAGGGAGTCGCCGTGCAGGTTTCCACCGCCAACACCGCCCGCTACACCCCGCCGCGCCCCGTCGCGTCTGGCGAGGCCGCGACGCCGATCGTCGACCTGACCCAGCTGGCGGTCGCGCAGACCAACGCCAAGGCCACGGCCGCCGCCGGCGCGGCCCTCGGCCAGGCTACCGGCGAGCTGACCGGCACGCTGGTCAACATCTCGGCCTGATCCCCACTCCCCCACGCGCCCTACAAACCGCAAGATCGGTCGAGCACGATCCGGCGGCCGACGGCTAACTGGCCGCGCCACGGAGACGGGGGACGATGAAGGCGGCGCTCGAAAACTACACAGCCCGGATGCAACGGGTGCTGGACCATATCGACCAGCATCTGGACGGCGAGCTGGACCTGGAGACGGTGAGCCGCGTGGCCGCCTTCTCCAAGTTCCACTTCCACCGGCAGTTCATGGCGACCTTCGGGTTGTCCGTGCACAGCTACGTCCAGCTCGCCCGCCTGAAGCGCGCTTCGCGCCAACTCGTCGCCGAGGACGCCCAGAGCGTCACGGAGATCGCGCTGGACGCCGGCTATGACGCGCCGGACGCCTTCGCCCGCGCCTTTCGGCGCAGGTTCAAGCAGTCGCCCTCCTCGTTCCGCAAGGCGCCCGACTGGGCGCCGTGGCTCGCGGCCTTCGGGCCGATGGACAACGCCAGGAGCAAGCTGATGCCGACCCTCTACGACCAAGACCAGGTGACGATCCGCGACCTGCCGCCCACCCCGGTGGCGATCATAGAGCATCGCGGCGACCGGGCGCTGCTCGGAGCCTCGATCGAGCGGTTCATCGCCTGGCGCAAAGCCGCCGGCCTGTCGCCGGAGACCAACCCGACCTTCAACATCTTCCGGTCGGAACGGATTCCCGAGAACCCGGACGACTACAGCATGGACCTGTGCATCGGGACCGACCGGCCGATCGATCCGGAAGACGAGGTGATGAAGGCCGGCGTGATTCCCGGCGGGCGCTGCGCGGTGCTGCGGGTGCTGCACGACACCCACAATCTGGAGCCCGCCGCGCTCTATCTCTATCGCGAGTGGCTGCCGGCCAGCGGCGAGGAGGCGCGGGACTTTCCGATCTACTGCCAGCGGCACTTCTCGTTCCCGCCGAACGCGCCGGTGCATGAGGTGGTCGTCGAGCTGTTCCTGCCGCTCGAATGACGCCTGCGGACGGCGGTCCCTGTCGGGGTCCGCCGTCTCCCACCGATCGCCAAACGCGAAAAAGCCCGCCAGGCGAACCTGGCGGGCTTTTCGTATCGGCCCCGGAGGACCGAAAGGCTTAGGCGGCGGCGGCTTGCGCGGCGGCCTTGGCCTTGGCCTTGACCTGAGCCTTGATCTTCAGGGCGCGCGGCGACAGCTGCTCGTCCTTGGCGCCCAGCAGGAACACGTCCAGGCCGCCCTTGAAGTCGAGGGTGCGCAGGGCGGCGTTGCTGATACGCAGCTTGAAGGTCTGACCCAGCGAGTCCGACTGCAGCGAAGCAGGCGACAGAGCCGGCAGGAAGCGGCGCTTGGTCTTGATGTTCGAGTGGCTCACGTTGTGGCCGATCATCGGACCGACGCCCGTGAGTTCGCAACGGCGCGACATGACGAGTACCTTGGGCTAGGCGAAGCCGAAGGCCCCGCGAACATAATGTCAGGCGCGCTTCCGAACCGAGGTCCGCCGCGCGAGAGGGGGCGATATAGGCGATGGAGCCTTGCGGAGTCAAGGCGGCAAAGCCCTGAGCCTCGCCATCTCCCCGCCTTCAAGCGCGGTTCATCTGCTACTTCCTATATGCACGGCCATGAAGGAGTTCCAAAGCATGCGTCCGACCGCCCTCGCCGCCTCCGCTCTCGCCGCTTCCCTGGCCGCCCTGGCCGTGGGATTCGCCGCGACCGCCCCGGCGAGCGCCGCCGCGCCGAAGACGACGATTCTGCCGGGCCACTGGGAATACAGCTACCGCATCGGCATCATCCCGGTGGGCAGCGAGGACAAGTGCATAAAGCCGGCCGACGCCGCCCAGTTCTCCAAGGGCATCTGCACCCGTCGCTACAAGTGCGACTACACGACCAACCAGGTCGACGACGGCAGGATCCAGCTGAAGGGAACCTGGACCGACAAGAAGGGCCGCGCGGCCCCGGTCAACGCCAAGGGGACCTACACCCCCGAGAGCTTCAAGCTCGACATCAAGCTGAAGACGGTCGACGGCCTGCCGCTGGCCGGCGTCATGAACGCCAAGCGCCTGTCGGCGACCTGCCCCGCCGAGGTGAAGTAGGGCCTTCGCGGACCCGACAACCACGACACTATATAGCGAGCATCCCCGCGATAGCGAGCATCCCCGCGGAGGCGGGGATCCAAGCCGAGTTCGTGGATAGCCCACGACCGCGCCGCCTCCCGAGAGCCCGCCTGGATCTCCGCCTTCGCGAGGAACGACGGATGCGTGGGTGTAAGGCCCCCTCGCCGAACGCCGTTGTGGTTAATCGCCGTTAAGCTACAATAGCTTGTAGGGAACAAATCCCGAATCGAACCGAGTCAGCGATTCGGTCCTGATTCGTTTCGCGCGCGTTCCCGCCCTTCAAGCCTTGCCGTTAACTTGGCTGTGGACGCGCGGCACTTACCCCCAAGCATCCATCGCAATCCGCCCGATCGGCGCAACCTTTCAGCGCGCACCGACGCGGCTCGCCCTACGCGATTGACAGCGCCCCGAACCCAGCCAAGGCTCCGGCCACGCCAAGCACCAGAGCGGCGGGGGACAGATGCGCGAAGAACGGGAAGACACCACCGAGTACCAAGTGGTGGTGAACCACGAGGAGCAGTACTCGATCTGGCCGGTCGGTCGCGAACTGCCCCTGGGTTGGAACGAGGCGGGCTTCCGCGGGACCAAGGCCGCCTGCCTGCAGTATATCCAGGAAGTCTGGACCGACATGCGCCCGCTCAGCCTGCGGCGCGCCATGGAAGGCCAGGGCTGAGATCGAAAAGGCGGCGCGCCCTACTCCGCCGCCGTCTTCACCGCGACCGCGTCCAGCGCCTCGCCCACGGTCGGGGACTGGCCTTCGTGGATCACGCGCGACAGGTCGCGGCCATCGACCACCTGGCCGCAGGCCTCGCAGGCCAGTTTGGGATGGAAGTCGCAGCCGCAGGCCTTGTGCACGAAGCGGACGGGCCCGTTGCCCACGCCATAGACGTGGCGATCACCCCACTCGGCCATGGTCAGCAGCACGGCCGACAGGTCGCGCCCCTTGGCGGTCAGCACATATTCATGGCGCGGCGGCCTCTCGGAATAGCGGCGCGTCTCCATCACCCCGTGCCCGACCAGGCTCTTGAGCCGGGCGGCCAGCACGTTGCGGGCCACGCCCAGGCGCTCCTGCCACTGCTCGAACCGCCGCACGCCCTGGAAGGCGTCGCGCAGGATCAGCAGGGTCCAGGGATCGCCGACGACCTCGAGGGTGGCGGCGATGGCGCAGCGTTGGTGACTGTAATCGGCGGTGCGACCCATACGGAGGAAAGTGCGGCGTTCCGCGAGGGAATGCAAGGGCCGTTGCTTTTGAGTACGAACCAGAGTAGGTTTCTAATTGCAATTGACTCTCTCGGTTCATTGCTCGACTGACCGGCCGACGACGGAAGCCGCCCTTCCGCCGCCGGCCGCTTCTTGCTTCGGGAAAGATTCCGGCAAGACGCTTGCGCAAGCGCGCCGATCCGAGGCCTATTCCGCCGCAAAACAAACCTATCGGGAGCTCAACCATGTCCAAGCACGCCGATCCGGTGGTGATCGCCGGCTTCGCCCGCACGCCGATGGGCGGCTTTCAGGGCGCGCTGGGCGGGGTGAAGGCCACCGAGCTGGGCGCGACCGCCGTCAAGGCGGCCCTGGAGCGCGCGGGCCTGTCCGGCGACAAGGTCGACCAGATCATCATGGGCTGCGTGCTGCCGGCAGGGCTGGGCCAGGCCCCCGCCCGCCAGGCCGCCCTTGGCGCTGGCCTGCCCAAGTCGGTCGAGGCCACGACGGTCAACAAGATGTGCGGCAGCGGCATGCAGGCCGCGATCATGGCCCACGACGCCCTGCTGGCCGGCAGCGCCGACGTCGTCGTGGCCGGCGGCATGGAGAGCATGACGGGCGCGCCGTACCTGATGGCCAAGCACCGCGGCGGGGCCCGCATCGGCCACGACCAGATCTGGGACTCCATGTACCTGGACGGCCTAGAGGACGCCTATTCCCCCGGCAAGCTGATGGGCGCCTTCGCCGAGGATACCGCCGCCGACTACCAGTTCACCCGCGAGGCGATGGACGACTACGCCACGCGCGGCCTGCTCAAAGCCAAGGCCGCCGTCGAGGGCGGGGCCTTCGCCGCCGAGATCGCGCCGGTGAGCGTGACCACCCGCAAGGGCGTCGAGACCATCGACAAGGACGAGCAGCCGCTGAAGGCCGATCCGGCCAAGATCCCCACCCTGCGTCCGGCCTTCTCCCGCGACGGGTCGATCACGGCGGCCAATTCCTCGTCGATCAGCGACGGCGCCGCGGCCCTGGTGATGACCCGGAAAAGCGTCGCCGAGGCCCTGGGCCTGACGGTGGTCGCCACCGTCGTCAGCCACGCCGCCCACGCCCATGAGCCGGGCCTGTTCACCACCGCCCCGGTGCCGGCCATGAGGAAGGCCCTGGCCCGCGCCGGCTGGAGCGTCGACGACGTCGACCTGTTCGAGGTCAACGAGGCCTTCGCCGTCGTGGCCATGATCGCCCAGAAGGAACTGGGCATCCCGGACGACAAGCTGAACGTCAACGGCGGCGCCTGCGCCCTGGGGCACCCCATCGGCGCATCCGGCGCCCGCATCCTGTGCACGCTGATTTCGGCCCTGCAGGCCCGCAAGGCCAAGCGCGGCCTGGCCTCGCTGTGCATCGGCGGCGGGGAGGCCACGGCCATGGCCATCGAGCTCGCCTAAAATCTGCCCAATCCGCGGCATTAAGGCCCGTCGCGCGGCAAGACCTTGCGCGGCGGGTCCGCAAGCGTTACCTGTTGACCTGCAAGCCTACTGGAACCCTTCCGACCTCATGCTGTCGAACCTCACCACCATCGCGCTGTTTACGACTGGCCTCACCGCCGGCGTCGCGATGTGGTGCGCCATGATGTCGAAGATTACCCAGATTAAAACCGTGCCGGTACGGACGGGGCAAAGACGGCGCGCAGACTAGGGAACGAGGGTTCCCCAGAAACCAAGCCGAAGGATCGCAAGATCTGAAAAAGCCCCGCCTCCGAAAGGAGCGGGGCTTTTTCGTTGCGCGATCCGACGGTCCTTCAAAAACTCAAAGGATCTTCGAACATGAGCTACCTGCCTTCCCCACCAGCCTTCCACAGCGACCATGACGGCGTCACGGTCCACCAGCTGTTCCTCTGCGCCCAGGACGCCCCCAGCGCGCTGGACGCCGTGCGCCAGAGCCTGGCCGACAGCGGCGCCGAGCTGTGCAACCTGTCCCTGAAGCCCGTCGGCCAGCTGGTCGAGGCCTCCCTGCGCGTGCGCCACCTGGGCGACCAGGCCGCCCGCCTCCTCGCTCGCGACCTGGCCGCCTGGCCCGGCGTCAACTCGGCCAGCGTGGAACATCAGTGGGTGCGGCCTTGAGCCTTCTCAAACCGGAAGACGACAAATTTCGCGAGGATCGGCGCCGCCTCTTCCTCGTGACCGCTGAAGACACGCCCGACGCCCTGATGCGGGTGCTGGGCGTGGCCAGCGTGCAGCAGGTGCGCCTGCGCGCCCTGACCGCCCAGCCCGAGGGCGCCGACATCGCCATTCGGCTGGAGATCGACGACCAGGGCGACGACCGGGCCCACACGCTCGCGGCGCGCCTGGCGGCGGTTCCGGCGGTGCGCGGCGTCGGCCACGGTTGGCGATAGGCTCGTTCAAAACCTTTCGGCCCGCTCGGCCGTATCTATTGACGACGCCTCGAAAGGACCGCCCATGCTTCGCCGCCTCCTGCTGCTGATCGCCCTCGCGGCCGCCCTGCCCGCCGCGGCTCTGGCGGCTCCGACCAAGACCGCCGTCTTCGCCGGCGGCTGCTTCTGGTGCATGGAGAACGACATGCGGGGCATTCCCGGCGTCGTGAAGGTCGAGAGCGGCTACACCGGCGGCCACGTGAAGAACCCGACCTATCGCGACGTGACCAGCGAGCGCAGCGGCCACTACGAGGCCGTCCGCGTCACCTACGATCCGGCCAAACTGCCCTACGCCTTCCTGCTGCAGCGCTACTGGAAGCTGGTCGATCCGACCGACGACGAAGGCCAGTTCTGCGACCGCGGCCCCTCCTACCGCCCCGCCGTCTTCGTCGACGCCGAGCAGCGCCCCGCCGCCGAGCGCTCGCGCGCCGAGGCCGCCAAGCGCCTGAAGACCGGCGTGATGAAGGCCCAGATCCTGCCACTGCAGGCTTTCTGGCCGGCCGAAGCCTATCACCGCGACTACGCCCGGAACAATTCGGTGGAGTATCACCTGTATCGCACGGGGTGTGGGCGCGATCGGCGGCTGGCGCAGGTGTGGGGGAAATAGCCGCTGCGCGGCCCCCTCAGTCGCTCCGCGACAGCTCCCCCAGAGGGGGAGGTGGCCCAGAGGGCCGGAGGGGGTTTGCGCCGCCCTTCGATATTACACCCATAATCTCTCGACTTTCCCGCGTAGCCGTGAAACCGTGGCCGCAAAGAGAGTAGGGAGACGTCGCGCCGATGCTTCGGGCCGCCTTGTTCGCCACCGTCTGCGTGGCCGCCGCTTCCACCGCAGTCGCCCAGACCGCTCCCGTCCAGACCGCATCGCCGCCGAAGGTCTCGGTCACCATCTACAACAACAACCTGGCCCTGGTTCAGGACCAGCGGACGATCGACGTCTCCGCCGGCCGCCAGCGGCTGGAGTTCAAGGACGTCTCGGCCGCCATCCGGCCCGAGACCGTCAGCCTGTCCTCGCCCAACCTGGGCGTCGTCGAGCAGAACTTCGACTACGACCTGCTGACCCCCGACAAGCTGATGGAGAAGGCGGTCGGGCGGCAGATCAAGATCGTCCGCACCAATCCCGGCGACGGCAAGGAGACCACCGAGACCGCCACGGTGCTGGCCGCCAACGAAGGCGTGGTGCTGAAGATCGGCGACCGCATCGAAGTGCTGCGCGACGACGGCGTGCCCACCCGGGTGATCTTCGACAAGGTGCCCGAGACCCTGCGCGCCCGCCCGACCCTGTCGGTGACGGTCAACGCCGACAAGGCTGGCCCGACGCCCGTGACCCTCAGCTACCTGACCTCGGGCCTGTCGTGGGCGGCCGACTATGTCGCCCTGTTCGACGAGAAGAAGAACGCGCTGGACCTGCAGGGCTGGATCACCCTGCGCAACAACTCCGGCACGGCCTTCGACAACGCCCAGACCCAGCTGGTGGCGGGCAACGTCAACCAGTTCAACGGCGGCGGATCGTCGGTGCGCGGCTCGGTCTCGGCCGGGACCGAGAGCAGCGGCCGCGAGCGCATCGCCGACTACTACATCTACCCCTTGCCCGAGCGGACCACGATCGCCGCCAACCAGAACAAGCAGGTCGGCTTCCTCAGCGCCAAGGCCGTGCCGGCGCAGAAGGTCTACGAGGTTCGGGAGTACGGCTTCTCCAGCGACGAGAACCCGCAGAAGGCCATCACCGCCATCCAGTTCAGCAATTCCAAGCTCAAGGGCCTGGGCGACCAGCTGCCGGCCGGAACGATGCGCGTCTACATGCGCGACCAGGCGGGCGATCCGAAGTTCATCGGCGAGAACCAGATCGGCCATACCTCGGCCGGCTCGGAGCTGTCGATCAAGACCGGCGAGGCCTTCGACGTCTCCAGCCAGGCCACCCTGGTCTCGCAGGAGAAGCTCTCCAAGACCCGCTCGCGCTACGTCATGAAGTACGTGGTCCGCAACGCCCGCCCCGACGCCGTGACGGTGGAGCTGCGCCAGGCCGGCCTGCTGCGCGACGGCAAGGTCAGCGACGAGAGCCTGCCCAGCCGCCGCATCGACGCCCGCACCCTGGGCTGGAGCGTCCCCGTCCCCGCCAACGGCGAGACCGTCCTGACCTTCACGGTGGACAACGGCTGGTGACGGCGAGCCCGATCCGCAGGGAACCTCCCCCTGTGGGGGAGGTGTCGCCGAAGGCGACGGTGGGGGGAATATCCGCAGGCCTTGCCACGCCCCCCACCGGCCGCTTCGCGACCGCCTCCCCCATGGGGGGAGGTTCCTTGGTCGTGCGAACCGCCCTCGCCGCCCTGGCCCTTATCTGCGCGCCCATCACCGCGCACGCCGACACCATCCCCTCCGCCGCCCCGGAAGCGGTCGCCGTCACCCTGTATCGCGATGGCCAGGGGCCGGTGCAGACCCTGTCGCCCTGGGAAAAGCAGCGGGCCGCAGAGCAGGGCCTGGTCATGGTCAGCGAGACCCGCACGGTCGAGTTGCCGGCCGGCCGCCACGTGCTGCGCTTCGACGGCGTCGCCGAGGGCCTGATCCCGCAGAGCGCGGCCATCGAGGGCCTGCCGGAGGGCTCCGTCGAGCGCAACTACGACTACGCCCTGCTCAGCCCCGGAACCCTGGTCGAGCGCTCTCTCGACCAGCCGGTCAAGGTGGTGCGCACCAACCGCGAGACGGGCCGTCAGGTCACGGTCGACGCCACCCTGATCCAGGGACCTGATGGACTGATGGTCCGCACCAGTGACGGGGTAGAGGCCCTGGGCTGCTCCGGCGGCCCCGAGCGCCTGGTGTTCGAGCGCGCACCCGACGGCCTTTCCAGCAAGCCGACCCTGTCGGCCCTGGTCGACGTGCCCACCGGCGGCAGCTACCGCCTGACCCTGACCTATCTGGCGATCGGCGTGAACTGGCAGGCCGACTACGTCGCCACCCTCAATGCCGACGGCAAGACGCTGGACCTGCTGGGCTGGCTGACCGTGATGAACAGCTCCGGCTCGACCTTCGCCGACGCCCCGACCCAGTTGGTGGCCGGCAAGCTGTCACGCGTGCCGGTCAACACGCCCAGGCCGCGCGTGGTCCGCGCCAGCCGCGCCTGCTGGCCGATGGACACCACGACCCACGGGGCGCCGCCGCCACCGCCGCCTCCCCCTCCGCCGCCGCCGCCCCCTCCGATGGCCGCGCCGCTGGCCTACGCCAACCGCGCCGTCCAGGAATCGATCACGGTCACCGGCATGCGCCGCGGCGCGCCGCTGGCCGAGCAGTCGGACCTGGGCGACTACAAGCTCTACACCCTGCCCGAACCGGTGACGGTGGCCGCCCGCCAGACCAAGCAGATGGCCTTCCTCGACCTGAAGGACGTCCGCTACCAGCGGCTCTATGTCGTGCCGGTCAGTCCCTGGGGGGACTACGCGGACGGGGACGAGACCGACGCCCCGCAGGTGGTGCTGCGCCTCGACAACAAGGCCGCCGAGGGCCTGGGCAAGCCCCTGCCCTCCGGCGCCCTGTCGGTGATGGAGACGGTCGGCGGCCTGCCGACCTTCGCCGGCGAGCAGGCCGTGCGCGACGTCGCCGTGGGCGAGCCCGCCGACCTGGTGATCGGCGAGGGCATGGACGTCCGCGCCCGCCCGCGCCTCGTCGAGGACAAGCGGGCCGGCAAGACCATGGTCCGCCGCACCTACGAGGTCGACCTGGCCAACGACAAGTCGATCCCGGTCACCTTCGAGATCCGCCACGATCCGGGCGTCGAGTTCTTCAAGGTGGTGTCCGAGCCTGCCAAGCACGACATCCGCCAGGGCCAGGTCGCCTGGCGCGTGACCCTGAACCCGGGCGAGACGCGTCTCTTCCGCTACGTCGTGCGGCACGCGGGCTGAGCCAAGGCGGGCGACGCGACTTCGTCAAGAAGCCTAGCTAGGTTTGGTCGGGGGACCACAGCGGAGAGACGCATGAAGAAGCCCGTGATCGAGACCCTGCTGGAGCGCGGCCTGTTCGCCTCGCGCTGGCTGATGGCCCCGTTCTATGTCGGCCTGGTGGTCGCCCTGGCGGCGCTGATCGTGGTGTTCTTCCAGGAGCTGTTCCACGAACTGCCCAACGTCCTGTCGATGAAACCGGAGGACGCGATCCTGCTGGCCCTGTCGCTGATCGACCTGTCGCTGGCGGCCAACCTGCTGGTGATCGTCATCCTGTCGGGCTACGAGAACTTCGTCTCCAAGATCGACACCGCCAGCCACGAGGACCGCCCCGACTGGATGGGCACGGTCGACTTCTCGGGCCTGAAGATGAAGCTGATCGCCTCGATCGTGGCGATCTCGGCCATCGCCCTGCTCAAGTCGTTCCTCAAGCTGACCGAACCCGAGGTCCCGCTCGACCAGCCGCGCCTGCTGTGGCTGGTGGTGGTGCACCTGTCGTTCGTGGTCTCCGGCGTGCTGCTCGCGGTGATGGACTGGCTGAACAGCAAGGTAACCAAGCACTGACCACGGGAGCGAGGCGCACGTACAGAAACGCCGCGACAGCTGATCGGCTGTCGCGGCGTTTGGCGTCTGAGAGACCCCTCATCCGTCAGCTTCGCTGACACCTTCTCCCGCAAGGGGAGAAGGATCCGGGGATCTTAGAAGGGCAGGATGTTGCGTTGGCGGCTGTAGGCCAGGTAGCCGACATTGGCGCCCAGACGCAGGCCGACGCCGGCGCGGATCGGGGCCAGGACGATGGTGTCGGCCTTCTGGTAGTTCACGCCCAGGCCGCCCACGAGATAGGCGCTGCCCTCGACGCCGGGGAAGCGGCGGAAGATGGCGTCCGGGTACTGCAGGTTATAGCACAGGGTGAAGACCCGGCTGGCGTTGCCGCCCCAGTCCCAACCGATCGACGGGCCCTGCCAGAAGGTTTCCTGGGTCGGGCGGTTCTTCATGTAGAGCAGGCCGCGGCCGTAGCGCAGGCCGACGCCGATGGCGCCCGAGCCCTCTTCGCCGGCGATGTAGCCGGTGGGCTGGCCGCGCTCGCGGAAGATCCGCTCGATGGCCGCGCCGGCGCTCTCGGCCGTGACGCCGAGGAAGTCCGACGTGGCGCGGATCATCTCGTCGGCCGAATAGGTGGCGGCCGCGCCGGTGTCGTAGGTCGGCGCGTCGGGGCCGGGATTATGCGGCTGCGAGGTGCTGGCGCAGGCGCCCAGGCCCACGGAGGTCAGGCCGGAGGCCATGCCAGAGAGGATCAGAGAGCGACGGTCCATGTGTCTTTCTCGCAAGGCTAGAGCGTGACAGCCGAAAGTGTAGGCGGTTTCGGCGACCGCCACGCTCTCGTATTTGACTGTAGAGCCTGCTGATCTGGTCCTGGCTGTAGCCAGGATCAGGCAAGCTCTAACGTGTCGGCACTGTCACAGGCTTTCATGTCCGGTTTGGGGCGCGTTGCTTAATGCGCGGTTAAGCATGTTCCCGACTGGACCTGCGATATCTAACGCGCGGTGCGCTCCACAAGGTCCGCCAGCTTCTCCGCCGCGTCGGGCGCGGCCACCGAGCGGGCGCCCTTGGCCATGCGGGCCAGGCGGTCGGGGTTCTTGAGCAGGGCGTTCAGGGCGCCGGCCAGGGCGTCGACCGTCAGCTCGTCCTCCAGGCACACCGCCGCCCCGCCGGCTTCTTCCAGAAGCTTGGCGTTGAAGCGCTGATGGTCATCGGCGGCGATCTTCAGCGGCACCAGGATCGACGGGCGGCCGGCCACGGCCAGCTCGCAGCAGGTCGAGGAGCCGGCGCGGCCGACGACCAGGTGGCTCTGGCGCAGACGGCCGGCCATGTCGCGGAAGAACGGCGCGACCTCGCAGTCGACCATGGCGTTGCGATAGATCTTGCGGGCGTGCTCCATGCTCTCGGCGCGAGCCTGCTGGAACACCTTCATGCGGCCGCGCATCTCCTCGGGCAGCTTGGCGACGGCTTCGGGCACCAGTTCCGACAGCAGGCGCGCGCCCTGGCTGCCGCCGGTGACGAGAATGCGCAGCTGCACCTCGGGCGGCAGATAGGGGGTCTGCGCCAGGTCGCGGATCTCGGGACGCACCGGGCTGCCGACCACATGGGCGCGGGCCTTAACGGCCGGCTTGGCCAGCTCCAGCGTCGGGAAGGCGCAGGCGACCTCGCCGACATAGGGCGCCAGGAACCGGTTCACGCGGCCCAGCACGGCGTTCTGTTCGTGGATGACGGTCGGGCGCTTTTCCAGCAGCGCCGCCAGCAGGGCCGGCAGGGCGGGATAGCCGCCGAAGCCGACCACGATCGACGGGTTCAGCCGGGCGAAGGCGGCCTTGGCCTGCATCACGCCCTGGAACACCGCGACCCCGGCCTTGACCATGCCGACCGGATCGCTGGCCTTGGCCGTGGCGGCCGACAGGGCCAGCCGCTCCTCGGCGGGAAACTTGTCGGCGTAGAAGGCGCCGCGCTCGTCGGTGGCCAGCACCACGCGCCAGCCGCGCGCGATCAGGGCCTCGGACAGCGCCTGGGCGGGGAACATGTGGCCGCCGGTGCCCCCGGCGGCGACGATCGCCAGCTTGCCGCTCATCAGGCCTGGTCCGCGAAACGGATGGAGGGACGCGTGAAGAGGTTACGCAACTGCAGTCTCCCTAACCCGGGAGCCTTCAGTCGAAGGACCCCGCCTGGCCGAACGGCCCGCCGCCGCCATAGGACCCGGGCCGCTTGCGGGTCAACGCCAGCGCCATCCCCAGGGTGAGCCCCATGGCCAGCATCGACGAGCCGCCGTAGCTGATGAACGGTAGGGTCATGCCCTTGGTCGGGATCATGTTCAAGTTCACAGCGACATTGATGAACGTCTGCTGGCCCAACAGCACGAAAAGACCGGCCGAAGCGACCTGTTCGAAGGGGTCGGCCAGCTTCATCGACTTGTAGAGCCCGCGCACCACGACGAAGGCGAACAGGCTGATCAGGGCCAGCGAGAAGACCAGGCCATACTCCTCGGCCGCCACCGAATAGATGAAGTCGGTGTGCAGGTCGGGCACGTGGCGCTTCATGACGCCCTCGCCCGGGCCGCGCCCGAACAGGCCGCCGGCGTGGATGGCCTCGGCGGCGCGGGTCACCTGGTGGGTGTCGGCCTGGTCGGGGCTGAGGAACTTCTGCACGCGGGCGTGCACGTGGTCGAACAGGAAGTAGGTCGAGCCGAGGCCCCCCAGCGCCACCGCCCCCAGGCCCATGATCCACGAGATCGGCACCCCGGCCATCCAGAAGGCGGCCCCGAAGGCGATGGTGATCAGCACGGTCTGGCCGACGTCGGGCTGCATCAAGAGCAGGCCCACGGCGATGAAATAGAGGCCGAAGGCGATCGACACGCCCGGCACGCCCTCGCCCTTCTGGCCCTCGGCGAACATCCACGAGACCAGGATGATCAGGGCCGGCTTCATGAATTCCGACGGCTGGAAGGTGAAGCCGCCGATCATCAGCCAGCGGGCCGCGCCCTTGGCGCTGTGGCCGATGAACGGCAGGGCCGCCATGACGCCGATGGCGACGATGTAGATGAAGAACGCCGCCCGCCGGATGCCCTTGGGACTGAGCATCGACACGGCCAGCACGATCGTCGCCGCGCCGACGCCGAACACCAGCTGACGGATGGCGAAGTGGAACTGGTCGTCGATGCCGATCCGCTGGGCCGCGGCCGGGCTCGAGGCGAACGACAGCAAGACGCCCACCGTGACCAGGATCGCGGTCGCGCCCAGCAGCCAGCGATCGGTCGTCCACCACCACACCCCAAGGGGCGAGCGGTCGGTCCGGGCGAAGGCGTGGGCGGTCTGCTGGCGCATGGGGGCAAGAGTCGGCCGTTACGGTTAATCGAGTCTTGCCGACGGCCGCGACGAAATCGCGACCGCCGGAAATTTTTCCATCATTCCACAGGCTTGGCCGTAGCCTCGGGATACTCCCGCGCCTTGGCCAGGGGCAGGACGTGATCGTGCAGGGCCTGGCCGAAGCGGACCGACTGCATCTGGATGGCGGTGTGCCCCGTGCCCGGCAGCACCACCAGGTCCTTGCTTGGCGCATCGAGGCCGTCGAACCAGGGCCGCACGAAGTCGGGATGGTCGTACTCGCCCTGGATCAGCACCATCGGCATGGCGAAGTCCTTGCCCAGGGGCGCGGCCTTCCAGTCGTTGTTGGCGACGTAGACGGCCAGGGCGCGCTGGCGGCGGATGATCTTGCCGCCGTCCTTATAGGTCAGCAGGTCCTTGAGGCTCCACTCGGGCATGGCCAGGGCCTGGGCGTAGAGCTGGCCGTCGGTCTTCTTGGGGCCTTCGGTCTTCAGGTAGATCGGCTCGAGGTCGTCGACCTCCTTCCAGCGGCTGGGCGGATCATAGGGCGGCGGCCCCAGCCCGGTCAGCTTGGCCAGCAGCTGCGGATGCCTGCCGCTCTTCGCCACCGCCAGCATGTGATCGTAGATGTGGCGGTCGCGGGCGCTGTTGTCGACCGCCTGGCCGGTGCCGACATAGACCGAGAACAGGTCGGGCCTCAGGTGGGCCATGGTCAGCGACACGCGCGAGCCCCACGACCAGCCCAACAGCGCGATGCGCGGCTTGTGCAGCCGCGTCCGCAGGTGCTCGGTCAGGGCCAGGCCGTCGGCGACGAAGCTGTCGACGCCCAGGTTCGGATCGATGCGGCCGCCGGCGCGGGCCAGGCTCTTGCCGTGGTCGCGACGGTCCCAGTGCACGACCGTGAAGTCCTTCTCCCAGCTCTTGAAGTCCTCGGCGAACAGCGAGGTCGCCGCCCCGCCGCCGTGGACGATCAGCAGCACCGGGTTGTCGCGGTTCTCGCCCCGCACCACGACCCACTGCTCGCCGCTGGGCAGCTTCACGAAGCCGCTTTCCTGGACGCCCTTCTCCGTGTCGATCCGCAGCCGTTCGGCCGTCTCGTGCTGCAGGAACGCCCGCGTCGCCGCCGCGCCGCCCGCTACAGCCACGACCAGCGCCGCCAGCCCGACCGCGCCCCGGCGCAGCCATTTACCCGTATTGCTCATCTCGCCCCCCAAATGAAAAACTACAAGCGTAGTTACATGAGGGCGTGAGCAGGATTCTTACAAGCGTAAAATGAGATCCCTCTTCCATAGGGAGAGGGGGGCCCGCCGCGAAGCGGTGGGAGGGTGAGGGGTTTCACCTTTGGCGGGGAAAGCACGCAGCCGCTCGGCAGCGCCTGGTTCGGTGAGTTTGTTACCTCTCACCCTCCCACGCCGACGGCGTGGGCCCCTCCCTCTCTCAAAGAGAGAGGGAACAATGTCTTAAGCCCGCTTGGCCTTCGGCTTGGCCAGCAGCCCGTTGACCGCCGCGCGGAACGCTTCGCCGCGGGCTTCGAAGTCGGCGAACTGGTCGAACGAGGCGCAGGCAGGCGAGAGCAGGACGATGGCGTCCTGGCCGGTGGCGGCGGCGTCGGCATGGGCGGCGGCGACGGCGGTCTCGATGTCGCCGCACTGCTTGACCGGAGCCTTGCCGTCGAGGGTCTTGCCGAAATCGTCGGCCGCCTGGCCGATCAGGTAGGCGCAGGCGACGCGGGGGAACAGGTCCTGAAGGTCCTCGATGCCGCCGGCCTTGGGCACGCCGCCGGCGATCCAGTAGAACTTGGGATAGGACGACATCGCCTGGCGGGCGGCGTCGGCGTTGGTGGCCTTGCTATCGTTGACGAAGGCGACCCGCCCGATCTTGCCGACCGTCTCCATGCGGTGGGCCAGACCCGGGAAGGTCATCAGCCCCTCGACCGCCTGCTGGGGCGGGATGCCGATGGCGATGGCGGCGGCGTAGGCGGCCGCCGCGTTCTGCCAGTTGTGGCGGCCCGGCAGGCTGCGGGCGCGCAGCAGGTCGGCCATCTCGGTGACCCGCTCGCCGGTGGCGTCGTAGAGCACGCCCTGCAGGGCGTAGACGCCCCGGCCCATGGCCTTGCCGGCGCTGATCGGCCAGATGGTGCGGCGGTTGGCGGCGGTGATCTCGGTGCAGATCTGCTGGCACCAGGGATCATCGACCCCGATGATCGCCGTGTCGCCCTTGCCCTGGTTGAGGAAGATGCGGCGCTTGGCGGCGATGTAGCCTTCCATCGAGCCGTGACGATCGATGTGGTCGGGCGACAGGTTCAAGAGCACCGTGGCGTCGGCGTGCAGGCTGGAGGTCAGGTCCAGCTGATAGCTCGACAGCTCCAGCACGTAGACCGCGCCGCCGTGCATGTCTTCCAGGCCGAGGATCCCGGCGCCGATGTTGCCGCCGACGCGGGTGTCGCGGCCGGCCTGCTGGCACAGGTGGCCGATCAGGGCCGTGGTGGTCGACTTGCCGTTGGTGCCGGTGATGGCGATGATCTTCGGCTTCTTGTGCGCCGGCGCGGCGTTGACCGTGCGGGCGAAGAGCTCGACGTCGCCGAGGATCTCGACGCCGGCTGCCTTGGCCTTGTCGACGGTCCAGTGGGGCTTGGGATGGGTCAGCGGCACGCCCGGCGACAGCATCAGGGCGGCGAAGGCGCTCCAATCAGCCGTGGACAAGTCGACGACCGACAGGCCCTCGGCCCGCGCGGCTTCGCGGCTGGCTTCCTTCTCGTCCCACAGGGCGACCTTGGCGCCGCCGGCGATCAGGGCGCGCGCGGCCGTCAGGCCGGTGCGGCCCAGGCCGAACACCGCCACCGTCTTGTCTTCGAACCCACGGACCGGGATCATCGCGCGCCCTCCCCCTTACCGTAGCTTCAGCGTGGCGAGGCCGACGAACGACAGCATCATGGCGACGATCCAGAAACGGACGACGACGGTGCTCTCGGCCCAGCCCAGCTTTTCGAAATGGTGATGGATCGGCGCCATCAGGAAGATGCGCTTGCCGGTCTTCTTGAAGTAGGCGACCTGGATCATCACGCTTAGCGCCTCGGCCACGAACAGACCGCCGACGATGCCGAGAACCAGCTCGTGCTTGGCGCAGACGGCGATCGAGCCCAGCGCGCCGCCCAGGGCCAGCGAGCCGGTGTCGCCCATGAAGATCTTGGCCGGCGGGGCGTTGTACCAGAGGAAGCCCATGCCGCCGCCGATGATGGCGCCGCACAGCACCGCCAGCTCGCCGACGCTCGGCACGAAGTGCAGGTTCAGATAGTCGGCGAACTTGTAGTTGCCGACGAGGTAGGCGATCAGGCCAAAGGTCGAGGCGGCGAACATCACCGGCACGATGGCCAGGCCGTCCAGGCCGTCGGTCAGGTTCACGGCGTTGGAGAAGCCGGCGATCGTGATCGCGGCGAAGGCCACGTAGAACCAGCCGAGATTGATCACCAGGTTCTTGAGGATCGGGAACACCACCGAGGTCTCGAGCCCAGGCGTCATCTGCGACTTCGGGGCGAAGACGATCAGGGCCACGGCGGCGATGATCGAGACGATGAACTGGGCGACCAGCTTCTGGCCGCTGGAAAGGCCGGCGGTCGTCTGCTTGGTGACCTTGGCGTAGTCGTCCATGAAGCCCAGCAAGCCGAAGGCCGCCGTGATGCCCAGCACCACCCAGACGTGGACGTTGCGCAGGTCGGCGAACAGCAGCGAGCCGACGAACAGCCCGGCCAGGATCATGAAGCCGCCCATGGTGGGCGTGCCGGACTTCTCGAGCACGTGACGCTCGATGCCGTCGGTGCGGATCGGCTGGCCCTTGCCCTGCTTGGCCTTCATCCAGCGGATGAAGCGCGAGCCCATGGCCACGGCCACGATGTAGGCCGTCAGCATCGACATGCCGGTGCGGAAGGTCAGGTACTTCAGCAGGTTCAGGACCGGAACGTGCTCGTGACCGCCCCGCGAGAGCCATTCGTAGAGGAAATACAGCATCAGACTTGTTCCCGCCGGCCGAGCGCGGACAGGGCGGCGGCGATAGCGCCGGCCCGAGATCCGTTCGACCCCTTCACCATCACCACGTCGTTCGGCTCTACGGCCGCTACGATCTTTTCCGCCAACTCGGGCGCGGCGTCCGCATAGCCGCCGCGGCGCGTCTGCGGAAGCGCGTTCCACAGCGACATCATTAACGGCCCGGCGCAGAACACCAGATCGATGTCGGCCTGGGCGATCGGCTCCGCCAGCTGCGCGTGGAAGCGCGGGCTGTCGGGGCCCAGCTCCAGCATGTCGGTCAGGGCGACGATGCGGCGGCCCGCGACCTTGCGCGCGCCCAGCGTCGCCAGGGCGGCCTGCATCGACACCGGATTGGCGTTGTAGCTCTCGTCCACCAGGGTGAAGGCGCCGCCCTCGACGGCCACCGTCTGCTCGGCCCCGCGGCCTTCGATCGGCGCGAACTCGGCCAGGGCGGCCAGGGCCGTGGCGCGGTCGACGCCGAGCGCCTCCAACATCAGCAGGACGCACAGGCTGTTGGGACCCCAGTGCACGCCGGTCTGGCGGATCGGGAAGGAAACGGCCTCGCCGTCCAGCTCGGCGACGACGGTAGCGCCGGCGCCCTCGACCACGAAGTCCACCAGGCGGGCGCTGGTCCCGTCGCGGCCGAAGCTGCGCACCGTGGCGCCGACCTTTTCGGCCTCGCCCTTCAGCAGGTCGAACCACTGATTGTCGGCGTTCAGCACGGCGACGCCGCCAGGCTCCAGCCCGTCGAAGATCTCGGCCTTCGCCTTGGCCACGCCGATCTCGCCCTCGGCGAAGTTCTCCAGGTGCACCGGGCCGACCGTGGTGATCGCCACCGCGTGCGGGCGGATGAACTTCGACAGCGGGGTGATCTCGCCCGAGTGGTTCATGCCGACCTCGAACACCGCGCGCTCGGTGTCGCGCGGCATGCGGGCCAGGGTCAGGGGCACGCCGATGTGGTTGTTGTACGACTTCACCGAGGCGTGGGCCTTGCCGGCGCGGCGCAGGCCGGCCTCGACAGCGCGGGTGACGCTGGTCTTGCCGACCGAGCCGGTGACGGCGCCGCGGCGGGCCTGTGGCGCTCGCTCGCGGGCGGCGACGCCGAGGGCTTCGAGCGCCGTGAAGGTGTCGGCCACGACGACGGCGGGCGTGGCGACCGATTGCGAGACCAGAGCGCCGGCCGCGCCCTTGGCGGCGGTCTGGGCGACGAACTCGTGGCCGTCGCGCACACCGGCCAGGGCGACGAACAGGTCGCCCGGCTCGACCGTGCGGCTGTCGATCGACACGCCGGTGGCGGCGAAGTCGCCGGCGACCTTGCCGCCGGTCGCCGCGGCGATCTCTTCAGCGGTCCAGAGCGCTTCAGGCATCGACAGCCTCCAGCGCGCTCAGGGTCTCGGCCACGTCGTCGAACGGATGAACGACGCCGGCGACGGTCTGGCCCTGCTCGTGGCCCTTGCCGGCCACCACCAAGACGTCGCCGTCTTCCAGCAGGCTCACGCCGACGCGGATGGCCTCGCGGCGGTCGCCGATCTCGCGCGCCCCCGGGGCGGCGGCGAGGATGGCGGCGCGGATGCTGGCCGGATCTTCCGAACGCGGATTGTCGTCGGTGACGATGGCGACGTCGGCCAGGCGGGCGGCGATCTCGCCCATCTGCGGGCGCTTCGTCCGGTCCCGGTCGCCGCCGGCGCCGAACACGGCCACCAGCTTGCCCCGCACGTGCGGGCGCAGGGCGTTCAGCACCGTCTCCAGGCCGTCGGGGGTATGGGCGTAGTCGACATAGGCCTCGCCCTTGCCGCTGCCCTTGCCGACGCGCTGCAGCCGGCCGGCCGCGCCTTCCAGCTTTTCCAGGGCGGCGAGCACGGCGTCGAGATCCTCGCCGGTGGCCAGCACCAGGCCGGCCGCGACCAGCACATTGCTGGCCTGGAAGTCGCCGGCCAGCGGCAGGCGGACTTCGAACTCGCGGTCCTGGGCGGCGATCTTCAGCAGCTGGCCCCAGGGGGTCGGCTCACGCGACACCAGCTTCAGGCCCTGGCCCTGCGCGCCCACCGACAGGATGGTCTCGCCCGAGGTCACGGCGGCGGCGGCGAAGGCCGGGAAGGCGTCGCTGTCGGCGTTCAGCACGGCGGTCGCGCCGCGCGGCAGCAGGGCCTCGAACAGGCGCAGCTTGGCGGCCCGGTAGCAGCCCATGGTGCCGTGATAGTCCAGGTGATCCTGGGTGAAGTTGGTGAAGCCGGCGGCGCTGATCTTCAGCCCGTCCAGGCGGCGCTGGTCGATGCCGTGCGACGAGGCCTCGACGGCCAGGTGGGTGACGCCCATGCCGGCCAGCTTGGCGGCCATCTCGGCGACGTCGGCGGCGTCGGGCGTGGTCAGGCCCGGCGGGGTCAGCTGCTGGTCCGGAGCGCCCGGAGCGCTGACGACGACGCCCAGCGTGCCCATGCTGGCGGCGGTCTTGCCCAGCAGGGCGTAGATCTGGCGGGCGAAGCCGGCGACCGAGGTCTTGCCGTTGGTGCCGGTGACCGCGATCACCGTGGCCGGCTGCCGCGCCCAGAACTCGGCGGCCGCCAGGGCGTAGGCGCGGCGGATGTCGCCGGCGTGGGCGGTCGGCACGGCAAGGTCGGTCACGTCATCGGGGGCGAGCACGGCGGCCGCGCCCGAGGCGATGGCCCCCGGAATGAACGTGCGGCCGTCGACCTTGCTGCCCGGCAGGGCGGCGAACAGGAAGCCTTCACGCACCTTGCGGCTGTCGGCGGTGACGCCGGCGATGGCCGGGTCCGCGTCGAACGAGCGGTGCAGGATCTGTGAAAGCGTCTTGGTCAAAGTCCCGCCCCTGGCGTCGTGGCTTTCGGCTGTCCGCCGGCGATGGTGAGAAGGTCGGTGCGGCGCTGCACGCCGAGGAACGGCGCGATGCGGTCGATCACGCGGCCGGCGGCCGGCGCGGCGACCCAGCCGCCGGTCGAGAAGCCGAAGGTCTTGGGCGTGCCGTGCGGCTCGTCCATCAGGATCAGCACGAAGTAGCGGTCGGCCTCCATCGGCCCCTCGGTGGGGAACACCGCGGCGAAGGACGAGACCTGGCGCTGGTGGTTGTAGCCGCGGATCGAGGGATCGTACTTCTCGCCGGTGCCGGTCTTGCCGCCGACGCTCAGGCCCTTGATGTCGGCCGACTTGCCGCTGCCGCCGGTGACGTTGGCGCGCATGATCTGCAGCATCTGCTGCGAGGTCTCTTCCGACAGCACCCGCGCACCTTCCGGACGCACGCCCGGCGCCAGCTTGCGGATGGTCAGCGGCGGCATGACGCCGCCGTTCAGCAGCGGGCTGAACGCGCGGGCCAGGGCCAGCGGGCTGACGTTCATGCCGTGGCCGAACGAGGTGGAGGCCACCGCGTCGATGTCCCACTTCTTCGGGGTCAGCGGACGGGCCGACTCGCGCAGCTCCACCTTGGCCGGCTTGGTCAGGCCCAGGGCGGCGTAATACTGGCTCAGGCGCTGGGCGCCGATGCCCTCGGCCAGGCGCGCGGTGCCGATGTTGGACGAGTGCTGGAACACCTCGACCAGGTTCAGGATCTTCCGCGAGGCGTGGTAGTCGTGGATCGTGCGGTAGCCCAGCTTGTAGGGCTCGCGGGCGTCGAAGGTCGAGTTGGGCGTGGCCACGCCGGTGTCGAGGCCGATGGCCACGGTGAAGGCCTTGAAGGTCGAGCCCATCTCGTAGACGGCGGCGGCCGCACGGTTCAGCTTGGCGTCGTCGCTGGCCTTGCCCGGATCGTTCGGGTCGAAGTCCGGATAGCTGGCCAGGCCCAGGATCTCGCCGGTGTGGACGTTGGTGACGATGCCGACGGCGCCCTTGGGACCGAACTCCAGGGCGGCCTTGCGCAACTCGTCCTCGAGGGCGGCCTGGACGCGCAGGTCGATCGACAGGGCGATCGGGGCGGCGCCCTCGCCCTTGGCGGCGGCCGTGTGGATGTCGTCGTTCAGGGCGCCTTCGGCCCCGGCCAGGCCCTTGCCGCCGCCGTCGACGAAGCCGACGAAGTGCGCGGCCGAGACGCCCAGCGGATAGACGCGACGGGCCTGGTCCTCGAACTCCACGCCCGGCAAACCGAGGTTGAAGATGGCGTCCTTCTGGGCCGGATCGAGCCCGCCCAGCAGGAAGGCGCGGCGCTCGCCGAACACGGCCTTGTCCAGGCGCTTGCCCGGCACCTGCGGCAGCGCCTTGCCCAGGGCGGCGCGGGTGGCCTTGGCGTCCCAGACTTCCTTGGGATCGACGTAGAGGGCGTAGTGGGTCAGGTCGACCGCCAGCAGCTTGCCCTCGCGATCAACGAGGTCGCCGCGCGCGCCCTCCATGGCCGCCAGGTAGCCGCTGTTCTTGTTGGGATTGGAGAACACCGCCGCCCAGGTGGCGCCGATGGCCAGCACCATGAAGGCGCAGGTGAACAGGGCCAGCACGAAGAAGATGCGGATGCTGGTGTCGTCTTCCGGCTTGGCCGCGGCGCGCGAGCGCTCGAAGGCGTGCTCAAGGCGCCAGACGCGTTCGACGACCCAGCGCCAGGCCGGGCCGCCGCCTTGCGGGACGAGGTTGGCGAGGCTCATCGCGGAGCCTCCTCGTTCGGCTGGTCGGCCGCGCCGTCGGGCGCGTCGGCGCCGGCCAGGGCCGCGCTCGGCGCGGGGGCCGGGGCGGCGGCGGTCTTGGACGGCTTGGCCGGGCGGCGGGCGACGTCGATCAGGGCGTCTTCGCTGGTCTCGCGGTCGGCGGCGATCGGGGCCAGTTGCGCGGCCTGGGCCAGGGACTCGATGCGGCGCGGCTGCTCCAGGTGGGCGACCTCGGCCTGCAGCAGGCGCACCTGGACGCGCTCTTCCTCGATCTGGCGCTCGACCGAGGCGATCTCGGCGCGCTCGCGGCCGGCGAAGGCCTTCGCCATGTAGACGCCCAGCACCAGCACCAGCAGCACGCCTACGCCGACCAGATCGACCACGCGGAAGCCGCGCACGCGGCGATGGAAGACCTCCGAGATCCTCATGCCGAGGCCTCCCAGACGGGGGCCTCGGTGCGGATCGCCGCACGCAGCTTGGAGGAACGGGCGCGGGGGTTGGCGGCCAGCTCGGCCTCGCCCGGCGCGATCGCCTTGGTCGAGATCAACTGGAAGCTGGGCGGCGCGCCGGCGGCGGTCGGCGGCGCGTGGCGCGAGCCGCCCGGCGTGCGGCCGGCGCGCTCGGCCAGGAAATTCTTGACGATGCGGTCTTCCAGCGAGTGGAAGGTCACCACGGCCAAGCGGCCGCCCGGCTTCAGCGCACGCTCGGCGGCGGCGAGCCCCTCTTCCAGTTCGCCCAGCTCGTCATTGACGGCGATGCGCAGCCCCTGGAACGAGCGCGTGGCCGGATGCACCTTGGCGCCCTTGCGGCCGCCCAGGGCGCGCTCGATCACGGCCGCCAGGTCCAGGGTGCGGGTGAACGGCTCTTCGGCCCGACGCCGGACGATGAAGCTGGCCACGCGGCGCGAGGCGTGCTCCTCGCCGTAGACGTAGAGGATGCGGGCCAGTTCGGTCTGGTCCAGGGTGTTGACGAGATCGGCCGCGGTCGGACCGTCATCGCCCATGCGCATGTCCAGCGGACCGTCGCGCATGAAGGAGAAGCCGCGCTCGGCTTCGTCGAGCTGCATGGAAGACACGCCAAGATCCAGGGTTACGCCGTCGACCGACGCGTCCCCAAAATAGGCGCTGATTTGCGAGAACCGGTCCTGAATCAGCCGAAAGCGACCATCCGCCGCGGAAAGGTCGGCCGTGAAACGCTGCACCGTCGGATCGCGGTCGAAGGCCGTGACGGAGGCGCCCGTCGCCATGATCGCGCGGGTGTAGCCGCCGGCGCCGAAGGTGCCGTCCAGCACCATGTCGCCCGGCTTGGCGTCGAGCGCCGCGACCACTTCGCCCAGCAGGACCGAGATGTGCGGAGCCGCGCTCATGCCGCGCCTCCCAGGCGGGCGACGCGCTGCTGGGCGCGCAGGGCGGCCAGGCCGTCGCGGGCCAGCTCGCGCTGGGCGGCGCGGTGGGCCTGGAAGGCGTCGCGCGACCAGATCTGGAAGCGCTCGCCCAGGCCGACGATGGTCACGTCGTCCGTCAGGCCGAAGGTGTCGCACAGGACGTCGGGCAGGGTGATGCGGCCGGCGGTGTCAAACGACAGCTTGGCCATGCCGCCCAGGACGCTGGTCTCCAGGGCCGAACGCACCGGGTCGCCGAAGGGCAGCTCGTCGATCACCGACTGGTAGCGGTCGAAGAGAGCCTTGCCGCCGGCTTCCAGGCAGTCGGCCTCGATGGAGGGGAAACAGAAGATGCCGTCGAACGGGCCCGAGACGGCGGCGCGGAACTCCTGCGGCACGACGATGCGCCGCTTGCTGTCCAGCTGCTTCTCGAACGTCGAGAGGAACACCCCGCCAACCTCAAAAGCCGTCGCCCCGCCATGGATCGATCCGGCCCGAATGGGTTAACATGGGATGAACTGGGAAACAATGACACCAGGGGCCATTTCGTCAGGAATTCAAAGGCGCTAGCGGTAATATCAGACCGCATAAAATGGTTAATTTCGGAACATACAGACAACCCGATATTTATCCACAGACCCGCGCACAGACGCGGCCCATCCCGGCCCATTTCGGGGCCCGGGGAGTCGCTTGGGATTGCGGTGGAATTAATGGACCAGACGGCCTGTAAGCCGGGTTCTGTGCCGCCCCTGTGTACAGGGACGCGACGATCATTCCTCTTGGCCGCCCATTGCTGGACGGCTCTCGCGACCAACCCGGATCCTCTCGGCCAGTGACGGCCTAGCCGGCGAACCGGCGCGGGATCCCTATTCGGTCTTGCTCCAGGCGGGGCTTGCCATGCCGTCCCTGTCGCCAGGTCCGCGGTGGGCTCTTACCCCACCCTTTCACCCTTCCCGCCCCGTAGGGAGGAGGTTTGCTTTCTGTGGCGCTTTCCCTGGGATTGCTCCCGGTGGGCGTTACCCACCGCCTTGTCACCGTGGAGCCCGGACTTTCCTCGATTCCCGTGAAGGATACCGCGATCGCCCGGCCATCTGGTCCGCGCGCTGTTTGCGGCGCCCAGGCGGCGAGGTCAATCGATCTCGCGCATCCACCCCGCCACCGGGTGGTCGCCCAGCGCTTCGATCACGCCCGCCCGCTCGGCCTCACGCTTGTTCTGGCCGAGCTTGAACGTGCCCTCCAGGCGCTCGACGTGCAGCCGGGCGCCGACGATGCCGCGCAGCAGGGCGTCGAACTTCGCGGGCGTCATCTTGTCTCGTGTCCAGACGGGCTTGGGCAGGAGGCGGGCCTCCTCCTGGGCCGACAGATCGTCGAGCAGGACAATGGTCTCGGCCTCCGACAGCGGCGTCACGAAGCCTTCGGCCTCGACGGAGACGTAGTTCCAGGTCGGGACCTGGTCGTCCGTCCCGTACCAGTCGGGGCTGACATAGGCGTGCGGGCCCATGGCGACGGCGACGGCCGAAAAGCCGGTCACCACCGCGCCCGCCACGGCGTTCGCCCGCGACAGGTGGAAGTCGAGGAAGAGGCCGTCGTCGCCGAGGTCACGCACCACCACCGGGGCATGGGCCGCAAACGGCCGGCCAGCGACGCTGGCGCAGAGGGTGACGAACGAATGCTCGGCGAGGAAAGCGAGCAGCCGCGCGCGATCCTCGATGTGGAAAGCCTTGGCCGGATGCATCAGGCGCCCGCCGCGGCCCGCAGCAGGCCCACCAGCCGCGCCCGGGTCTCCCCGTCGGCGACGCCGTCGAAACGGCTCTGCAGCCAGTGGCGCTGGAAGGCGCCCACGACCGTCTCGGTCCACTCGTCGTATTCGCCCGACGGGGCGCAGTCGAAGCCCAGGCGCGTCAGGCCGGCCTGCAGCGCGAAGACGCCGGTCCCCTGCTCGCCCCGCCCCAGCGGCGCGCCCGGCGAGGACGGCGGCTCGACCCACAGGCCATGGCCGCTTTCGGCCAGGCGCTTCCAGGGGAACAGCTCGCCCGGATCGATCTTGCGGGCCGGCGCGACGTCGGAATGGCCGATGATGTGGTCGTCGTCGATGGTCCAGCGCGAGCGGATGTCGGCCAGCAGGTTGATCACCGCGGCGATCTGGACGTCGGGAAAGGCGCGATAGCCGAACTCGTGGCCCGGATTGACGATCTCGATGCCGATCGAGGACGAGTTGATGTCCTTGACGCCCTTCCAGAAGGCCGCGCCGGCGTGCCAGGCCCGCCGCTCCTCGGCCACCAGGCGAAACACCCGGCCGTCTTCTTCCACCACGTAGTGGGCGCTGACCTTGGCCTCGGGATCGCGCAGGCGCTCGATGGCCGCCTCGCCGCTCTCCATGCCGGTATAGTGCAGCACGACGGTGTCGGGCACGGCCTTGCGGGCGTCGAAATTGGGCGACGGGGCCTCGACGATGGTCATTGCGAGCGGTCCTTGAGAAGCATCAGCAGCGGCGTCACCTGGTTCCTGCGCAGGGCGACGATCAGCACGCCCGCGAGCGCCAGCGCCGCGCCGATCCCCATGCGCAGGTCGAAATGGTCGTGGGTGATGGCCACGCCCAGGCCGATGGTCATCAGCGGGGTCATCAGGGTGAGCGGAGCGATCAGGTTGGCCTCGTAGCGCTGGATCAGGCCGTAATAGCCGGTGTGGGCGATCACCGACACCACCAGGGCCGAATAGGCGACGGCGGCGACGAACGGCCAGCCGGCCTCGAAGGCCTTCGCCGAGGCGCCGGGCTCCATGGCGAAGCTGGCGGCGGCCAGGATCCACACCGAGGTGAAGCCCACCCAGGCCTGAAGCTTCAAGGGTTTGACGCCCTGGATCTGCTTCATCATCACCGCCCCCAGCGAGCCGGCCAGGGCCGAGGCCACGACCAGCCACAGCCCGACCGACAGCGAAAAGCCGTGCGGGTTCCAGATCACGATCATCGCCCCGGCCAGGGTCAGGGCGATGCCGACGCCGCGCCGCCAGTGGATCTTCTCGCCCAGCATAAGCACCGACAGCAGGGTGGTGAACGGCACGCCCGCCTGCACCACCACCGCCGCGGCCGACGGCGAGGCGGTCTTGAAGCCCATGAACAGCAGGGCGAAACCGCCCGCCCCCATCAGCACGCCCACCGCCAGCATCCGCCAGGTCGGACGCGGCGCGGGCAGCAGCCACGGCAGGGTCACCGCCGCCACCAGGCCGAACCGCACCGCCGCATAGAACAGCGGCGGCACGCCCCAGTGGGCGACCACGATCTTGGAGACGATGTTGTTGCTGGCCCAGATCAGGCAGACCAGCACCAGAAGGCCGAAGTCACGCAGGGACATGCCCTCCGCATACTTGGCGACCGGGACCATGCGCAATGAAAACCGACTCGCATTTCGACGCCCCGATTGACGCAGCGTCCAAACGGACGTTTGCTGGTGAACATCGTTCACTTGAAGACAGCGTCCGGACCAACCGGACCGCCATACGGGGACGGAGACACTAGATGACGGGCCAAAGCGTCTCGGACCATTTCGACGTCTTGATCGTGGGCGCGGGCCTGTCGGGGATCGGCGCGGCCCATCACCTGACGCGGCGCTGCCCGGGCAAGACCTACGCCATCCTCGAGGCCCGCGACGCCATCGGCGGCACCTGGGACCTGTTCCGCTATCCGGGCATCCGGTCGGACAGCGACATGTACACCCTGGGCTATTCCTTCAAGCCGTGGCGCGAGGCCAAGGCCATCGCCGACGGCCCCTCGATCCTGAACTATGTGCGCGAGACGGCGACCGAGGCGGGCGTCAACGAGCACATCCGCTTCCGCCACAAGGTGCGCCGCGCCGAGTGGAGCAGCGAGACCGCCAGCTGGACCGTCGAGGCCGAGCGGCTGGACACCGGCGAGACGGTGAAGATCACCTGCGGCTTCCTCTATATGTGCGCCGGCTACTACGCCTACGACGCCGGCTACACCCCCGACTTCGAGGGAACCGAGCGCTTCAAGGGCCGGATCGTCCACCCGCAGCACTGGCCCGAGGATCTCGACTACGCCGGCAAGCGGGTAGTGGTGATCGGCAGCGGCGCGACGGCGGTGACCATCGTGCCGGAAATGGCCAAGACGGCCGCCCAGGTGACGATGCTGCAGCGCTCGCCGACCTATGTGGTCTCGCGCCCCGCCGAGGACGGCCTCGCCAACTGGATGCGCAGGCGCCTGCCGGCCATGACCGCCTATGGGATCACGCGCTGGAAGAACGTGCTGATCACCATGCTGTTCTTCAACCTCTCGCGGAAGAAGCCAGCCAAGACCAAGGAGCGCCTGATCAACCTGGTCCGCGACCAGCTGCCCAAGGACTACGACGTCGAGACCCACTTCACGCCGCGCTACAATCCCTGGGACCAGCGGCTGTGCCTGGTGCCCGACGCCGACCTGTTCGCGGCGATCGGCAACGGTTCGGCCGAGGTGGTCACCGACCACATCGAGACCTTCACCGAAGACGGCCTGAAGCTGAAGTCGGGCAAGACCCTGCCGGCCGACATCGTCGTCACCGCCACCGGCCTGCGCATGCAGCTGATGAGCGGCATGGAGGTGGTCATCGACGGCCGCGCCGTCGATCTGGCCAAGGGCTTCAGCTACAAGGGCATGATGTTCAGCGACGTGCCGAACCTGGCCTCGGCCTTCGGCTACACCAACGCCTCCTGGACGCTGAAGGCGGATCTGACCAGCGAATATGTCTGCCGCCTGCTGGCCCACATGGATCGCGCCGGCGCCGACTGGTGCATGCCCCATCTCGACGCGCCGGACATGGAGGCCGTTCCCTGGCTCGACTTCTCGTCGGGCTACGTCCAGCGGGCCATGGACAAGTTCCCCAAGCAGGGCACCAAGACCCCCTGGAAGGTGCACCAGAACTACGCTCTGGACCTGGCCGCCCTGCGGCTGGGCAAGCTGGAGGACGGGGTGATGCGGTTTGGGCGGCGCAAGGCCAAGGCGGCGGCGTAGGCCCCCTCCGGCCCTTCGGGCCACCTCCCCCAGAGGGGGAGGATTTGGCCGGCGCGGCGACCTTTAAGATGCTTCCCCTCTGGGGGAGCTGTCGCGGAGCGACTGAGGGGGTCGCGCAGCGGTGGAACCCAAGGCCCAGCTTGCCGTTCCTGATCAGCGTTCATCGGCCTATGATGGACGATCAGCAGGATGCGGGGGTGCGATGCGCGCGACTTTGACGACGATGGCGGTCCTGGGCGCGGCGGCGTTCATGGCCACGGGCTGCGCGACGGCCCAGCCGAGCTATCCGGCCAAGGCGCCCGCGACCACGACGGCGAGCAAGCCGCCGCCTCCGCCCGCCAAGGACTCGGACGGCGACGGCCGGCCCGACGGCTGGCGCGAGAAGTCGATGGAGATCGGCACCCAGCCGGTCCGCGACGTCGGCCTGTCGAAGAAGAAGATCCCGCCGGTGCTGGAGGAGGCCCTGGCCGACCCTTACAGCCTCAAAGGGCTGAAGAGCTGCGCCAAACTGACGGTCGAGATCGAGCGCCTGAACGAGGTGCTGGGTCCCGACTACAAGACCGACAACGAGTACACGGAAAACCGCGCCGGCAAGCTGGCCGAGGCCGGCGGCAAGACGCTGATCAACTCGATCATCCCGTTCCGCAGCCTGGTGCGCGAGATCTCCGGCGCGGCTCCGGCCGACCGCCACCTCGAAGCCCTCGGCGACGCGGGCCTGGCCCGCCGCGGCTTCCTGCGCGGCGTGCACCAGAAGCAGGGCTGCAAGCAGCGGTTCTAAATCCCTCTCCCCTTGCGGGAGAGGGTGGCCTCCGAAGGAGGTCGGATGAGGGGTCTCTCAGAAATCAAACGCCGCGACAGCTGATCGGCCGTCGCGGCGTTTTCGTTCGTGCAACCCCTCATCCGTCGGTCTTCGACCGCCACCTTCTCCCGCAAGGGGAGAAGGATTTAGGTCAGCCGATAGCCCTTGGCCTCCAGCACCGGCGGCAGGTCTTCCCGCCCCAGCGAAAACAGCAGGTCCCGCTCCACCGTGCGGACCATGGCGTCCAGCGGCAGGTCGTTGTCCTCCAGGCCGAACGGATCCTCCAGCTGGTCGCCCAGGGCGTCGAGGCCGAAGAAGGTGTAGCCGGTCAGCAGCACCAGGACCGGCGTCCACCAGCCCAGGGCATGGGCCAGGGCGAACGGCAGCAGCAGGCAGAAGACGTGCGCCGTTCGGTGCAGCATGAGCGAGTAGGAGAACGGCGGCGGCGTGGTCTTTATCCGCTCGCAGCCGCCCTGCACGTGACCCAGTTCGGTCAGCTGGATCTCCAGAACCGAAAGGTGGACCGGCGTCAGCAGCCCCTCGCCTTGCAGCCGGACGCAGTCGGCGCCGACGGCGGCCAGGATCGCATCGGTCGGATTGGGGGCGGCCGCCAGGGACGGCAGGTCCCGCCAGCGCGCGATCGCCGCCCGCTCGTCCCCGTCCCTCAGGCGCGCGACCAGTCCGCCGGCGAAGGCGGCCAGACCCAGGAGCAGCGGCTCGCGCGCCGGCTCCGGCAGGCCTTGCGTCTGCCGGGCGAAGCTGCGGGCGGCGATGATCAGCTGCCCCCAGAGCTTTCGCGCCTCCCACCAGCGGTCGTAGCAGGCGTTGTTCCGGAAGCTCATGAAGATCGACAACGACAGGCCGATCAGGGTGAACGGCACGGCGCTCAACCGCTCCAGCGCGACCGGCCAACGCTGGGCGACCAGCACAGCCGCGACCGACACCGCCAGCAGAACCACCAGCCGTCCGGCGATCCTGGGCAGGATCGAGCCGCGCAGGGCGAAGGCGATTTCGAAAAGACCCGCGCGCCGGCCGACGATCATGATCCCGCTCCGTCTGACGTCGCCAGCCGCAGCCTCACCTCGGAGGCGCTTCCCTCGTGCTTGAGCCGCCATTGCTGGGCTTCGCTGAGCGCATCGGCCAGGTCCTGGACGTCCTTGCGGACCTCTTCGGAGCCCAGGTTCTCGACCACCACCTCATAGGGCGGTTCGATCGGCAGCATGCCGCCATAGACCATCGAGTCGATGAAGGCGTCGATACTTGCGCCATGCCAGGCCAGGGAAGAGCCCAGCGCGAGCAACAGGTCGCGATAGAAGTCGAGGCCGGTTTCCCAGCCTTCGCCGTCGATGGTGATGGTCTTCACGACCCTTCAGCCCTTCCGCACCACGAACCGCAGCGCCGTGTGCGTGGCCGAGAACCCGCAGACCTTGGTGTCCGACAGGCCCACGCCGCGGGCCGCGCCCAGGACGTCGGTGTCTTTCAGCGGCGCGCCCTTGCCCTTCTGGGAGACGATCCAGATCGCGCCCTTGTCGGCCAGCACGCCCTTGAGGTCCTCCAGGCGATCCAGCTCGGCCAGATCGTCGGCGGCCAGGAACAGCAGGTCGACCTCTTCGAAATCTTCCGCCGTTCCCTGCTCGACCTCGACGCGGCCGGCCAGTTCTTCGAGGAACGCCTCATCGTCGACGCCGTCGACCACCACCGTCATGCCCGGCTTGACGCCCAGCTTGTCCAGTCGCGAGGGCGGGTTGAGGATGGCGTGGACCCATTTCTCGGCCTGGCCCGGATCCAGCGTGAAGCGCGTGCCGTCGCTGAGCACGATGTCGTCGCCCTCGACGCGGATCCCGCGCAGGGCGTGGCCCTGGTAGATGCCGCGTACCGCCCCGCGGAAGATCAGCTTCGGCGGCTCCCACAGGAGCTTGCCGTCGCTTTCGCCGTCGCTGAGCTGGCCCCAGGCCTTGGCTTCCTTGCCCATGCCTCAGGCGCCCCGGAACGTGGGCTGGCGCTTTTCGAGAATGGCGTCGACGCCTTCCATGTGGTCCTCGGTGTGGTGGGCGATGGCCTGAGCGGCGGCGCTCATCTCCATCAGGGTGTCGTAGCTCGCCGTCTGGCCGTGCTTGAGCAGACTCTTGGCCATGCGCAAGGCGTGAGGCGGCTGCTGGGCGATCCGCTCGGCCAGGGCGAGAGCCTCGCCCATCAGGTCGGCCGACGGCACGGCGCGGCTGATCAGGCCCCACTCGGCCGCCTTGGCCGCGTCGATGACGTCGCCGGTGAACAGCAGTTCGGCCGCGCGGCTCATGCCCACGGTGCGCGGCATCAGCCAGGCGCCGCCGTCGCCGGGGATCAAACCGAGCTTCAGAAAGGTCACGCCGAACTTGGCCGTGTCGGCCGCGATGCGGATGTCGGTCATGCAGGCCACGTCGCAGCCCAGGCCGATGGCCGCGCCGTTCACGGCCGCGATCGACGGGACCTCCAGGCCGTAGATGGCCCGCACGATCCGGTGGATGTTCTTGCGGTAGCCGTCGCGCACGGCCACGCCGTTGCCGCCGAAGGCGCCCTCGCGGGCCTTCATCGCCTTGACGTCGCCGCCGGCCGAGAAGGCCTTGCCCGCGCCGGTCAGGATAACGCAGCGGATCTGCTGGTCGTCATTGATCGCCTCGCAGGCGGCCGCCACCTGGTCGCCGTCGCCCGGCGCGCCCAGGGCGTTCAGCGCCTCGGGGCGGTTGAGGGTGAGAATGGCGACGTGGCCGCGCTTTTCGGTGAGGACGAGGGGCTGGGACGACATGGGGTTTGGGCGCTCCTGCGGTGTTTTCTGTTTTCCGTTTGAATAGAGGCTTTCGGCTCGCGAGGGAAACCGACCCTGGCGGCTCTCGCGGGACGGGCGGCGCCATCACGCCGCCGTGAGGGTTCGTGCGTGCAGGGACACATTTCTGAAAACCCAAGCGCGAATTCGATTGGCGCAGCCTGAAAGTTCGGGTTGTAGTCTTGTAAGGGACGACAGCGGATTGGCGTAAGTGCAGTGACAAGGTCCCAAGGCCACGCGCTCATCATCGAGGACGAGATCCTCATCGCCCTCGAAGTCGAGGCGCTTCTCGCCGCCCAAGGCTATTCAAGCTTCGACATCGCCGACAGTCCACAGGAAGCGCTCAGTTGCGCCCTGGCCCGCGCGCCCGATCTGATCACCGCCGATTTCCGCATCATCGGCGGCACGGGACTGGAAGCGGTCGAGGCCATCGAGGCCAAGCTGGGCCGCATCCCCACGGTGTTCGTCACCGGCAACGCCGACCAGCTGGCCAACGCCCGCCGGGCCATCGTCGACAAGCCGATCTCCCCCCGGCGTCTCGCCGAAGCCTGCCAGCAGGCGCTCGACAGCCGGGCCTGACGCGCCGGACTACGCCTGCTAGTTTCCCTCTCGGATACGGGGAGGACGGCGGATGGCGATCATCGACACGCTCGAGGCGTTGGAGGCGATCTACAGCCCCGCCCCTGTTCCGGCCTCGACGGTCAAGGTCAGCGACCGGCTTACCCCGCACTACCGCGCGCTCGTCGAAGCCTCGCCGTTCCTGGCCCTGGCCACGGTCGGCCCCGAGGGCCTCGACTGCAGCCCGCGCGGCGACGCCCACGGCCTGGTGACCATCGCCGACGACCGCACGCTGATCCTGCCCGACCGCCGCGGCAACAACCGCATCGACAGCCTGCGCAACATCGTCCGCGACCCGCGCGTGGCCCTGCTGTTCCTGATCCCAGGTTCGGGCACCACCTTCCGCGTCAACGGCCGGGCGGTGATCAGCGTAGAGCCCGGGTTGCTCGACAGCCTGGCCGTCGAGGGCAAGGCCCCGCGCACGGCTCTGATCGTCACCATCGAGGAGTGCTACTTCCAGTGCGCCCGGGCGGTGGTTAGGGCGGGGCTGTGGAAGGCTGAAAACCAGGTCGATCCGAAGTCGCTGCCCACCGCCGGGGCCATGCTGGCGGCGGTGACCGCCGGGGAGGTCGGCGGCGCGGCCTATGACGAGGCCTGGCCGGCGCGGGCGGCCGCGACGTTGTGGTGAAAATCCTTCTCCCCTTGCGGGAGAAGGTGTCGGCGATAGCCGACGGATGAGGGGTCTCTCAAAAATCGAACGCCGCGACAGCTGATCAGCCGTCGCGGCGTTTCTGTTCGTGCAACCCCTCACCCGACCTCGCTCCGCGAGGCCACCCTCTCCCGCAAGGGGAGAGGGATCGTGATTACCCCTTCGCCGTCTTCACATAGCGATCCACCACCTCGCCCAGCACGGTCAGCGGCGTGCCGCCGGTCGAGACCACGGCGTCGTTGAAGTCGCGCAGGTCGAAGCGCGGGCCCAGGGCCGCCTTGGCCTTTTCGCGCAGGCGCAGGATCTCGGTGTGACCGATCTTGTAGGCGCAGGCCTGGCCGGGGCTGGCGCAGTAGCGGTCGACCTCGCTGACCATGGCCGGCTTGGCGCGGCCGGTGGTCGAGGTCATGAACTCCACCGCCTGGTCGCGGGTCCAGCGCTTGTGATGCAGGCCGGTGTCGACCACCAGGCGGGCGGCGCGGAACTGCTGGGCCTGCAGGTAGCCCAGCTGCCCCAGCGGATCGCCCTCGTAGTAGCCGGCCTCGTCGGCGATCTGCTCGGCATAGAGCGCCCAGCCCTCGACGAAGGCGCCGAAGCCCATCAGCGAGCTGATCGTCGGGATCTGGCTGGCCCGCTCGGCCAGGTACGCGCCCTGCCAGGCGTGACCCGGAATGGCCTCGTGGGTGGTCAGGGTCGGCAGGCTGAACTTGGGCCAATTGCCCATGTTTTTCAGGTTGATGTAGTAGATCGCCGGGCGCGAGCCGTCGAGCGAGGCGAAGTTCATATAGCCCTGCGGCGCGCCGTCCTGGATCTCCTTCGGCACGGCCTTGACCATGACGTCGGCCTTCAGGCCCAGGCGCGACAGCTTGGGCATCAGCAGGCGGATCGCGGCGATGCGGTCGTTGAGATAGGCCAGGAGCTCGGCCCGGCCCGCGTCGCTGTCGGCGTAGAGGTAGCGCGGGTCCTTGGTCAGGGCGGTGACGCGCTCGCCGACCGAGCCTTGCGTCAGGCCCTGGCCCTTCAGCAGCACGTCCATGCGGGCGGCGATCTCGTGGCCCTGCTCCAGGCCCAGGGCGTGGATCTCCTCGGCGCCCATCGTGGTGGTGGTGTTGTAGCGCAGGCCCCAGCCGTAATAGGCCTCGCCCTGCGGCAGCTTCCAGACGCCGGCCTTGTCGTCGGCCTTGGCGCGCGCGGCCTTGAGGGCGGCGATCTGGCGGTCGAGGGCCGGATAGACCTCGCCTTCGATGATCTTCGTCGCATCGCCGGCGCGGTCGGCCAGGCCCTTGGCCTTGGCGCGCTCGGCCAGCGAGCCGACCATGCGGCTCTCGACGGCCTTCTGGGCGCGCATCTCGGTCAGCTGGCCGATGGCGTTGTCGAGGATGAAGCTCGGCGGGATGACGCCGGCGCCGACGTCCTCGGCGATGCGGCCGTTCTCCTGGTCGACCACCTTGGCGAAGGCGGCCAGGCGCGAGACATAGGCGTCGACGTCGGCGGCGGTCTCGATGCTGTGCTGCGAGTTCAGGAACTCCGGCACGAACGAATAGGCCCCGCCCTGCTGGCTGACGACATAGGGGTTGGCGTAGTCGCCGCCGTAGCTGAAGGCCGCGCCCTCGGCGCCGATCTTCTGGGCCGCCAGCACCGTGTCGCGGATCGTCAGGTCGTGCGGGTTGAGGGTCTTGGGATCGATGGCGGCGATACGCTTGGCGCGGTCGGCATAGGCGGCGACCTGGGCGCGGCGGCCGGCGGCCGAGCTGTCCGACAGCTTGGCCTTCAGCCCCGCGCGGGCGCCCTTGTCGAGGCCCAGGCCCGTGGCGGCCTCGGGCTGGTCGATCAGCATCTCGTCGACGAAGGCGTCGAGCAGCTTGGCCAGCTTCGGGTCGGCGATCGGGCCCTTGGCGGGCGTCGCGGCGAAGGCTGGCAGGCCCGAGGCGGCCCCCGAAGCCGCAGTGGCGGCGGCGGCCGAGAGAAGAAGATGACGACGGGACAGGCGCATGGACGCGGCTCGCTGAAAGGGGCTTTCGAGCGGCCGTAGGCGCGGACCTCTCCCCGCTCAACGACCCTCGACGGGCGGGAGAAGATCATTCCCCCGTCGCCGTGAAAAGCAGCAAGCTTGGACTTAATTCGGGCAGAAACGCAGACGGCCTCGCCCAATGGGCGAGGCCGTCGCAAAACACATCAGGATAAGACCTGCGAGACCTCAGTCGTCGCGGTGAACCCGCTCGCGACGCTCGTGACGCTCCTGGGCCTCGAGGCTCAGGGTGGCGGTCGGACGCGCGTCCAGACGGGCCAGGCCGATGGGCTCGCCGGTCTCTTCGCAGTAGCCGTAGCTGCCGTCTTCGACCCGGCGCAACGCCTGGTCGATCTTGGAGATCAGCTTCCGCTGCCGGTCGCGGGTCCGAAGTTCCAGCGCCCGGTCGGTTTCCGACGACGCCCGGTCGGCGAGGTCGGCATGGTTCTCAGTTTCGGTCTGGAGGTGGGAGACCGTTTCGCGAGATTCGCGAAGGATTTCCTCTTTCCAGGTCAGCAGCTTCTGTTTGAAATACTCGAGCTGCCGCTCATTCATGAACGGCTCGTCCTCGGAAGGACGATACGTATTCGGTTCCTTAAGAACAGTGGCCGTCTGCATCAACGCCTCACGCCCCGATGAACTCCGCCCTCAGCGGGCGGTGTGCTTATACCAAAACGATAGCCCCGTTCAATGAACGTCGCATGAGCGGTGCATTCAGGCGCGCGCGCCTGCCTGACACGGCGGCGACGCTGCACGGGGGCGACGAGCTTCGCCGCGCCGGCCGGGGCAATAAAATCGCGGGAATGGGTTCGAGGTTCCATCCCGCCGCTCCTCACGCGCCTTGCGCCACGGAGAGCTTGGCCTCTTCGACGGCCGCGCGGGTCTCGATCTCGTTGAGCAGGCTCTGCAGCTTCGGATCGTCGACGCTCTCGCGGTGCTCGCGGACGGCGCGCTTGAGCTTGTCGATGGTGCTGGAGGAGACCTCCCCGTCCAGCACGGCGATCTTCAGACCGTCGAGGATGTCCAGAATGTCGTCGGCCCGGCGGATGGCGCGACGCTTGCGCTCCATCGGGTCCATGTTGGCCTGCAGAGCCAGAAGAGCGTCCAGCGAGCCCACCCCGGCCAGGCCGCCGGCCGCGGCCGTCCCGGCCACGCCGCTGGCGCCGCCGACGCTGGGCAGGGCGAAGTTCGATCCGCCGCCCGCCGGCCGCGCGCGTGATGCGCCAGCCGCGCCCACGCCTCCCGAGCTCGAAACCTTCATGACGACCGTCGCTCCAAAGCTGGTCTTGAACGCCTACATATAGGGAGTCGGCCTCCCCGATGAGAACTCATATTCGAGATCGGCGCTTGCGGTATGGTTAATGCCGGGCAGAATCTGCCGGACAGGATTGTCGCAGGCGTTTTTGGCCGCCCTTTTCATTGATTTTCCTCACCTTTTCCGTTGGCCCGGTTCTGGCATGGGCCGCGACGGAATTGCGTCCTTCGGTGTGGAAATCCATGCGTCGTTCATTTTTCAGCTCCGTTCTCGCCGGCCTGGCCCTCGCGGCCATGACCGTCGTCGCCGGTCCGGCCGCCGCCAAGTCGCGGATCAAGGACATCGTCTCGTTCGAGGGCGTGCGTGAGAACCACCTGATCGGCTACGGCATCGTCGTCGGCCTCAACGGCACGGGCGACAGCCTGCGCAACGCGCCGATGACCAAGCAGAGCATGGAATCGCTGCTCGAGCGCCAGGGCGTCAACGTCCGCGACGCCAACCTCAACGCCAAGAACGCGGCGGCCGTCATGGTCACCGCCAAGCTGCCCGCCTTCGCCGGCGCCGGCTCGAAGATCGACGTCTCGGTCTCGGCCATGGGCGACGCCAAGAGCCTGCAGGGCGGCACGCTGATGGTCACCGCGCTGCAAGGCGCCGACGGCCAGACCTATGCCGTGGCCCAGGGCCAGGTGCAGACCGGCGCCGTCTCGGCCGGCGGCGCTTCTGGCAGCTCGATCAGCCGCGGCGTCCCGACCGCCGGCCGCATCGCCGCCGGCGCCGACGTCGAGCGCGAGACCGGCTTCCAGATGGTGGCCATGAGCGAGCTGCGCATGACCCTGCGCAACCCCGACTTCACCACCGCCCGCCGCATCGCCGACGCCATCAACATCAAGTTCCCCAGCTGCGCCCAGGCCCAGAACCCCACCGTCGTGGCGATCCGCTCGCCCAACGGCATGGACATGATCAGCTTCATCACCGCCATCGAGAACCTGGAAGTCGAGCCCGACGGCCCGGCCAAGGTGATCATCGACGAGGTCAACGGCGTGGTGGTGATGGGCGACGACGTCCGCATCAGCCAGGTGGCGATCGCCCAGGGCAACCTGACCATCTCGGTCCAGGAGACCCCGGCCGTCAGCCAGCCGGCCCCGTTCAGCCAGGGCCAGACCAAGGTGGTCCCGCAGTCGACGATCAACATCGACGAGGAAAAGGGCAAGAAGCTGATCACCCTGGGCGGCGGCGCGTCGCTGAAGAGCCTGGTCGGCGGCCTCAACGCCCTGGGCGTCACCCCGCGCGACATGATCACCATCCTGCAGGCCGTGAAGGCCGCGGGCGCCCTGCAAGCCGACATCGAGGTGATGTGATGAGCGCCCTCTCCTCCGCAGCCAGCGCCGTCGACGCCTACTCGGCCATCTCCGGAACCGGCGCGACCTCGGCCGCCGAACTGGCCAAGCGCGGCAAGATCAAGGAAACGGCCCAGAAGTTCGAGGCCTCGTTCCTGTCGTCGATGATGCAGTCGATGTTCGAGGGCGTGAAGACCCCCGAACCGTTCGGCGGCGGCCAGGGCGAGGAGATGTTCCGCTCGCTGCTGACCGACGCCATGGCCAAGGAAGTGTCCAAGGCCGGCGGCGTCGGCATCGCCGCCTCGGTCCAGCGCGAGATGCTCAAGATGCAAGGCCTGCAGGAGGTCGCCCAATGATGAGCTCCGCCCCCCTCTCGCCCTCCGACGAGCGCGTCGAACAGCTGATCATCCTGACCGAGCGCCTGACCGACCTGATCGCCAAGCAGGCCACCGCCTTCGAGGCCCGCCGCCCGCACGAGGCCGCCCGCCACGTCGAGGAAACGGCCAAGCTCGCCAACATCTACCGCCACGAGTCGGCGCGGGTGCGCGGCAACGTCGCCGTCGTCCAGGCCGCCACGCCCGAGCGCCGCATGCGCCTGGTGCGCGCCACCGAGGCCTTCGACGCCGTGCTGGCCCGCCAGTCGCGCGCCATCGCCGCCGCCAAGACCGTCACCGAGGGCCTGGTCCGCGCCGTCGCCAACGAGATCGCCGCCCAACGCCCGCAAGCCGCCGGCTACGGCCCCAGCGCCCAGGGCTCGGCCTACCGCAACAGCGCCACGGCCATCACGCTGAACCAGCGGGCCTGATCTTGCGGGAGGCCGGAGCGGAAAGCATCCACCGCTCCCACCCGTAAAATCCCCGCGAAAGCGGGGACCCAGGCGTTTTATCGTCGAGCGCGGCGGGTTTCAGAAAAAGCCTGGGTCCCCGCTTTCGCGGGGATTTGGCGGATTTAGGAATGCGACGGCGGACGATCGCCGATCCCCCTATTCCACCCCCGCCACGGCCAGCAGGGCGGCCAGGCCCACCTGCATGCCCTTGAGGGTCTCGCCCTTCTCGACGTCGATCCATTCGTCCAGGGCGTGGGCGCGGCCGCCCTTGCCGCCGGAGCCGATGGTGACGGCCGGGATCCCCAGGCTCATCGGCAGGTTGGCGTCGGTCGAGGAGGCCTCGTGGGTGGGGGTGAAGCCCAGGGCCGAAGCCGCCGCGGCGGTGGCCGTGACGATCGCGGCCTTGGGGTCCGTGCCGCCGGCCGGACGCTCGCCGATCACCTTGGCCTCATAGGAGACCTCGCCAGGCTTGGTCGAGCGGGCCGCGTTTTCGCCGGCCACGGCCTTGTCGAGGATGGCCAACAGAGTCCTGTCCAGCTTGGCTAGTTCGTCGGCGCTCTCCGAGCGCATGTCGAACTCCATGAAGATCGAGTTGGGGATCGAGTTCACCGAGGTGCCGCCGCCGACCACGCTGGCCGAATAGGTGGTCTTGGGATCGGCCGGCGGCTTGACCGCATAGAGATCGACCACCGACTGGGCCATGGCCGTCATCGGGTTGACCACGCCGAACGCGCCGTAGCTGTGGCCGCCCGGTCCCTTGAAGGTGACGCGATAGCGCTTGGAGCCGACGCCGCGATCGACGATGCGCGAGGGGTCCGAGCCGTCCATCGAGAAGAAGGCGCCGATCCGGCCCTGGTACTTGCCCTTGGTGAAGAGGTGGCGCACGCCGCGCAGGTCGCCTGGCCCCTCTTCGCCGACATTGCCGACGAACAGGATGTCGGACTTGGTCTTGATCTTGGCCGCCTCCAGCGCCCGCACATAGGCCAGCAGGACGGCCAGCGAGCGGGTGTCGTCGCCGATGCCCGGGGCCGACAACTTCGTGCCCTCGCGCTTGACCTTCACCTCGGTGCCTTCGGGGAAGACGGTGTCGAGGTGGGCGGCGATGACCACGAACGGCCCCTTGCCCTTGGTGGCCGTCCCGGGCCGCACGCCCATGACATTGCCCTCGGCGTCCATCTCGACATCGGTCAGACCCACGGCCTTGAGCATCTCCAGATAGGCCTTGGCGCGCTTTTCCTCCTTGAAGGGGGGCGCGGGGATCTCGGTCAGGGTGACGATGTCAGCGACGGTGCGCTCGTAGTCGGCGTCGAGTTGCTGGACGGCCGCCTTGAAGCCGGCCCCGCCGACGATCTTCTGCACGGCCTTGACCGAGGTGTCGGCCTTCTCGGCGGCGTCGGCCTCGGGGCCGTAGAGCGCGCCGGCGGCGAACAGCGAGGCGGCGAACAACAGCGAACGCGACAGGCGGCGCATGGGCGGGCTCCGATTCTTGCAGTCCGCCGACCAGAGCGACCGCGCCCGCCGATTGGCAATCCACAATTGGAAGAACGGCGGCTCCCAAAAACACCGGGCTCCAAAAACGCCGGACCTCTGGACGAACCGATCGCGCCACCCGACATTGACCTATCGTCAAGGAGATCGGTCATGGCCAAAGCTAAAGTCGCATCCGCGCTCGCGGGCCTGGGCCTCCTGCTGCTCGCCGCCCCGGCCCTCGCCCAGGCGCCGGCCGCTCAGGGGACGGGTCCCTTGGGCGTCGGCGGCAAGTGGATGCTCGACCTGCCGCGCTCGCACTTCAACGAGGCCCTGACCGGCGCCGCGCCGCTGAGCGGCGAGCTCGACATCACCAAGGACGACGGCAAGTTCATCGCCTGGACCCTGGTCGAGGAGGACGACGAGGGCGTGGCCGCCATCCAGTTCGCCGACGCCGGCCTCGACGGCTCGCCGACGCGGGCCGTGGTCAACTTCAACTTCGTGACCCTGAGCGTCGATCGCACGGGCCAGTCCAGCGTGGCGGTGATGACCCACGGCGAGACCGGCCGCCGCCAGACCATGCGCGTGGCCCTCTCGGCCCCCGACACCCTGCTGGTCGAGCAGGACGTCGACGGCAAGCCCGGCCCGCCGGACCAGACGCTGATCTTCGTGCGGAAGAAGTAGGACCTCCCCCTCTGGGGGAGGCGGCCGAAGGCCGGTGGGGGGCCGCTTTCAGCTTCCGGGAAGCTGGCCGCTCAGCAGCCACTCCCCCCACCGATCGCTTCGCGATCACCTCCCCCACAGGGGGAGGTTTCTCGATCATCAGTCCGCGTGAACGCGGTCCACGCGCGGGGCGAACATGTAGCCGGCGTGGCGGACCGTCCGCACCATCTGGGCGCCGCCCTCGGCACGGCGCAGCTTGCTGCGCAGGCGGCTGATGGTGACGTTGATCTGCTGCGGCGGGGCCTTGCTGCGCGCCTCGGGCGGACCCTGCTGCAGCTGATCGCGGGTCAGAATCTGCTGGGGTTTGGAGACCAGGGTCCACAGCACCAGGAACTCGGCCGACGACAGGTTCACCGACTCGCCGCGCGGATCGAACAGCTCGTGGGTGGCGACGTTCAGGCGCCAGCCGCTGAACTGATAGACCGGCGGGGCCGCGATCGGCTCGGGAGCGCGATAGGCCTGGCGGCGACGGACCGCGGCGCGGATGCGGGCGGCCGTCTCGCGCGGGCGGAACGGCTTGGCGATGTAGTCGTCGACGCCCATCTCCAGGCCGACCACCACGTCGCTCTCGTCGTCGACCGCGCTGACCACCACCACGCCCGGAGCCGGGTTGAGGCGGCGCAGCCGGGCGCAGACCGAGAGGCCGGCCTCGTCGGGCAGCAGGATGTCCATCACGACCAGTTCGATCTGGGTGCGGCCGAGGATCTGGTCCATCTCGCGGGCCGAACCGGCCTCGAGCACTTCCAGGTCGAAGCGGCCCAGAAGGGCGGTAATGGCGGCGCGGGAGTCGATATCGGGATCGACGATGAGCAGGCGGGGTCTCACGGGCGTTCTCAGAACATCGCCCGGCCGACAAGCCGGGCAGAATAGCGGGTCTGGCGGCGGGACGCTTCGGCCCCGCCCTCCAGGGCGAAATAGGAAAGATCCGAACCGGCGCGCAGGGCGACGTTCAGGGTCACCGCGCCGTTGCGGGCGTTGTCGGCCAGGATCGTGAACGGCGTGCCGCCCGCGAACGAGGCCGTGGTGTCGGCGAACTTGCCGGCCAGGGTCTTGCGATAGCCGACGCGGACTTCCGGCTTGAACCAGACTTCCTTGCCGAACTGGCGGCCGAAGACCACGCCGATGTCGCTCGACAGGTTGCTGTACTTGCGCGAGGCGACCGTCAGGTCGAAGCCCTCGCCGCCGCCGTGCTCCTTGCGCTCGCCTTCCCACATGTAGACGTAGTCGAGGCGGGTCTCGGGACGGATGTAGTTGGCGCCGAAAGTGACCTCGTAGCCGACGCCGGCGAAGGCGTTGGCGGTGAAGCCGTTCCAGGAGGCGGTGTTGCGGAGGATCTCGTCGGCCGCGCCGTCGCTATCGGCGTCCTCGCTGATGAAGCTGCGGTCGCCGTTGAAGCGGATGTAGCCCGCGCCGCCGCCCAGGTTCAGGCGCCAGCCGCCGACCGAACGGCGCCAGTAGGTTCCGGCCTGGAACACCGAGGCGGTCGTCTCCTCGCCGACCTTGGCGGCGGTGTCCTTTTCCTCGAGGCTGACGAAGGACAGGGTCACGCCCAGCGCGCCGCCGGCGTCGCCCATGGCCTCGTAGCCCGCGACCAGGCCCACGGCCTTGGTGTCCGAGCCCTGGACCGCGCCGTCCTCGATGCGGACCAGGCTGTTGATCTCCTGCACCCAGACGCTGTCGGGACCGTAGCGGTCGGCGCCGTCGGGACGCACCGACGTGGCCGACGACAGCTGCTGCTGCACGGCCTGCAGGCTGGTGAACATCCCCTGCCCGGTGCTGGGCAGCATCTGGTCGTAGAGATTGTAGAAGCCGTCGGCGGTCGACTGGCTGAGAAAGGCGCCGGCGATGCCGTCGTCGTTGCTCAGAGCGGCGAACACCGCCTCGTAGGCCGAGGCCTGGCTGCGGGTCATGCCGGCTTCGGCGGCCGTGCGGCGACGCACGTCGATCAGCACGTCGTTGCCTTCCGTATAGGCGCTGGCGACGTAGAGGTAGGGCGCGTCGCCCAGCAGGTCCTGGTCGATATCCCCGGCGGTCAGGGTTCCGGCCGAGATCACCTTGAAGGTGCTGGCCGTGGTCAGCAGGTTGTTGAAGACCAGGCCGAGGTTTGCGCCGCTGGCGATGGTGGCGGTGTCGACCACCAGCTGGGTCGCCGTGCCCGCGGAGGGATCGACGGTGAACACCAGCTTGGCGTCGGCGCCGAGGGTCAGGCTGGTGGCGTTGATCGTGTTGGTGTTGGTCAGCATCAGGCCGCCGTCGCCGATGTTGATCGACAGCTTGCCGTCGCTGTCGCTCAGCTTGGTGACCGCGTAGGCGCCGCCGTCGATGTTGAAGACGTCGGCGCCGTCGCCGAACGAGATCTCGCCGTACAGCGTGCCGTTCAGCAGGTTGATGGTGTCGGCGCCCGAGCCCAGCAGGATCTGGCCGATGATCGTCGGCTCGTCGGCGTCGTCCACGCCGTCGCCGTCGGTATCGGTGTCGGCCACGTCGTCGTCGCCATCGTCGCCGTCGTTGACGCCGGTCTGGGTGATGGTGACGCCGGTGGTGTTGGCCTGCAGGTTGATGGCCACGGCCTTGCCGGTGACCACTTCGTCGTCGGCGTCGTCGTTGTCGTCGTCGAGGTCGTAGTCGTCGTCGGTGGCCGTCAGGTAGGCGGCGATCGTGCCGGTGTTGTTGATCGTGGTCAGCGTGCCCGAGCGATCGACGATGGCGTTGGCGGTTCCGGTCTCGCCGTAGAGGGTGGCCAGGATCGTGCCGCTGTTGTTGACCGTGGTCATGGTCGCGCCGGCGTCGATCAGCAGGGCGTAGGCGGCGGAGTCGCCCTCGGCCGTGACCGAACCGGTCAGCCCGCCGCTGTTGTCGAGGATCCGGGCGATGGCGCCCGAGGTCAGGTGCAGGCCCACGGCGTCGGCCTCGTAGGCGCTGGCCGTGATCGAGCCTTCCAGGTTGATCCCGTTGGTGACCAGGGTCTCGTAGCCGGCCGAGCCGCCGATCTGCACGCCGGTGGCGGCCACGCCCGGGTGGATGCCGTAGGCGGCGACCGAGCCGCGGATCACCAGGCCGTAGTCGTAGATGCCGTCGCCGGCCGAGCCGAGGGTGACGGTCTGAGTGTCGGAACCGATCTGGATCGCCGGCGCGCCGCCATAGACCGCGACCGAGGCGGTGCCTTCCTCGTCGTCTTCGACGCCGTCGCCGTCTTCGTCGTCTGTGGTGTCGTCGTTGGTGTCCTCGGGCGGGGCGTCGAGCACCAGGCCCTTGGTGACGTTGCTGGTCACCTGGATGGCCGAGCCGCCCTGCAGCAGGTCGTCGGCGTCGAGCAGGGCCTCGTCGTCGGGATCGGTGTAGCGGCTGGTGTAGCGATAGCCGGTGGCGGTGATCGAGCCCTGCACGATCACCGAGCCGTCGACCTCGCCGTTGACCGCCAGGCCGACGCTGTTGGCGCCCAGCACGCTGATCGAGCCGTCGCTGACGATGTCGCCGGTGACGCTGGCGGTGTTGCGGACGCCGTAGCCGTCGTCGCCGGTGACCGCGATCGAGCCGGAGTTGAGAATGTCGCCGATCACCGACGATTCCAGGATGATGCCGATCGAGTCGTTGCCCTCGATGGTGATCGAACCCGAGTTCTCGATCGTGCCGGTGAAGTCGCCCGAACCGGTCAGGTGGATGCCGTAGCGATTGGTCCCCAGCGCGAACTGGCCGTCGTAGTCGCCGTCGCTGTCGGTGTCCTCGTAGTCGTAGTCCTCGGTCAGCGAGATCGTGCCGCCGTTGGCCACCGTCGAGGTGAGGCCGCCGCTGATCAGGATCCCGGTCGAGTTCGAGAGGTCGGTGCTTTGCAGCGTGCCGTTGTTGGTCAGGGTGTTGCTGCTGTCGACGGTGGCGATCGCGCCTTCGGACGCGTAGGTGATCACGCCGTCGCTGGTGATCTTGACGTCGTCGGCCGCGCCGTCGTTGGCGGTCGAGGTCGCGACCGCCTTGGTGCGGCTGCTGCTGGTGATCTCGGTCTCGGCGACGGCGCCGCCGGCGTGCAGCAGCATCGGCAGAGCTGCGGCCGACAAGATCAGAAGCTTACGCGACATGGAGGACCCGCCTGATGGAACCTCCGAGCCTTAGGGGCCGTGCATGGCCCAGGCGTGTCTATGAAATTTCCGTCATGCTACGGCGACGCTCACGCCGATACACTTCCGTTTCAAACGGCCCGGAAGGTTGTCGCCAGGGCGCCGGCTCGCCTCCGAAGTGTTGCCGTTCGCGGCCCAAAGCCGCCGTTATTCCGACGCCCGCGCAAGAAAAGGCGACCTTGGCCCACCCGGCGATTCCAGAGCCGTTGCAGACGGTTCACGCCCTGAAACGGCAAAGAAAAAGCGCGCGGGGCCAAAGCCGTCGCGCGCTTTCACTTATTAGAGCCTTGAGGTCCGAGCGGACCCGCCGGGCTTAGAGCACGCCGTCGACGGCGCGCTTGACGCCCCAGGGGTTGGCTTCCTTCAGGGCCGCCGGCAGCAGCACGTCGGGCAGGTCCTGGTAGCAGACCGGGCGCAGGAAGCGCTCGACGGCGCGGGTGCCGACCGAGGTCGAGCGGCCGTCCGAGGTGGCCGGGAACGGGCCGCCGTGGACCATGGCCGGGGCCACTTCCACGCCGGTCGGCCAGCCGTTGGCCAGGATGCGGCCGGCCTTGCGCTCGAGGATCGGCAGCAGGCCGCGGGCGGCCTCGGCGTCTTCGGCGTCCAGGTGCAGGGTGGCGGTCAGCTGGCCTTCCAGGCCTTCCAGCAGCTTGGCGAGGGTGGCCAGGTCCGGGGCGCGGACGACGACCGACGACGAGCCGAACACTTCGTGGCTGAGGGCCGGATCGGCGGCGAAGGTCGCCGCGTCGACCACGAACAGGGCGCCCTGGCCCTGGTTGCAGCCTTCGCCGACCAGGCCGCGCGCCGCGACGGTGACGCCCGGACGCGAACCCAGCTTCTCGACGCCCTGCTCATAGGCGCCGAAGATGCCCGGGGTCAGCATGACCTGCGGGTGAGCGGCGGCCAGGGCGGCCGAGGCCGAGGCGATGAAGGTGTCGAGGTCCGGACCTTCCAGCGCCAGGACAAGGCCGGGGTTGGTGCAGAACTGGCCCGACCCCATGGTCAGCGAGCCGACGAACGCCGCGCCCAGGGCCTCGGCGCGGGCGGCCAGGGCGTGCGGGAACAGCACCACCGGGTTGACGCTGCTCATCTCGGCATAGACCGGGATCGGCTCGGGACGGGCGTTGGCGATCTTCATCAGCGCCACGCCGCCGGCGCGCGAACCGGTGAAGCCGACGGCCTTGATCCGCGAGTCGCTGACCAGGGCGCCGCCCAGCTCGTGGGTCTGACCCGTCAGCAGGGCGAACACGCCGGCCGGCAGGCCCGCCTTCTCGACGGCCTTGCTGATGGCCGCGCCGACCAGGGCGGCGGTGCCGGGGTGGGCCGGGTGGCCCTTGAAGACGACCGGGCAGCCGGCGGCCAGGGCCGCGGCGGTGTCGCCGCCGGCGGTCGAGAAGGCCAGCGGGAAGTTGCTGGCGCCGAACACGGCGACGGGGCCCAGGCCGATGAAGCGCTGGCGCAGGTCGGCGCGCGGCAGCGGCTTGCGCTCGGGCAGGGCCGGGTCGACGCGGGCGCCGAGGAAGTCGCCCTGGCGGACGGTCTTGGCGAACAGGCGCAGCTGGCCGGTGGTGCGGCCGCGTTCACCTTCCAGGCGGCCGCGCGGCAGGCCGGTTTCGGCGATGGCGCGCTCGATCAGTTCGTCGCCGATGGCCTCGATCTCGGCGGCGACGCCTTCGAGGAAGGCCGCGCGGGTCTCGAGGTCGGTCTCGCGATAGACGTCGAACGCCGCGTCGGCGGCGGCCAGGGCCGCCTCGATCTGGGCCGCGGTCGGCTCGGGGAAGACGTCACCGAAGTGCTCGCCCGTGGCGGGGTTCAGGCTGCGGAGTTCGGTCATGACGGCGCTCGCGGTTTTGGCGGACGGGAATGGGCCCGCATATAGGCCCTTCCCCCGCATTTTGTCAGGTCAATGTTAGCGCAACCATCGCTTATTCGATGGCCCGCCGAGACTATTCGATGAAGGCCGGCGCGATGACCCGTTCGCCCAGCAGGAAGGCGTCGGCCACATGGCGCAGCGGGCTGACGTCGACGTCCGAGGCGCCGGCTTCGATCAGTTCGGCGAAGGCGGCGTAGAGGCCCGGATATTCCTCGTCCGGCCCTTCGTGCTTCAGTTCGCCGTCGACCCACAGGCGCGAACCGCCGTGCGACAGCTTCAGTTCGCCGCCGTCGGTCTGGACGATGATGTCCCAGCTCTGCGGGCCCGTCTGCAGGAAGTCGAACTCGGCCCGCACCGGCGCGCCGGTCACGGTCACGAAGCTCAGTTGCGCCTCGACCGGCGACTGGCAGTTCTCCGGCACGTGCAGCACAGCCTTTTCCAGGAAGAAGGCCGGCAGGATGACGGTGGCGATCGACAGGGCGTTGATGCCGGGATCGAAGACGCCGAGGCCGCCGGCCTGCCAGATCCAGGTCTGGCCGGGGTGCCAGACGCGCACGTCCTCCTTCCAGTTGATCTGCACCGACTGGAGGGTCTTGCCCGCCAGCCAGGCCTGGGCCGGAGCGACGGCGGTGGCGTAGCGCGAATGCCAGGTGGTCTGCAGGGTGACGCCCTTGGCGGCGGCGGCGGCCTTGAGGTCCTCGACCTCGCTCAGCGTCGCCCCCGGGGGCTTTTCCAGCATCACGTGCTTGCCGGCGTCGATAGCCAGGCGTGCGATCGTGTGGCGCACCTGCGGCGGGGTGCAGAGGGCGACGGCGTCGAAGGCGACGTCCGAGGCCAGCAGCTCGGCCAGGTCGGTGAAGTGCGGCACGCCGTCGACGCCGGCGCTGCGGCTGGCCACGGCGGCCAGTTCGAAGCGCGGATCCTTGGCGATCGCGGGCAGGTGCTGGTCGCGGGCGATCTTGCCCAGGCCGACGATGGCGATGCGGATGGTCATCTGGACGAAACACCTGGCGATGGAGAGGACCGCGTCGGCGGCCCGGTCATTAGTCAGACAAATAGCGTGACGGGCGTGGGTGTCAAACGGCGAGCGGGGGACCGGTATCGAATGATCCTTCTCCCCTTGCGGGAGAAGGTGGCGGCCGAAGGCCGTCGGATGAGGGGTTTCTCAAACATGAGACGCCTCCGCCCTGCCTGACCGCCGCACGCGGTTTAGAGTTCTGAGAGACCCCTCACCCGACCTGCTTCGCAGGCCACCCTCTCCCGCAAGGGGAGAGGGAACGGGTTTTCGACCCCGCGCTTTCGCTGCGAGTGGATGAAGGAGAGCGGAGCGCCCGGGCTACGCCCGGAGGTGCTGTTGTGTGTACCGTTTCGACGAAGCCTAGACGCTCCGCGCGGTCGTTTGGCTGCCGGCTTCCCGGGCGGCGGCGCTCTTAACGCCTTACCAGGACCATCCGCCGGGTTTCCCGTTTGGACGGCGACGAGGAGAGGGTTGCTCTGTAATCCTCGCCCAAGCCGACGACGGGCGGGCCTGGCCAGCGCCAGGTCCCCGGACGCGACGGATCTTCCCAATCCGCCCCAGTCCCGCTCAATCGCATCCCGCCGCCGCATGGTCGCTGGCCTTGCGCCCCTTCGGTGCGGCGAGACCCAGTGATTATGCGGGTGGTTTGAGCGCGTCTGATCCAGAGCGGTGAGAAAGTTGTAAGGGGCTGGATTGGTTGGGGTTTGAGGCGGGCTTTCCGGGGATCCAGCTTCGTCTGTCCCCTTAAGCGGTCCTTCTCCCCTTGCGGGAGAAGGTGGCGGCCGAAGGCCGACGGATGAGGGGTCTCTCAGATGGGAGACGCCTCACCTAGCCCGACCGCTGCACGAGGTGTTCAGTTCTGAGAGACCCCTCACCCGACCCCGCTCCGCGGGGCCACCCTCTCCCGCAAGGGGAGAGGGATCAGTTGTCCCGCTTTCGCGGGGATTTTACGGAAAGGGGGATGCCCCCGATTGCTCAGACATTTGCCACGGCGTAGATTGATCGAACAGCGTCGTCAGTGACAAAATACCCGTCGGCGCTATACAATGTGACCGCTATCATCGGCGCGCCGGCGCCATTCGGGCACTTGCGAGCCGCTCGCAAGGCCTTGAAGCCACGCGACCTTCCGTCACCTTGGCCACCACCACGGCGGTCGTTGACGACCCCAGCCCGGCGGTATAGTCAGACAAATAGTATAAACCTCGCCCGGCGAGGCGATCCAGATTGGATCGACCGAGGAAAAACAGGACCGTCATGACCACCAAGTCCGCGCCCCGCACCCTTCGTTCGCGGGCCTGGTTCGACAATCCCGACAACGTGGACATGACCGCGCTCTATCTGGAGCGCTACCTGAACTACGGCCTGACCCTGGAAGAACTGCAGTCGGGCAAGCCGATCATCGGCATCGCCCAGACCGGCTCGGACCTGTCGCCGTGCAACCGCCACCACCTGGTGCTGGCCGAACGCGTGCGTGAAGGCATCCGCACCGCCGGCGGCATCGCCATCGAATTCCCGGTCCACCCGATCCAGGAAACCGGCAAGCGCCCGACCGCGGGCCTGGACCGCAACCTGGCCTATCTGGGCCTGGTCGAGACCCTGTACGGCTATCCGATCGACGGCGTCGTGCTGACCATCGGCTGCGACAAGACCACCCCGGCCTGCCTGATGGCCGCCGCCACCGTCAACATCCCGGCCATCGCCCTGTCGGTCGGCCCGATGCTGAACGGCTGGTACAAGGGCGAGCGCACCGGTTCGGGCACCATCGTCTGGAAGGCCCGCGAGATGCTGGCCGCCGGCGAGATCGACAACGCCGGCTTCATCAAGCTGGTCGCCAGCTCGGCCCCGTCGACCGGCTTCTGCAACACCATGGGCACGGCCACGACGATGAACTCGCTGACCGAGGCGCTGGGCATGTCGCTCACCGGCTCGGCCGCCATCCCGGCCCCCTATCGCGACCGCCAGGAAAACGCCTACCACACCGGCCTGCGGATCGTGGACATGGTCAACGAGGACCTCAAGCCCTCGGACATCCTGACCCGCGAAGCCTTCCTGAACGCCATCGTCGTCAACTCGGCGATCGGCGGCTCGACCAACGCCCCGATCCACCTCAACGCCCTGGCCCGCCACGTCGGCGTCGAGCTGACGGTCGACGACTGGCAGGAGAAGGGCGAGAACGTGCCGCTGCTGGTCAACCTGCAGCCGGCCGGCAAGTATCTGGGCGAGGACTACTACCACGCCGGCGGGGTGCCCGCCGTCACCGCCCAGCTGATCAAGCAGGGCCTGATCCACGAAGACGCCCTGACCGTCTCGGGCCAGACCATGGGCGACGCCTGCCGCGACGCCGTGATCGAGGACGCCGACGTCATCCGCACCTTCGACAACCCGCTGGTCGAGCGCGCCGGCTTCGTCGTGATGCGCGGCAACCTGTTCAACTCGGCGGTCATGAAGACCAGCGTCATCTCGGGCGAGTTCCGCGACCGCTATCTGTCCAACCCCGACGACCTGGACGCTTTCGAGGGCGACGCCATCGTCTTCGACGGTCCGGAAGACTATCACCACCGCATCGACGACCCGTCGGTGGGCATCACCGAGAACTCGATCCTGTTCATGCGCGGCGCGGGGCCCATCGGCTATCCGGGCTCGGCCGAGGTCGTGAACATGCGCGCGCCCGACTACCTGATCAAACGCGGCGTCAAGCAGCTGCCCTGCATCGGCGACGGCCGCCAGTCGGGCACCTCGGGCTCGCCCTCGATCCTCAACGCCTCGCCCGAAGCCGCCGCCGGCGGCGGCCTGGCCCTGCTGAAGAGCGGCGACCGCGTGCGCTTCGACCTGCGCAAGTCGCGCGTCGACGTGCTGATCACGCCGGAGGAAGTCGCCCAGCGCCGCAAGGCCCTGGAAGCGGCCGGCGGCTACAAGTATCCGGAAAGCCAGACCCCGTGGCAGGAGATCCAGCGCGCCATCGTCGGCCAGATGGACACCGGCGCGGTGCTGGAGCCGGCCGTGAAGTACCAGCGCATCGCCCAGACCAAGGGCCTGCCGCGCGACAGCCACTAAGGGCCGTCACGCACCGCTGAACGAACGAGCCGCCCAGGCCTTGGCCCGGGCGGCTTTTTCACGCCTGCCGCCCAGAAGAAACGACGCCGCTTTCAGCAAAATAACTCGGCATCGTTGCTTTCTCATTTTGAGAATATGCGACCTCAAAAGCGGGATACGTATTGGTACGTATCTGCGAAACGCCAGATTTACATGACTCGATTACTGTCGATTAACGCCGATGATCGACTTTGCGGTCAGAATATCGGAGGCGGGCGTGCGTTTGATCGAGTTTGACAGCATCCAATCGCAGCGTCGGGTCGGCGGCCAGCTGGTCGTCGCCTGCGTGGCGGCCATGGCGGCGGTCGTGCCGGCCGCGGGCTTCGTCGCCGGGACGGCGACCCTGGCGCCCTTCGCCTGCGCCGCCGTACTGGCGGTGCTGGCCCTGGCCGCCTTCGGCCTGTGGCGCGACACCCTGCTGCAGCGGACCTGCGCGGCCCTGGCCCTGGTCGGGCAGGTGACGCTGTTCGTGCTGGCCTTCCAGGGAAGCGCCCAGCAGGACGTCGCCCGCATGGCCTTCCTGGCGGCGCTGGCGCTGCTGGTGGCCTATGGCGACTGGCGGATCGTGGCCCTGGCGGCGACCGCCTTCGTCGGCCTCGACGTCCTGGCCCCGCTGCTCGCCCCGCACCGCCTGGCCGCCGACGAGAGCCTGCTGGCGATCGTGCTGCGGGTGGGCATGACCGCCGCCACCGCCTGGTCGCTGATCTGGCTGACGGCCGGGGTCTCGCGCCTGTTCGTCACCGTCACGGCCCGCACCGAGGCGGTCGAGACCGCCGCCCGCGCCGCCGACGAGGCCAACGCCGCCGCCCAGGCCGAACGCGCCGAGCGCGACCGCGCCAACGCCGAACGCGCCAAGCTCAAGCAGGTGATGGAGGCCGAGCAGACGCAAGTCGTCGAAGCCCTGGCCCGCGCCCTGCGCCAGGTGGCCGCAGGCGACCTGACCTGGCGGCTCGATACCCGCTTCGCCGCCCAGTACGAGCCCCTGCGCCAGGACTTCAACGACGCGCTCGCCAAGCTGCGCGCCGCCCTGGGCGAGATCTCGGGCAACGCCGCCAGCATGAGCGACGGGGTGGCCGAGATGAGCCGCGCCTCCGACGAACTGGCCAACCGCACCGAGGACCAGGCCGCCAGCCTGGTGCAGACCACCACGGCGCTGGGCCAGATCACCACCACGGTCAACGAGACCGCGCAGAACGCCCGCCAGGCCAACGCCGCCGCCGCCCGCGCCCGCGAGGAGGCCGAGCTGTCCGACCCGGTGGTCACCGAGGCCGTCGACGCCATGACCCGGATCGAGACCTCGTCGGGCCAGATCGGCCAGATCATCTCGGTGATCGACGAGATCGCCTTCCAGACCAACCTTCTGGCCCTGAACGCCGGTGTGGAAGCCGCGCGGGCGGGCGAGGCCGGCAAGGGCTTCGCCGTGGTGGCGCAGGAGGTGCGGGCCCTGGCCCAGCGCTCGGCCGACGCGGCGCGCGAGATCAAGGCCCTGATCGACGTCTCCAGCCGCCAGGTCAGCGCCGGCGTCGAACGCGTCGGCAAGACCCGCGAGGCCCTGCGCCGGATCGTGGCCCGGGTAGCCGAGATCGACCTGCAGATCGACGCCATCGCCCGCTCGGCCAACGACCAGGCCCAGAACCTGGGCGAGGTGAACACCACCATGGGGGCGATGGACCGGGTGGTGCAGCAGAACGCGGCCATGGTGCAGCAGACCACCGCCGCCGCCCACGCCCTGAAGGCCGAGGCCGCCGAACTGGCCCAGCGCATCGGCCTCTTCCGCACCCGCGACGACGACGCCGACCTTCGGGCCGCTTAGGGGGGCGCGGCGATGGCGGGGGGGCAGACTTCGGACGAGGCGGTGCGGTTCACCGGCGCGGACCTCATCAAGCTGTTCGCCGCCACCTACCTGCCGCTGTGCGAACGCCTGGAGGCCTCGGGCGTGATCGACCGGGCGCGACTCGCCGACGTCATGTCGCTCTATGTACGGCCGGGCGAGGACAGCCCCAGCGCGGCGACGGTCGAGGCGTTGCAGATCGTGCTGCGCCGGGCGCGGGTTGCTGCGGATGCGCGACCGAAGCCCGCCCTGCGGCTGATCCCGGGCGGGCGGGGGTAGCTTCAAAGAAACCTGTCATCCCGGCCGGAGGAGCGCGTAGCGGTCCGTAGAGCCGGGACCTCCCACGTCGGCGGGATCTGAGCGGTGGGAGGTCCCGGCGCTCCGCTTCGCTGCGGCCGGGATGACAACACTGGAAGAGCGGCTACCGCCCCTCCCCGTCCAGCACCTTGCACAAAGCCGCGGCCAGCATGGCCCAGGGCTCGTCGTGGTCGGGTCCGATCCGCGCGGCGATGTCGCGCGACAGGGCCTTGGGGTCCAGCGCCCCGGCCTCCTGAAGCGTCCGGCACAGCGGCAGGTAGGTGGCGGCGAACAGGCGGACGATGTCCTCGCCGGAGAAGGACGGCGCGTCTTCGGTGGGCGCGCTCATCGCGGCGATTCTGCTGAACTCGGTGACATCGCCTCCGGATGCCTGAAGAACGCTGGTTGCGCCTTGATCGCGATCAAAGTAGCGGCGGCCGCGCCGTGGGACGTCGTCTCCTCCAAAGGGGGGACGCGATGTCCAATCAGACGGCGCACGCGCGCCGCGATCTCGAGGCGGGGGCCGACTATCTGCTGAGCAGCGCGGGTCTCTTATGGTCGGTGTTCGACGGCGACGTCCTGCGCGGGCTGGTGTTCCTGGCCGTGCTGCGGCTGGCGGGCGATGAGGGCGGCCCCGTGCGGCTGACCGCCGTCGCCCGCTCGCTGCGGATGCCGATCGAGACCACCCGCCGCCACCTCTTGAAACTGGAAGCCGGCGGCTTCGTGGTCCGCGCGGCCAACGGCGCCGTCGAGGCCCGCCTGCCCGACCGGCCGGACCTGCGCGAGGCCCTGGCCGCCAACAGCGCCAATCTCGACCTGCTCAGAGCGGCAGCTGAACCGTGCTCTTGACCTCTTCCAGCACCGCATAGGTGCGGGTCTCGCGCACGCCCGGCATCTTGACCAGGATGTCGCCCAGGAAGCTGCGATAGGCGTCCATGTCGCGCACCCGGGCCTTGATCAGATAGTCGAAGCCGCCGGCCACCATGTGGCACTCCAGCACCTCGGGGGCGCGGCGCACGGCGGCGGCGAAGTCCTCGAACACCTCGCCGGTCGTGCGGTCCAGCACCACCTCGACGAAGATCAGCAGCGCCCGGTCGACCTTGGCCGGATCGAGCAGGGCGGCGTAGCCGGTGATGAAGCCGCGCTCGCGCAGGCGACGCACCCGGTCGAAGGTGGCGGCCGGCGACAGGTTGCAGCGCTTGGCCAGCTCGGCGTTGGTGATCCGGCCGTCGGCCTGCAGCACGCGCAACAGTCGGCGATCGGTGTCATCTAGAGCGGACATGGAATTTCGTCACTTTCAGCGAAGATTGTTTTGAAAATACCGATAACAAACAAAGCACCTTCGGAACGAAGAGGCTTACACCCTCAATCGTCCTAGCGAAGCTTCCCCTCGCCGCTTCCCCCAGTCGGCGCGCTTCGCATTGGACCTCCCGCTCGGCGGGAAACCATCGCCGCGCATCCCCCAGCGCCGGCGACGAGCGGAAGGGACGCGCGAGTCCCCCCGAGACGCGTCCCTTCCAGTGCTCCCCTTCCCTCTTTCCCAGACCCCTCCTAACCTGCGTTCGCCGACCCGCGTCCACGCCGGTCGCGACGCCCTGTCGCGGAGGTTTTCGGCCCTTTGGAGCGGAAGACGTTTTTCGTCGTTTACGCCGAACAGGATACGGAAGCCAGAACCAACAAACGAAGCACCTTCGATCAGACCCAGGTTACAGCGACGATAAATCATCTCTGAGGAAGCGTCATGACTGGTTGGGACTCCCTGGACGACGGCAAGTACCGTGACGAGAAGGCGGTGATCGCCGACCTGCTGGCCGCCAAGGCCCTGTCGAGCGAAGACCGCGCCGCCGTGCGCGCCGAGGCCGAGGCCCTGGTGCGCGGCGCCCGCCGCAGCGTCCGCAAGCAGGGGGTGGTCGAAAGCTTCCTGCAGGAGTTCAGCCTGGGCACCCGCGAGGGCCTGGCCCTGATGTGCCTGGCCGAGGCCCTGCTGCGCACCCCCGACGACGACACCCGCGACAAGCTGATCGCCGAGAAGATCGGCTCGGCCGACTGGGCCAGCCACCTGGGCGGCAGCGACAGCCTGTTCGTCAACGCCTCGACCTGGGGCCTGATGCTGACCGGCAAGATCGTCGAGCCCGACGACGAGGCCAAGAAGGACCTGCCGGGCTTCATCAAGAAGCTGGCGGGCCGCGTTGGCGAGCCGGTGATCCGCGCCGCCGTCGGCCAGGCCATCCGCATCATGGGCGAGCAGTTCGTGCTGGGCCGCACCATCGAGGCGGCCATCAAGCGCGCCGCCGGTGAAGACACCATGTGCTCGTTCGACATGCTGGGCGAAGGCGCCCGCACCGCCGCCGACGCCGAACGCTACGAAAAGTCCTACGCCGCCGCCATCGAGACGGTCGGCAAGCTGTCGAACAAGGCCGGCCCGGAAAAGGGCCACGGCGTCTCGGTGAAGCTGTCGGCCCTGTGCCCCCGCTACGAAGCCACGCACGAAGACCGCGTCTGGGAAGAGCTCTATCCCCGCACCCTGCGCCTGGCCTTGATCGCGGCGAAGTACGACATCAACTTCACCATCGACGCCGAAGAGGCCGACCGCCTGGCCCTGTCGCTGAAGCTGCTCGACAAGCTGTGCCGCGAGCCGGCCCTGGGCGAGTGGAAGGGCCTCGGTTTGGCCGTGCAGGCCTATCAGAAGCGCTGCGGCGAGGTGATCGCCCGCCTGTCGGCCCTGTCGCAGGAAACCGGCCGCCGCCTGATGGTGCGCCTCGTGAAAGGCGCCTACTGGGACAGCGAGATCAAGCGCGCCCAGGTCGCCGGCCGCCCGGACTATCCGGTCTACACCACCAAGCCCGCCACAGACCTTTCGTACCTGGTCAACGCCAAGGCCCTGATCGAGGCCGCGCCGCACCTCTACGCCCAGTTCGCCACCCACAACGCCCACACCCTGGCGGCCGTGGTGCGCATGGCCAAGAACGCCGGCGTGAAGATCGAGCACCAGCGCCTGCACGGCATGGGCGAGGCTCTGTATAAGGCCGCAGACGACCTCTATGACGGCATCGTCCTGCGCGCCTACGCCCCCGTCGGCGGGCACGAGGACCTGCTGCCCTATCTGGTGCGCCGCCTGCTGGAGAACGGCGCCAACACCAGCTTCGTGCACGCCCTGCTCGACGAGCGGGTGCCGGTCGAGAAGGTGGTGGTCGACCCGATCACCACGGTCGAAGCCCACCCCGACCGCCACGCCAAGATCCCGACCCCGATCGAGGTCTATGGCGAAGGCCGCAAGAACAGCACGGGCCTGGACCTGTCGGTGAAGGCCGACCGCGACCGCCTGGCCGCCGCCGTCACCGCCGTCGACGCCGCCCCGCTGCAATCGGGTCCGCTGATCGGCGGCAAGCTGGAAGCCGGCGGCCCGCCGCTGCCGGTGGTCTCGCCGGTCGACGCCTGCCGCGTGGTCGGCGCGGTGTCGGAAGCCCAGATCCCGCAGATCGACAAGGCCTTCAAGCTGGCCCGCGCCGCCCAGGGCGAGTGGGACCGCGCCGGCGGCTTTGCTCGCGCCAAGGTGCTGCGCGCCATGGGCGACGCCCTGGAAGCCAATATCGAGCGCCTTATCGCCATCCTGTCGCGCGAGGCCGGCAAGACCCTGGCCGACGGCATTGCGGAAGTGCGCGAAGCCGTGGACTTCTGCCGCTACTACGCCGTGCTGGCCGAGAAGCAGTTCGGCGAGCCCGAGGTGCTGAAGGGTCCGGTCGGCGAGACCAACACCCTGGCTCTCGCGGGTCGCGGCGTCTTCGTCTGCATCAGCCCGTGGAACTTCCCGCTGGCCATCTTCACCGGCCAGATCGCCGCCGCCCTGGCCGCCGGCAACGCCGTGCTGGCCAAGCCGGCCGAGCAGACCCCGGTCATCGCCTACGAGGCCGTGAAGCTCTATCACGCCGCAGGCCTGGACCCGCGCCTGCTGGCGCTGCTGCCGGGGCGCGGCGAGACCGTCGGCGCGGCCCTGACCGCGCACGAGGGCCTCGACGGCGTGGCCTTCACCGGCGGCACCGACACGGCCTGGCGGATCAACCAGACGCTCGCGCAACGGCAAGGTCCGATCGTGCCGTTCATCGCCGAGACCGGCGGCCTCAACGGCATGTTCGTCGACACGACGGCCCAACGCGAGCAGGTGATCGACGACGTCATCGTCAGCGCCTTCGGTTCGGCCGGCCAGCGCTGCTCGGCCCTGCGCCTGCTGTTCCTGCCCACCGACACCGCCGACCACATCATCGAGGGGCTGAAGGGCGCCATGGACGCCCTGGTCGTGGCCGATCCGGCCGATGCGACCACCGACGTCGGCCCGGTGATCGACGCCGAGGCCAAGGAGGCGCTCGAAAAGCACCTGGTCCGCCTCAAGCGCGAAGCCAAGGTCCTGCACGCCCTGGAAGCGCCGACCAGCGGCACGTTCTTCGCCCCGGTGCTGGCCGAGATCCCGGCCGCCGACTTCCTCGAGCGCGAGGTGTTCGGCCCGATCCTGCACGTGGTGCGCTACAAGCCCGAAGACCTGGAGCAGGTGGCCGGCGCCCTGGCGGCCCGCCGCTACGGCCTGACGCTGGGCGTGCACTCGCGCATCCAGGCCTTCGCCGACGAGGTGGTGCGCCTGGTCCCGGCCGGCAACGCCTATGTGAACCGCAGCATGACCGGCGCGGTCGTCGGCGTGCAGCCGTTCGGCGGCGAGGGCCTGTCGGGCACCGGCCCCAAGGCCGGCGGTCCCCACGCCCTGCTGCGCTTCGCCGTCGAGCGCGCGCTCAGCGTCAACATCACCGCCCAGGGCGGGGATCCGACGCTGCTCAATCTCTGACCTTGACGACCCCGGCCATGGGCGAGACCCTTCGCCCATGGCCGACGGCTTCGACATCCACATCGACGAAGAGCAAGCCGCCCGGTTGACGGCGGTCGCCGAGCGGCTGGGCGTTTCGCCGGCCGAGTACGCGCTCGAACTGATCGAAGCCGGGCTGGACGACCTGCCGCCCCGGACGATCGATCCCGATCCGGCCATCGACGAGGCCATCGCCGACGCCGTCGAAGCCGGCGAGGAGCCCACCATCTCGCTGGAAGAATTCCGCGCCCAACTTCTCGGCCGTCGTTGACCTACACGGTCGCGGTCACGCTTCGAGCGAGCCGGGACGCCGCCCGCCTGGACGCCAGGCTAAGAGAACAAAGTCCGCGCGCAGCCGACAGACTGAGCGCGCAAATCGCCCAAGCCGCGACAAGCCTAGAGGAAAGCCCTCTTCGCGGCCGTGCCGTCGGCCCGACCACCCGCGAGATCAACATCCCCTTCGGCCGCAGCGCCTACATCGTTCGCTATCGCGTCAAAGGCCAGCATGTGACCATCACCCGAATCTGGCACGGGCTGGAGCAACGCTAGACGGCGCGACGCCTGCATGCACAATCTTCGGGAGAGTTTTCCGGAGACCTTCCAGCCATGCGTTTCCTGCGATCCGCGGCCCTCGCCGCCGCCCTGCTGGTCGCGCCCGCGGTCGCCAGCGCCCAGGTCGAGCCGATCGTCGGCGACTGGTACGGCACGCTGGCGGTGGGGCCGACCAAGCTGCCGCTGGTGTTCCATGTCCGCTCCGACGGCTCGGCCAGCGTCGACAGCCCGGCCCAGAGCGCGCTCGGGCTGAAGGCGACGGCCAGCTTCGCCGACGGCAAGGCCCGGCTGGTGCTGACCATGCCGGCCGCGGCCTTCGAGGGCCAGTTGTCGGCCGACGGCAAGAGCCTGGCCGGGAACTGGCTGCAGGGCGGCGCCAGCCTGCCCCTGAGCATGGGCCGCACCCCGCCGGCGGTCGCGCCGGTCAGGCGGCCGCAGACGCCCAAGCCGCCCTACCCCTACCGCGCCGATGAGGTGTCCTACGTCAATCCAGCCTCGGGCCTGAAGCTGGCCGGGACCCTGACCCTGCCGCCGGGCCAGGGTCCCTTTCCGGTCGCCGTGCTGATCACCGGCTCGGGGCCGCAGGACCGCGACGAGACCCTGTTCGAGCACAAGCCGTTCCTGGTGCTGGCCGACGCCTTGACCCGCAAGGGCGTGGCGGTGCTGCGGGTCGACGACCGCGGGGTCGGCGGCTCTCAGGCCGGCGACATCAAGACTGTAACGAGCCTGGACTTCGCCACCGACGTGGCGGCGGGCGTGGCCTTCCTGCGCGAGCGCAAGGACATCGATCCCGACCGGGTGGGCCTGATCGGCCACAGCGAGGGCGGGCTGATCGCGCCGATCGTGGCCGCCAAAGACCCCCGGATCGCCTTCGTCGTGCTGATGGCCGGCACCGGCGTGCCGGGCGCCCAGGTGATGCGCACCCAGAGCCACGACATCGCCGTGGCCAGCGGCGCCCCGCCGGCCGCCGCCGAGCAGCAGGCCCAGCTGATCCAGACGGCGTCCGACACCGTCATCGCCGAGCCCGACCCGGCCAGGATCAAGCCCCGACTGATCGCGGTGCTGGGCGAAAAAGGCATGCCGCCGGAAGCCGTCGAGGCCGCGTTCGGCCGGTTCGCCTCGCCCTGGTTCAAGACCTTCCTCACCCTGGATCCCGCCGTCTACCTGCGCCAGGTCCGCGCGCCCGTCCTGGCCATCAACGGCGACAAGGACACCCAGGTCTCGGCCGCCCAGAACCTGCCGGCGATCAAGGCCGCCCTGGCGGACAACAAGGACGCCACGACGCTGGTGCTGCCGGGACTCAACCACCTCTTCCAGACGGCGACCACCGGCGCGCCGTCCGAATATCTCGAGATCGAGGAGACCCTCGCCCCCACGGCCATCGCCGCCATCGTCGACTGGACCGTGGCCCACGCCGCCAAGGCGCCCCACAAGCACGCCGACTAGGATGCGCCGATTAACTTCATCAAATTTGTTTAATCGCTGGACCGGCCCCGAGGGCCTCCGCTAACGTCCCGGCAAATCAAAAGTGGGGAGACACCGGGAATGCTTTCGCGACGCGCGATCCTGGCCGCCGGCGCGGCGAGCCTGACGGCCGGTTCGGCCGCCGTTCCGACCCTGGCCGCGGCGCGCCCGGGCTTTGTGAAGGTCGAAAAGGGCCGCCTTTCGCTGGGCGGCAAGCCCTATCGCTTCGTCGGGGCCAATCTCTGGTACGGCGCCTGGCTGGGGGCTCCGGCCGCCTTCGGCGACCGCGCGCGCCTGACCCGCGAACTCGACAAGCTGCAATCGCTGGGCGTCACCAACCTGCGTGTCCTGGGCGCGGGCGAGCGCTCGCCGGCCAAGGTGGCGCTGGATCCGACCTTCCGCGGCCCCGGCGAGGACTACGACCAGGACCTGCTGAAGGGCCTGGACGTGCTGCTGGCCGAGATGGGCAAGCGCGGCATGAAGGCCGTCATCTACGTCAACAACTTCTGGGACTGGTCGGGCGGCATGCCGGCCTATCTGAACTGGACCGGCAACGGGACCTGGTTCCAGCAGGGCGACCCGGCCCACCCCTGGCCGCAGTTCGCCGACTATTCGGCCCGCTTCTATGCCGACGGCAAGGCCAACACCCTCTTCCGCCACTATGTGAAGGCCCTGGTCGGCCGCACCAGCACCGTCACCGGCAAGCCCTATCGCGACGACCCGACGATCATGGCCTGGCAGCTGGCCAACGAGCCGCGCCCGGCCGGCAGCGAGGCGTTCGGCAAGGTCAACCGCCCCGCCTACGACGCCTGGATCGACGGCACGGCCCGCTTCATCAAGAGCCTGGACGCCAACCATCTGGTCTCCAGCGGCAGCGAGGGCGACATGGGGTGCCTGGGCAGCGAGGCCTGCGTGGCCGAGAGCCACAAGACCCCGGCCATCGACTACCTGACCCTGCACGTCTGGCCCAACAACTGGGGCTGGATCTCGATGACCGACCAGCCCTCGACCTACGAGGCCGGCGAGGCCAAGTCGCGCGACTACATCCGCCGCCACATCGCGCTGGCCAAGCGGATGGGCAAGCCGCTGACCATCGAGGAGTTCGGCCTGATCCGCGACGAGCGCGCCTTCGCGCCCGGCTCGCCGGTCACCTTCCGCGACCGCTTCTACAAGATGGTGTTCAGCGAGGTCGAAGCCGACATCAAGGCCGGCGGCCCGATCGCCGGCGTCAACTTCTGGGCCTGGAACGGCGAAGGCCGCGCCCAGCACCCCGACGCCTGGTTCAAGAAGGGCGACCGCTCCTATGTCGGCGATCCGCCGCAGGAGGAGCAGGGCCTGTTCGGCATCTTCGACGCCGACGCCTCGACGGTCGCGCTCATCCGCGACCACGCCAAGGCGGTGAAGGCGATCAAGCGCGCCTAGACACGCTGAGGAAGCGGTAAGCGGATGCTCAACCCTTCCTTCAAAGCTTGGCCTGTAGGGTTCCCGACATAGCGAGCGTCGGGAACCCGAATGAGCACGGTCAATCCGAAGGACCACGACGACCGGGCGAGGCGACGCCGTCGCCTGGCGGCGCTGTGCGACACGCTGCTGGCCTCGCCCTCGCGGGTGAACGGCCTGGCCGCGCGGCTGGCCTTCTGCCTGGCCGTCTGCGTCGCCACCCTGCCCTATTCGCCCTGGATCCCGCCCCTGGCCTGGCTGGCGGTGATGGCCGGCCTGGCGATCGCCGAACACCGGAACCTGCCGCCGGGCCGGACCCTGTTTTCCTGGCTGCAGAGCGCCGGCTACGCCGCGGCGGCCTTCTACCTCACCTTCTTCGAGACCGGCGCGGCCCAGACCTTCGGCGTCACCCTGTTCGGGGTGGTGATGTTCGAGATCGTGGTCCGCGACTACGCCCGCCCCCGGCGCCTGGCGATCAACATGTCGCCGATGGTGGCGGCGATGCTGCTGGTGCAGACCGTGGCCGCCATCTTCCTGATCCGCGCCGACCAGCCCTGGCGGCTGGCCACGGTGCTGGCCACCTCCTACGTCGTGTTCCGCGCCCTGCGCACCGTGCAGGTCGACCTGGCCCGCGCCCGCGCCGAGCTTGCCGACGCCTCAAGCCGCGCCCAGGCCGACGCCCGCACCATTCGCGAAGCCCACCGCATCGCCCTGATGGCCGAGGCCATGGCCGGGGTCGGCCACTGGCGCGCCGACATCGCCAGCGGCGCCATCACCTGGTCGGAAGGCGTCTTCCGGATCTTCGGCCTGCCGCCGGCGCCCGTCGCCCCGGGCCTGACCGAGCAGCTGACCTTCTTCGACCTGTCCGAGCGCGACGCCCTGGAGACCCAGTTCCGCTCGGCCGCCATCACCGGCGAGCCGTTCGAGACGAGCCTGCGGCTGACCCGCACCGACGGCGCGCTGCGCCACGTGGTCTGCCACGGCGCGGCCGAGCTTGGCCCCGACGGCCAGGTCGAGACCCTGTTCGGCGCGGTGATGGACGTCACCGAGGCCCACGTCCGCGAAGCCGCCCTGCTGGACGCCAAGCTGCAGGCCGAGGCCGCCGCCGAGGCCAAGGCCGAGTTCCTGGCCAATATGAGCCACGAGATCCGCACGCCGCTGACGGCCATCAACGGCTTCACCGCCCTGCTGGGCGAACTGGACGACCTGCCGCCGACGGCCGACGCCTATGTCCGGCGGGTCGACACCGCCGGCCAGGCCCTGCTGGCCGTGGTCAACGACATCCTCGACTTCTCCAAGCTGGAGGCCGGCCACGTCGCCCTCTCGCCCGCCCCTTTCGCCCTGGAGCCGTTCCTCGACGACCTGGCGGCGATGTTCGCCGAGCAGGCCAGGGCCAAGGGCCTGGCGCTGGTCGTCGAGATCGATCCCGACGCGCCGGCCGTGCTCAGCGCCGACGCCGGCCGCCTGAGCCAGATCGCCGTCAACCTGCTGGGCAACGCGGTGAAGTTCACCGAGGCCGGCGAGGTGCGGATCAGCGCCGCCTTCCGCGACGGCCTGCTGCACGTGGCGGTGTCCGACACCGGCTGCGGCGTGCCGGCCGACAAGCGCGAGCGCCTGTTCCAACGCTTCTCGCAGGTGGACGGCTCGATCAGCCGCCGGCACGGCGGCACGGGCCTTGGCCTGTCGATCTGCAAGGGCCTGGTCGAGCTGATGGGCGGCGACATCGAGATGGTCCCCGCCGACGGCGGCGGCTCGGTGTTCCGCTTCCACGTTCGCGCCACGCCGGCCGACCTGGCCGCGAGCGCCGCGCCGGCGCGGACGGCTTCGGTGGAGGGTCCGGCCGCCCAGGTGCTGGTGGTCGACGACGTGGACGCCAACCGCGAGCTGGTGCGGGCCATGCTGCAGGCGATCGGCCACGAGGTGATCGAGGCGGCCAGCGGCGCCGAGGCCGTGCTGATGGCGTCGGACCGGCCGTTCGACCTGATCCTGATGGACCTGCAGATGCCCGGTATGGACGGCTTCGCAGCCGCCCGGGCGATCCGCGGACCGATCTCGGCCAACCGCCAGACGCCGATCATCGCGCTCAGCGCCGACGTCCTGCCCGAACATGTCGGGGCCACGGCGGCGGCGGGGATGAACGGTCACATCGGCAAGCCGATCTCGGCCATGGAGCTGATCGGGGCGGTCGAGCGCTGGTCGGGCGTGCGCCTCGACGCGGCGGAGCCGACGCTGGCCGAGGCCTGAAATTACTCCTCCCCCGTGAAACGGGGGAGGTGGCGCGGCGCTATCAGCGCCGTGACGGAGGGGGCGAGTGACAGAGCGCGGTGCGCGCCGCCGCCCCCTCCACCGCTTCGCGGTCCCCCTCCCCCGCACGCGGGGGAGGAGATAGAGGCTCAGGGCTCCGAAAGCCCCGTGTCGCCCTCGTCGGTGAGGTTGAACTCGTACCAGACGCCGTTGAGGACGCCGAAGGCCAGGGCCAGGCCGAGGCCGAGGATCCAGGTGAAGTACCACATAGGTCGATCTCCTCAGTACAGGGCCGGGTCGGTCTTCAGGGCGGCGCTGCTCGTGCGGCCCCAGAGCACCCGATAGACGAAGGCGGTGTAGGCCAGCACCACCGGCAGCAGCACCACCACCACGATCAGCATGGTGAACAGGGTCGAGTGGCTGGACGAGGCGTTCCAGACCAGGAAGCTGGAATGGGCGTCGACGGTGCTCGGCAGGATGAACGGGAACATCGACAGGCCGCTGGTGGCGATGATGCCGGCGGCCGAGGCCGAGGATCCGCCGAAGGCCAGGCCTTCCTGGCGCTTCAGCAGGCCGAAGGTCGCGAAGGCCGCGCCGACGAAGCCCAGCACCGGGGCGATGACCATCCACGGATAGCGGACGTAGTTGTCGAACCAGGCGCCCGGGGCCGCCACGGCCGTGGCGCGCAGCGGGTTGGAGGGCCCGGCCGGATCAACCACGCCCTCGACGCGGAAGCCGAGCTTGCTGGCCAGCATACCGCCGACGGCGAACAGCACGATGCTGGCGACGCCCGCGACCAGGCCGAACTTTCGGGCGCGGTCGACGATCGGCCCCCGCTCGGCCTTCACCGACAGCCAGGCCGCGCCGTGCAGCACCAGCATGCTGGTCGACAGCAGGCCGCAGACCAGGGTGAAGGGCGTGAAGAGTTCGAAGAACGAGCCGTGATAGGTGCTGCGCAGGTCGCTATCGAGCTTGATCGGCGCGCCTTGCAGCACGTTGCCGACGGCCACGCCGAACACCAGGGCCGGCACGAAGCCGCCGATGAACAGCGACCAGTCCCAGAACGAGCGCCACTTGGCCTCCGGCCGTTTGGACCGGTACTTGAAGCCGACGGGTCGCAGGATCATCGCCGACAGCACCAGGAACATGGCCAGGTAGAAGCCCGAGAAGGTGGCGCCGTAGACCATCGGCCAGGCGGCGAAGATCGCCGCCCCGCCGGTGATGAACCACACCTGGTTGCCTTCCCAGGTGGCGCCGATGGTGTTGATCACCGTGCGCCGCTCGTCGTCGTTGCGGCCGACGAAGGGCAGCAGGGCGGCGACGCCCATGTCGAAGCCGTCGGTCAGGGCGAAGGCGATCAGCAGCACGCCCAGCAGGCCCCACCAGATCAGGCGGAGGGTCGGATAGTCGAGGGGGAGTTCCATGATCTGGTCTCCTTTAGGCGACGGCTTCGGCGACGGGCGCGCCGGAGTCTGTGGGGAAGGCTTCCTGTTCGGCGAACGGACCCTTCTTGATGGTCTTCAGGATCAGCCCGACCTCGACCACCGCCAGGGCGCCGTAGAGCAGGGTGAAGCCGACGATGCTGGCCAGCAGCTGCGGCACGCTGAGGCTGGAGGGCGACAGGAAGGTGGGCAGCACCCCGTCCACGGCCCAGGGCTGACGCCCGACCTCGGCCAGAACCCAGCCCAGCTCCGTGGCGATCCAGGGCAGCGGGATGGCCAGCACCGCCAGGCGCAGGAACCACTTGGTGTGATGCTTGCGCAGGGTGACCAGCACGAAGGCGGTGGCGAAGAGGGCGATCATCAGCAGGCCCGTGCCGGCCATGATGCGGAAGGCCCAGAACATCACCGGCACGTTGGGCACGGTGTCCCAGGCGGTCTTGGCGATCAGCTCCTTGGAGGCCGTGCGCGGGTCGGCGACATGGCGCTTGAGCAGCAGGGCGTAGCCGAGGTCGCGGCGGTTCAGCTCGAAGACGGCGCGAGCCTCGATGTCCTTCGGATTGGCCTTCAGCTTCTCCAGCGCGTCATAGGCGACGACGCCGTGCTCTATGCGGTCCTGCGCCGAGGCCACCAGTTCGAAGATGCCTTCGACGGGCTTGTCGATGCTGCGCGTGGCGATCAGGCCCAGCACGTAGGGGATCTTGACCTCGGCGTGGGTCTTGCGGTCGGCGAGGCTGGGGATGCCGAAGGCGGTCAGGCCGGCCGGGGCGGGCTCGGTCTCCCACATGGCCTCGAGGGCCGCGAGCTTCATTTTCTGGTTGTCGGTGAGGGCGTAGCCGCTCTCGTCGCCGAGCACGACGACCGACAGGGCGGACGCCAGGCCGAAGGCGGCGGCGACGGTCATCGACCGCTTGGCCACGCCCGTCCAGCGGCCCTTCAGCAGGTAGAAGGCCGAGACGCCGAGCACGAAGACGGCGGCGATGGTGTAGCCGGCGCTGACGGTGTGCACGAACTTGGCCTGGGCCACCGGGTTGAAGATCACGGCCTTGAAGTCGGTCACCTCCATCCGCATCGTATCGGGATTGAAGGCCGCGCCGACCGGGTTCTGCATCCAGCCGTTGGCGATCAGGATCCACAGGGCCGACAGGTTGGTGCCCAGCGCCACCAGGAAGGTGACGAGCAGGTGGGTCACCGGCTTCAGCTTGTCCCAGCCGAAGAACATCAGCCCCACGAAGGTGGCTTCGAGGAAGAAGGCCATCAGGCCCTCGATGGCCAGCGGGGCGCCGAAGATGTCGCCCACATAGTGCGAGTAGTAGGCCCAGTTCATGCCGAACTGGAATTCCATGGTGACGCCGGTGGCGACCCCAAGGACGAAGTTGATGCCGAACAGCGTGCCCCAGAACTTGGTGACCGTGCGCCAGATCGGGCGCTTGGTCATGACGTAGACCGCCTCCATGATGAACAGCATGAAGGACAGCCCCAATGTCAGGGGCACGAAAAGGAAGTGGTACAGGGCCGTGAGGGCGAACTGCAGGCGGGATAAATCGACGACGGCGGGATCCATGGGTAGCTCCGGGGTCGAACGGCGATCGGTCGCGCCGGACGAGCATCTCGCCTTAGGCGTGTCGGCGGAAGGGGTCTTTGATCCCGATCAAGGCCGCTCTCCGATGGAGCGCTAGACCCCGCTCATGACCGCCCGCTCCCCCGTCGAGACCGAGATCCTCACGCTCGCGCGCCCGTGGCTGCGCGGCTTGAACAAGATGACCGCAAACGCGGGGCGATCGGCGGTGCTGTGGCGGCTGGCCGACGTGGCCGGGGCGGCGGGTTTCGCCGCGGGCCTGGCCTTCGGCATCGACGCCCTGACGCGCAGCCTTTCGGAAGCCCTGCCCTTCCTGGCGCTGGCCCTCGGCTCGGCCCTGGCGCGCGGGGCGATGGCGGCGCAGGCCGGCAAGGCGGGCGCGCAGGCCGCCGCCCAGGCCAAGGCCCACGCCCGGCGCGAAGCCGCCGCTTCGCTGCTGGCGCCCGGCGCGCCGCGCGGCGGGGCCGCCGTCACCGCCGTGATGGAAGGCGTCGAGGCGCTGGACGGCTATGTCTCGCGTTTCGCGCCCGCCCGCAGCGCCTCGGCGATCGCGCCGCTGCTGCTGATCGCCCTGACCGCCGTCGCCAGCCCGGTCTGCGCCGGCATCCAGCTCTTCACCCTGCTGCCCTTCATCGCCGCCATGGCCCTGGCCGGCATGGCCGCCGCCGACGCCTCGCGCCGGCAGTTCCTGGCCCTGGAGCGGCTGTCCAGTCTGTTCCTCGACCGGGTGCGGACCCTGCCCGTGGTGCTGGCCTTCCAGGCCGAGGGGCGGGTGACGACCGGCCTGGCCGGCGCGGCGCTGAACCTTTCCAAGCGCACCCAGGCGGTGCTGCGGGTGGCGTTCTTCTCGTCGGCGGCGCTGGAGTTCTTCGCCGCCCTGTCGGTGGCGCTGGTGGCGGTCTATTGCGGCTTCAACCTGCTGCGGCTGCTGCCCTTCCCGGTTCCCGAGGCGCTGGACCTCAAGCGGGCCTTCTTCGCCCTGGCCCTGGCGCCGGAGGTCTACGCCCCGATGCGCAGGCTGGCCGCCGCCTATCACGACCGCCAGGCCGCCGAGGCCGCCGCCCTGACCCTGGCCCGCCTGCCCAAGTCCGCCCCCGCCGCCGCTCCGCTGGCCCTGACGAAGGCGCCGAACATCCGCTTCCAGGGCGTCGGCGTGACCTATGCCGGCGGCGAGGCGGCGGTGTTCGAAGGCCTCGACCTGATCGCCGCCGGTGGGACGATCACCGCCCTGCTCGGCCCCAGCGGCTGTGGCAAGACCACCGTGCTGAACCTGCTGACGGGTCTCGCCCCGCTCACCGCCGGCGAGGTGCGGGTCGGCGACGCGAAGCTGTCGGCCGCCGGATCCTTCGCCGCCGACCTGGCCTGGGCCGGGCAGTCGCCGCTGCTGCTGGCCGGCTCGCTGGCTGACAACCTGGCGCTTGCCCGCCCGGGCGCCTCCCGCGACGAGCTCGAAGCCGCCGCTCGCCGCGCCGGCCTGTCCGACCTGCTCGACCGCCGGGGCGGCCTGGATGCGCCGCTCGACGAGCGCGGCGGCGGGTTGTCGGGCGGCGAGCGCCGGCGCTTAGGGATCGCCCGCGCCCTGCTGAAGCCCGCCCCGATCCTGCTGCTGGACGAGCCCACCGCCGATCTCGACGCCGCCGCTGAGGCCGCGATGATCGCCGCGATCAGAGAGGCCGCCGCCGGCCGCACGACCCTGATCGCCACCCATTCGGAGGCCCTGGCCGCCGTCGCCGACCAGGTGGTGCGCCTGTGAAGACCGCCAGCGCCCTTTCCAGGCTCGTCGCCGAGCAGCGCCGCCGCCAGGCTAAACCCTTGATCCTGGCCGCCGCCTGCGCCGCCGTGGTCGGCGCGGCCTCGACCACCTTGCTCGGTCTCTCGGGCTGGTTCATCACCGGCGCGGCCCTGGCCGGCGTCGCGGGCCTTGCGACCGCGCAGGCGTTCAACGTGCTGCTGCCCAGCGCCATGATCCGCTTGCTGGCGATCCTGCGCACCGGCGCCCGCTACGGCGAGCGGCTGCAAGGCCACGCCGCGGCGCTGGACGCCCTGGCCGCCATCCGCCCGCGCCTGTTCGCCGCCCTCGCCGCCGCCCCGCCGCGCGAGGCCCTGGCCGTCTCGCGCGGCGAGGCCGCCGCCCGCCTGGTGCAGGACGTCGACGCCGTCGAGACCCGCTTCGTGCGCCTGTCCGCCCCCTGGGGCGCGGCCGCCGGGGTCGGGCTGGCGGTGGCGCTGTCGGCGATCGCCGGGGTCGGGCCCGCCGTCGCCATCGCCCTGGCCGTCGCCCTGCACCTGATCCTCGCCCGCCTGCTGACCCGCAGGCTCAGCGCCCCGGCCGGCGCGGCGATCCAGGCGGCGGCGGGCAAACTGAAGGAGGCCCTGGCCGCCTTCGCCGCCGCAGCGCCCGAGCTGAAGGTCTATGGCGCGCAAGGTCCCGCCCTCGACCGCATCGCGCAGCTCGGCGGCAGGCTCGACGCCCTGAAGGTGCGCGCCGTGCGGGCGCAGGGCGTGCTGGCCCTGTCGGAAGGCGCGCTCACGGGCCTCGCCGTCGCCGCCGTCCTGGCCCTGGCCGCGCCGGCCGGCGCCCCGCTGGCGGCGCTGGCGGCCCTGGCCGCGGTGATGGCCATCGAGGCCGTCGGCCCCATCGCGCGGGCCTTCGAGCAGGACGGCGCCGCCGAGGCCGCCGGCGAGCGGCTGGACGCCATCCTGCGGCACACGTCCGTGACCGCAACGCCAGTCGCCGTCGGCCGTCCCGCCCTGCGCCTGCTGGGCCAGGACCTCGCGTCCGGCGCGCGGCTGGCGATCGTCGGCCCCACCGGCTGCGGCAAGACTACCCGTATGGAGCAGTTGCTGGGCCTGCGCGACGCCCCCGCTGGCGCCTTCGCGCTCGATGGCGTGGACGGCGCGACCCTGTCGCCCGTCGAACTGCGCCAAGCCTTCGCCTACGCCCCGCAGGACGCCGCCCTGCTGGCCGGCACGGTGCGCGAGAACCTCAAGCTCGCCGCGCCCAAGGCCGACGACGAGACGCTGTGGGCCGCGCTCGACGACGCCGCCCTGGCCGACCGTGTCCGCGCCTTGCCGCAAGGGCTCGACACCTGGCTGGGCGAGGCCGGCGAGCGGCTGTCGGGCGGCGAGCGCCGTCGCCTGTCGCTGGCCCGCGCCCTGCTGCGCGACGCGCCCTGGCTGCTGCTGGACGAGCCGACCGAGGGCCTGGACGCGGCGACCGAGGCCCGCGTCGTCGCGCGCCTCGACGCCCGCCTGCGCGCCACGGGGCAGGGCCTGGTGCTGGTCAGCCATCGCCAAGCGCCGCTGGCGCTCTGTGAACGGAGCGTCTCGCCAGAGACGGTGTCCCCGGCCGCCGGACCGGCTATAAGCGCGCCCATGACCACGACGGCGACGCTCTAGACGATCATGGCCGCGCCCCAGCGCCCGCCCGCGCCGCTGTACAGCGAGCTTCGCCTCGGCGTCTTCATGGCCGCCGCCGGCCTGGTGGCCGGCTGCGCACTGCTCTATTTCGCCCTGCCCAGCCGCTACGCCGCCCCGGCGACCTTCCTGCTGTTCGTGCCCTCGGTGCTGATCAGCGCCGCGCTCGGCGGCCTGATCCCCGGCCTGGTGGCCACCATCCTGGCCTCGGCCATGGTCTGGTTCCTGACCTTCTCGCCCCAGCCCGACCAGGCCACGGCGGTCTCCAGCCTGGTGTTCCTGATGATCGGCGTGGGCATGTCGATCGGCGGCGGCTGGTTCCACGCAGCCCGTCGGCGGATGGCCGACATCACCGACCACCTGCGCTCGGTGCTCGACACCGTGCCCGACGCCGTGGTGGTGATCGATCCGCGCGGGATCATGACCTCGTTCAGCCCGGCGGCCGAGCGACTGTTCGGCTGGAACGCCCCGGAGGTGATCGGCAGGAACGTCAGCATGCTGATGCCCGAGCCGCACCAGACCGCCCACGACGCCTATCTCGAGCGCTATGAGCGCACCGGCGACAAGCGGGTGATCGGCATCGGCCGCATCGTCACCGGCCTGCGCCGCGACGGCACGACCTTTCCGATGGAGCTGGCGGTCGGCGAGACCAAGGGTCCCACCCGCGCCTATACCGGCTTCATCCGCGACCTGACCGAGCGCCACGCCACCGAGAGCCGGCTGCAGGAGCTGCAGGGCGAGCTGGTCCACGTCTCGCGGCTGACGGCCATGGGCGAGATGGCCACCACACTGGCCCACGAACTGAACCAGCCGCTGTCGGCCATCGCCAACCTGCTGACCGGCTCGCGCCGGCTGATGGACCGCGGCCGCCCCGAGGACCAGGCCAAGGTGCGCGACGCCATCGACCGCGCCTCGGACCAGGCGCTGCGGGCCGGCGACGTCATCCACCGCATGCGCGAGTTCGTCCGCCGCGGGGCCACCGAGCGCGACGTCGAGAGCCTGTCGGAACTGGTCGACGACGCCCGCGCCCTGGCCCTGATCGGCGTGCGCGAGGGCCAGGCCGAGGTCAGCATCGCCCTGGATCCGGCCTGCGACGCCGTCTTCGCCGACCGGGTGCAGATCCAGCAGGTGCTGGTCAACCTGATCCGCAACGCCGTCGAGGCCATGGACGGCCGGCCGGTCCGCCGCCTTTCGGTGACCAGCCGCCGGCAGGACGACGGGGTCGTCGAGGTCGCCGTGGCCGACACCGGCTCGGGCGTCGACGACGCGTTCCGCGCGCGGCTGTTCGAGCCGTTCATGACCACCAAGGCCGAAGGCATGGGGGTGGGGCTGTCGATCTCGCGCTCGATCATCGAGGCCCACGGCGGCCGCATCTGGGCTGACGCCAATCCGGGCGGCGGCACGGTGTTCCGCTTCACTCTGCCGCCCGCCCCCGCCCGTGCGACCGACACCACCGCCGAAGAGACCGACCAGGAGACCACCCGATGAGCGACGCCGTTGTGCACGTGGTCGACGACGACGCCGACGCCCGCGACTCCCTGGCCTTCCTGCTGGAGACGGCCGATTTCCGGGTGCGCACCTATCCCGACGCCCAGGCCTTCCTGGCCGCCCTGCCCCAGGCCGAGCCCGGCTGCGTGATCACCGACGTGCGTATGCCCGGCATGTCGGGCCAGGAACTGGTCAAGCGCCTGCGCACCGAGGCCTCGGCCCTGCCGGTGGTGATGATCACCGGCCACGGCGACATCCCCATGGCCGTCGAGGCCATGCGCGACGGCGTGGTCGACTTCATCGAAAAACCGTTCTCGGAAGCCCGCATCCTGGCGGCGCTTGAGCGCGCCCTGGCCAGCGCCGCCCCCGCCCAGCCGGCGGTCAGCGACGACCAGGCCCAGGTGCTGGCCCGCATCGAGACCCTCTCGGAGCGCGAGCGCCAGGTGCTCGACGGCGTGGTGGCCGGCCAGCCCAACAAGATCATCGCCCGCGACCTGGGCATCAGCCCGCGCACGGTCGAGATCTACCGCGCCAAGCTGATGAGCAAGATGCACGCCGACAACCTGGCCGCCCTGGTGCGGATGACGCTGTCGGTACGGGGCTGATGTCGACCTAGGGCGGATCGACATTTACCGGCCTGAGCTCATTTTTCACCGAGCATCCCCGCGAAGGCGGGGATCCAAGCCGAGGTCGGAATCGATCCACGGCCGCGCCTCATCCTGAAATCCAGCTTGGATCCCCGCCTTCGCGGGTAGACACGGATTTGAAGGTCGCGAACGGCTGAATGTCGAAACGCCCTAGGCCGCCGGGCAGCGGATCGGCTTCAGCGGCTTGACCTCTTTGGCGCTCGGAACCTCGGCCTTCAGCAGCTTGCTCAGCACTGGATCGTCGGGCAGGTCGCCGATCGCCTCCTTGGCCTCGCGGCGCTTCCACGCCTCGGCGGCTTGCGCCAGCAGGGTCCGATCGCCGGCGTCGAGCGCGGGCGAGACCGCCATCCGCTTGGCCAGGCCGATGCTGAAGGAGCCGCCAGACCGCCCCCAGGCCCGGATCATCGCCGCGCGCGGGCCTGGACCGGCGCAGAACACCCGCGTCGCCGCCGCTTCATCCGCCTCGTCTCGACCGACGCCGTACCAGCGCAGGGCGACGTCCAGCGGCAGCGTCAGGGGATCGCCGGGCCCGCCGACGGCCGGCGAGGCCAGCACCTCGGGCCGGATCAGCTCGGCGTTGGCCCAATCGGTGATCTCGTTGTAGTGGCCCGACAGCATCAGGGTCAGGGCCGGATCGGCGCGATAGTCGGCGGTCAGCAAGGCCTTGGGTCCTTGGGCGAAATCGGCTTCGACGTCGAACCGGGCCTTGGCCTCGTTCGCCAGCGCCAGGGAGAAGCGCGGCCAGCGGGAGGCGACCGACGGATCCGAACGCCAGCGCGGCGGCTCGGAACCGTAGGGGTCCTCCTGCACCCGCGCCACCATGGCCAGCAGGGCCTTGGCCTCGTCGGCCGAGGCGGCCGCCGCCAGCCGGGCGGGAACGCGCGCCTCGATCAGGTCGTAGGCCCGTCTGTACTGGCCGTTGACGGCCAGGAAGCGCAGGCCGATGTCGAGGTCGGCGAGCGAGGCGTCGTCGCGCAGAAACGGCTCGAAGACCGGCGCGGCGTCGGCGTGCCCCTCCTCGATCAGCGCTTCCAGTATGGCGGTTTCACGCGGGTCGCGCGCAGGCTTGACCGGCGGCCAGCCGCCGGTCAACTCGGCCATGATCAGGTCGGTGAAAGCCGCTGCCTCAGACTGTTCGGCGTCGAAGGCCGCATCGCGCGGCGCGTAACGCGGCGGTCGGCCGGCCTTGAGGTCGTCATAGGCGGCCAGCAGGAACGGCGTCGGCTTCCACGGCGAGATCGAGCCCAGGTGGCCGCCGATGTCGCGGGCCAGCGCCGTCTCGTAGGGCGTCTTGCCCGGCTTGGCGTCGAGCTGCGCCTTCAGCGCCTCCAGCCGTGCGAGCCGGGCCATGGTGTCGGGATCGCGCTGGATGTCGAGATAGGTCCGCACCATCCGCGACCACGGACTGTCCGGTCCAGCATAGTCCTCGTTCACACGCGAGAACGCGAAGGGCAGCACGCCCAGGCGCTCGCCCCGATGCCCGAGCAGCAGCAGGTAGCTGCCGCCCTTGGCCAGGGTCATGCGGTTGCAGGGACCGTTGTGGCCTTCCGGGTGCGAGAAGGTGACGTCGTCGGGGTCGCTGCGCACGGTGCGCCCCATCAGCAGTCCCCGAACCTCGATCTCGCCCGCCAGATCGCCCTTCAGGGTCTCGCTCACCCGCAGACGCATCGGAGCGTCCCAGGGCGAGGCCTCCGGCGCCAACGGCGGCGCGGACACCGGCGTGGCGACGACGATGGCGTCGGCGACCTGCACGAGCTCGAAATTGCTGGGCCGGACATAGCCGTAGGCCGGGGAGCAGGCCCGCGCCGCCGGCGCCGCGCCCAGCGCCAAGGCCGCCGCCAGGCCGATCAACCAAGACTGTCGCATCACGCCTCCTCCCGTTTCGGAGGAGCTTACGAAGCGGCCTTTAAATCTACAAGCGTAATCCAGTTACCTGAACGCCTAGCGGGCGGCCACGTCGTGATAGCGGCTGACCTCGATCAGGTTGCCGTCCGGATCGCGGAAATAGACCGAGGCCATCGGCCCCAGCGCGCCGTTGCGTTCGACCGGTCCCAGTTCCACCGGCGCGGCGCAGGCGGCCAGATGCGCGATCACCGCCTCGATCGGCTGCTCGGTGATCAGGCAGAAGTCCGCCGCGCCGGCAACGGGGGCCGCGGCCTTGGGGGTGAACGGGGCGTCGGCGGTGTGCAGGTTGATCTTCCAGCGGCCGAAGCGAACCGCCGTCGGCTTGCCGGGCGTCACCACCCGCTCGGCGCCCAGCACCCGCTCGTAGAAGGCGGCGCTGGCCTCGATCGAGGCGACGACCAGCACGAAGTGGTCCAGGCGGTCGACGGCGATCATCCTCAGGCCTCCGTCAGCCAGGCGCGCAGCAGGGCCGTGGTCTCGTCCGGCCGCTCCATGGCCGGCAGGTGGCCGCAGTCGGCGAAGACGTGCAGGGTCGAGCCGGCGACGCCCTCGTGGATCGCCTGGGCCTCGGCCGGGGGCGTCAGGCGGTCGAGATCGCCCACCGCCACCAGGGTCGGCACGCGGATGTCGGCAAGACCGGGACGCGAGTCCGGCCGGCCCAGGATCGCCTGCTGCTGGCGCAGGAAGGCCTCGCCGCCGACCCGGCTGGCCATGGCCTTGACCTCGCCGGCCAGGGGATCGTTCAGCCGCGACGGGGGCAGCAGTTGCGGCATCATCTGCTGGGTGACGCCCAGGAACCGCCCGACCGACAGGGCCGCCATGGCCCGGCGGCGCTGCTCGGCGCGCTGGGGGCTGTCGGGCGCGGCGCTGGTCGAGAACAAGGCCAGGCGCGTCACCCGCTCCGGCGCCTGGCGCAGGATCTCGAAGGCGACATAGCCGCCCATCGAGAGGCCGCCGAGGGCGAAGCGCTCGGGCGCGGCGGCCAGCACGCGAGCGGCCATGGCCGAAACGCTGTCGTCGAGGGTCAGGTCGGCGATCTGGATATCGGCGACGTCGTGCAGGGCCAGCGCCTGCTCGCGCCACAGACGGGCGTCGCACAGCAGGCCGGGCAGGAGAACGAGCGGGGCGAGATCAGCCATGGCGGGTCTCCTTCAAACGCAGGGCCAGGACGCCGGCGATCACGGCCAGCACGACGGTGAAGGCCGCCACCGCCGGCCAGCCGCCCACGCGCCAGAAGCCGCCGCCGGCCGAGCCGGCCAGGCTGGAGCCGACATAGTAGAACAGCAGGTACAACGCCGCCGCCTGGCCTTTGGCCTTGCCGGCCAGCGCGCCGACCCAGCCGCTGGCCACCGCGTGGGCGATGAAGAAGCCGATGGTGACCAAGGCCACGCCCGCCACGATCCACGGCAGACCGGCCGGCAGGGTCAGGGCCACGCCCGCCAGCATGATGGCCAGGCCGATGGCCAGCAGGGTGCGACGCCCCCAGCGGTCGGCCAGCTTGCCCGCCGTCGACGAGGCTACCACCCCGAAGGCGTAGACCAGGAAGATCAGGCTGGTCTGGCCCTGGCTGAGGCCATAGGGCGGGTCCTCCAGGCGGAAGCCGGCGTAGTTGAAGATCGTCACGAAGACGCCGGTCAGGCAGAAGCCCACGGCGAACAGGGCCAGCAGGCGCCGGTCGGCCAAGGCCTGGCCCCAGGCGGCGGCCTGGGCGGCGCGGTCGCGAGCCGGGGTCGGCTGGAAGTGGCGCGAGCGCGGCAGCAGCAGGAAGAAGGCGGCGGCGGCCAGCAAGTCCAGCGCCCCGATCGTCGCCATGGCCGAGCGCCACGAACCGACCTCGACCAGCAGGCCCATGCCGACCCGTCCGGCCATGCCGCCGAAAGCCGTGCCGGCGACGTACAGACCCATGGCCGCGCCCAGGTCGCGCGGCTCCATCTCCTCGCCGACATAGGCCATGGCCACGGCCGGCACCCCGCCCAGCAGGAAGCCCTCGGCCGCCCGCGCCAGCAGCAGCATCGGCCAGTTCGGCGCGAAGGCGGCGGCGAGGTTCAGCAGGGCCGCCAGACTCATCGAGGCGAACATCAGCCCCTTGCGCCCCAGGCTCTGCGACGCCGCCCCCGCCAACAGGATCGCCACGGCCAGGGCGGCGGTGGTCAGCGACAGGGCCAGCGAGCTCTGGGCCGGGGTCAGGCCGAAATCACGGGCGAAGGTCGGCAGCAGGGGCTGCACGCAGTAGAGCAGGCTGAAGGTCGAGAAGCCGCCCAGGAACAGGGCCAGCGACATGCGCCGAAACCGCGCGGTGCCGGCGGCGATGCGCGGCGGCGAAAGATCGGTCGTGGGGGCCAGGGCGGTCATGGCGTCGATCTAGAAGTCGGCCGCCCCATAGTCCAATATATGGCGAAGGCTTTCTTGATCGCTTTTGGAGATGGCATGGAGCTGCGCCACATCCGCTACTTCCTGGCCGTCGCCGAGGAGCGCAACTTCACGCGCGCCGCCGCCAAGGTCGGCATCGGCCAGCCGCCGCTGAGCCAGCAGATCAAGGACCTTGAGACGGAGCTTGGCGTGCAGCTCTTCCGCCGCATCCCCAGCGGGGCCGAGCTGACCGAGGCCGGCAAGGCCTTCCACGCCGCCGTGCGCACCCTGCCCGACCAGGCCGGCGCGGCCGCCGTGCTGGCCCGGCGGGCGGCGCGGGGCGAGACCGGCTCGCTGCGGCTGGGCTTCACCGGCTCGGCCAGCCTGCATCCGGTGGTCTCCACGGCCGTGCGGGCCTATCGCCGGCTCTATCCGGAGGTCGAGCTGTCGCTGACCGAGAGCAACAGCACCCACCTTTCCGACCACCTGGCCGACGGGGCGCTGGACGCGGCCTTCCTGCGGCCGGGCTCGGTGAGCCTCGAGGGCCTTTCCGTGTACGACCTGGTCGACGAGCCGATGATCGCCGTGCTGCCGGCGGGCCATCCGGCGGCGGCCTCCGATCCGGTGGACCTGTCGCTGCTGAAGGGCGAGCCGCTGATCATGACGCCGCGCCACCTGGGCCCCACGGTGCACGACGCGGCGGTGGAGGCCTTCCGCGCCGCCGGCGTCGAGCCGGTGATGGGCCAGCCGGCGCCGCAGATGGCCTCGGTGATCGTACTGGTCGCGGCCGAGCTGGGCGTCTCGATCGTGCCCGTCTCGATGCGCCAGCTGGCCGTCGAGGGCGTGGCCTATCGCGACATCGCCGGCCAGACCCCCGTGGCGCGCCTCAGCCTGGCGGCCACGAAGACGCCGAGCCCGGCTCTGCGGAATTTCCTGAAGGTGGCCACGCCGCTTTTCCTGGCGACGCCCTAGCCGGCCTTTCCCGAGAGCGCCTTCAGGCGGGTCGCAAGATCCGGCGCGGCGCGAGCCGTCGAGGTCGAGTTGCCGCAGGTGTCCACAAGATAGCTTCCATCGGTATCGCGTTGGACGAACAGGATCTTGCGCTCCTGCTTCGACACCGGCAGCCGCGCCGAGGTGTTCGGGCTTCGGATCACGATACGTCGGCCGGGCGCGCCCTTGTAGGCGTGCAGCACGTCGAAGGTGATCTCCTGGAAGTCGTCCGCGTCGCCCACGCCCCGGATCATTGGGCCGATGGCCGCCACCCGCACCTCCGCCACCACGGCCACGTCCCGATACTCCTCCGCGACGGAAGGTCTTGGATCCGTGCAGAAGGCGGCCTGCGCAGCTCCACTCGCGCCGAGCAACGCCGCGAACAGGACGAGACCCAGGCCGACGCGGCCGGATTTGGAAGAGAAAGCCATCAGGGAGCTCGGTGAAGACGCCGGTATCTTGGCGATCCGGCGCGGGGCGTCAAACGGCGAACCTACGCCCCGACCGCCTTTTTCACCTGCAGGCTCAGGGCGTCGGTGATCAGGGGCTTGTGGGCGACGCCGGCCCACAGGGCGTCGGCGGCCGAGAGGTCGACGGGGCCGTCGGCCAGCAGCACGGCCGGCGTGCGCACGCCCTTGCCGCGCAGGGCCGCCAGGGCCAGGAAATCGACGTCCAGCACCAGGCAGTCGGCGGCGATCATCTCCGACAGCGACGCCTCGTCCACCCCGGCGAAGGCGCGGATCCAGTAGCCCTCGGTCTCCAGGGCGAAGGCCAGGGCCTCACGCAGGGCCGCGTCGGCTTCGACGACGACCACCAGTGGACGGGCGGGCGAAGGGGCGCTCATCGCGCCATTCAAGCCAGCGTCGGCCCAGCGCGCCTTGATCTGACGCAAATCCAGCAGGTCGGCGATCATGCGACTTTCAGGGTCATCCAGACCGACGTCGTCTCGCCCGGGGCCAGGGCGACGATCCCGGTTTCGCCTTCACCGAAGGGATCCGGACGGCTGGCGGTGGGCTCGACGCAGACGAAGTCGGCGCCCAGCGGCGAATAGACGTGCACCCAGCGGCAGTTTTCGGAGGCCTCGATGATCGTCGAGGCGCCGCCCGGGGCCGAGAGCACGGCCTTGCCGGAAAAACCGGTCCAGCAGTTGTCGATCAGGCTGTCGGTGGCGGTCGGCGCGCCGGCGTTCCAGTCGCGCCTCCAGACGCCGTCGTGGTGGGTGGTGGGCAGGACGTCGGCGTCGACCATCCAGACGCCGTCGACGCCGGCCTGCAGGCTCTCGCCCGGGCGGGCCGCGAAATAGGGGTGCAGGCCCAGGCCCGCCGGCATGACCTCAGTTCCGGTGTTGGTCACCGACAGTTCGATGCGCAGGCCCTCGTCGGACAGCACCAGGATCTGCTCGGCGCGATAGGCCCAGGGCCAGTCGGACGGGGCGTGGTCGTAGGTCAGGACGGCGCGGGTGTCCGACAGGCCGGTGACGGTCCAGGCCGCGCGCCAGCCCTGGCCGTGCAGCGGGTGGGGATGGCCGGCCAGGTTCGGGGCCAGGGTCACCTCGCGCCCCTCGAACGCGAAGCGGCCACCCGGGATGCGGTTGCAGAACGGGACCAGCGGGAAGCAGCCGACGTCGAGCGCGTCGGTCGCGCCCTCCGGCGTCGGGCGCAGCACGTCGCGGCCGTCGAACACGAAGCGGCCGATCGAACCGCCCACCTGCGGCAGCAGTTCGACGCGGGCGCGGGCGGTCGCCAGGACGGGACGTGTCATCGGGAACCCATTGTTATGTTAGCGCTAACTTGAGCTTTACGGTGCGTCATATGCCAGTTCCGGCCGCTCTCGAACAGAGGGCCTGTCGACATCGTAGTCAGTAGTCGCAGCATCAGTAGCCGGCGTAGCGCCCCGGCCTGTGGTTGGCGATGATCACGATGCTCAGCGCCACGGCCGACAGGATCGACAGCAGCAGCTTGTCGAAGCTGACCACCATGAAGGCCGCGCCGACCACCAGCACATCGGTGGCCATCTGCACCTTGCCGGCGCTGATCCCGTGCTTTTCCTGCAGCCACAGGCCCAGCACCCCGACGCCGCCGACCGACGAGCGGTGGCGGGCCAGCGCCAGTATGCCCATGCCGATGATGGTGCCGCCGAACACCGCCGCGAACACCGGATTGACGCCCACAAGCTTCAGCCAGTGCGGCAGGGCGAGGCTCAGCGCCGCCAGCAGCACGTTGGTGGCCAGGGTCTTGGCCGTGAACACCCAGCCCAGCGCCCGCTGGGCGAAGATGTAGAACGGCAGGTTCAGCACGAAGAACACGATCCCGACCGGCCAGTCGGTCAGGTAGGAGACGATCAGGGCGATCCCGGCGATGCCGCCGGTCACCAGGCCGGCGGCCTTCAGCAGGATCAGGCCCACGGAAATGAAGCTCGTGCCGATCAGCAGAGCGTGGACGTCTTCGATCAGCGTGTGGCGTGTGGCGGGCATGTCGGGGGCGGCGGCGGTCAAGGCAGGGTCGAGTCGCGTCTGGAGGAAGGGAAAAGGGCGTCCCGTCCCGATCGCGTTCCCGTCCCGCCGTCCCTTTCGCCACTTATCCGCGGTCGAGGAACGGTCTTGTCGCGGCGAGCGCTTGATAGCGCCCGTGTCTGGCGTCATATATCATCTGAACGCGACGCCCCATGGGCGCCGCGCGAAATCCTCTACAACAATTCCGGAGCCGCCCCTATTCGCCGTCCCATGCAAGCGCCGCCCGTCAAGGATGGACCGCGTATCAACGATGAAATCCGCGTCCCCCGAGTCCTGCTGATCGACCAGAACGGCGAGAAGCAGGGCGAGATGCCGACCGCCTCCGCCATGGAAGCGGCCGAAGAGGCTGGCCTGGACCTGGTCGAAATCGTTCCGAACGCGAACCCGCCGGTCTGCAAGATCCTGGACTATGGCAAGTTCAAGTTCCAGGAGCAGAAGAAGAAGAACGAGGCCCGCAAGCGTCAGAAGGTGGTCGAGCTCAAGGAGATCAAACTCCGCCCGAACATCGACATCCACGACTACGAGGTGAAGGCCAAGGCCATGCACCGCTTCTTCGAGGAAGGCGATAAGGTCAAGGTCACCCTGCGCTTCCGCGGTCGTGAAATGGCTCACCCGGAACTCGGCATGAAGCTGCTGCTCAAGGTCAAGGCCGACTTCGAGGAGATCGCCAAGGTCGAGTACGAGCCCCGCATGGAAGGCCGCCAGATGATCATGATCCTGGCGCCCCGCTAAGCTTCGGCTCTATCTTCGAAAACGCCCCGGTCACCACCGGGGCGTTTTTCGTTTCCGGTATCGTCCATGTCCCAGCCCGCCCAGCAAGCCCCCCTGTCCCTGGACCCCGGCCTGACGCCCGGGGCCTGGCGCGACGCCTTCGCCCGCAACGGCCGTCTGCACGTTCCGGGGATCCTGACCGCCGACTCGGCCGCCCGCCTACACGCGGCCCTGACCCTCGACACGCCGTGGAGCGGCGTGGTCGGGGTCGGCAAAAAGCTGTGGAACCTGCCGCTGGACGGCCCCGGCGCCCTGTCGCCGGCCGACGACCTGGCGCTGGACCGCCAGGTGGCCGAGGAAACCCGCAACGGCTTCGGCTTCCGGTTCGACAATTTCCGGGTCAGCGACGAGGTCGAGGCCGGCCGCCGCGAAGGCCGGCTGGTCGAGGCCGCCTACGACCTGCTGAACGGCGAAGCCTTCCTGGACTTCGTGCGCGAGCTGACCGGCGACGACCGGCCCGTCTATTGCGACAGCCAGGCCACCCGCTATCGCCCCGGCCACTTCCTGACCGAGCACGACGACCACGCCGACGGCAAGCACCGGCTCTACGCCTACGTCCTCAACCTGACGCCGAACTGGCGGGCCGACTGGGGCGGGCTTCTGCTGTTCCTCGACGGCGACGGCCACGTGGCCGAGGGCTACAAGCCCAGCTTCAACGCCCTCAACATCTTCCGCGTGCCGCAGAAGCACGCCGTGACCTACGTCACGCCGCACGCGGCGGGCCCGCGCCTGTCGCTCACCGGCTGGATCCGCTCGCGACGCTGATTTCGCGCACCCCCGCTCGACCTCCCGGCAAGGTAGAGCTTATACTCGCCCCGGGGACTCTTCTGGGGGCTGTAGTTTCGTGCGTATCAAGGATCTTGCGATCGCCATCTGCGCGACCGCCCTGCTGTCGGGCGTCCAGGCCAAGGCCGCGCCGCTGTCGACCTACGGCAAGCTGCCGACGATCGAGGATGTCGAGATCTCGCCGGACGGCACGCGCCTGGCGGTGTCGCTGACCGACGGCGAGCAGCGCGTGCTGACCATCCACAACGCGGCCGACAACAAGCTGATCAAGGCCCTGCGGATGGGCAACAACAAGCTGCGCTGGGTGCAGTGGGCCGACGCCTCGCACCTTCTGGTCACCGTCTCGTCGACGGCCAGCGTCGTCGGGCTGGAAGGGCCCAAGCGCGAATACTGGATGACCTCGCTGTACGACCTGGACACCGACAAGGCGCGCCTGCTGCTCGACAACCAGCCGGATTCGATGAACGTCGTGCTCAGCGCCGCCTCGCTGCGCTCGGTCGACGGCGCGCCGACGGCCTTCGTGCAGGGCATCCACTTCGTCGACAACTTCGGCCGCAACACCCTGTTCGCGGTCAATGTGAAGACCGGCCGCACCCGCATGATCGAGGCGCGCTCGGAAGACACCGACGACTGGCTGGTCGGCGGCGACGGCGTCCCGCTGGCCCAGTCGCAGTACGACGAAAGCAAGGGCGCCTGGGTGCTGCGCATCAAGGGTCCGAAGGGCTGGACCATCGTCGACCGGGCGGTCAGCCCGATGGGCTCCTACGGCGTCTCGGGCCTGGGCCGCGACGGCAAGTCGGTGCTGGTGGCCCGCGTCAACGACAAGAACGAGACCGTCTATCGCGAATACGCCGCCGACGGCTCGCAGGTCGACGTGCCGATGGAGATCCCCTTCGACGGCCTGCTGCGCGATCCCGGCAACGACGCCCTCATCGGCGGCGTGTCGCTGGTCGGCGACAAGACCCGCTACGTCTTCTTCGATCCCAAGGATCAGTCGCGCTGGAACGCCGTCGAGAAGGGCTTCGCTGGCTCGCGGGTGTCGCTGGCCTCGTGGTCGGCCGATCGCAGCAAGGTGGTCGTCCGCGTCGACTCGCCGACCGACGGCCCGGCCTACGCCCTGGTCGACATGACGGCCAAGACCGCCTCCTGGATCGGCGACGAGTACAAGGATCTGGCCGCCGCCGACATCGCCGAGGTCCGCCCGGTGAAGTACAAGGCCGCCGACGGCCTGGAGATCACCGGCTACCTCACCCTGCCCAAGGGCCGGGACCCGAAGAACCTGCCGCTGGTGGTGCTGCCGCACGGCGGTCCCGAAGGCCGCGACATGCCGGGCTTCGACTGGTGGGCCCAGGGCCTGGCCTCGCGCGGCTACGCCGTGCTGCAGCCGAACTTCCGCGGCTCGGAAGGCTTCGGCTGGGACTTCATCAAGGCCGGCTTCGGCGAATGGGGCCGCAAGATGCAGACCGACCTGTCGGACGGCGTCCGCTGGCTGGAGAAGCAGGGCATCGCCGATCCCAAGCGCGTCTGCATCGTCGGCGCCAGCTATGGCGGCTACGCGGCCCTGGCCGGCGCGGCGCTCGATCGCGGCGTCTATCGCTGCGCCGTGTCGGTGGCCGGCCCGGCCGACCTCAAGCGCATGCTGCAGGACGACCAGGAACGCCACCTGTCGCGCAACAACTCGACCCTGCGCTACTGGCTGCGCTTCATGGGCGCCGACGGCATCCGCGATCCCGACCTGGCGGCGATCTCGCCGGCCAGGCTGACCGACAAGATCGACATCCCGATCCTGCTGATCCACGGCAAGGACGACACGGTCGTTCCCTATGTGCAGAGCAAGATCATGGCCGACGCCATGGCCCGGGCCGGCAAGCCGACCGAGCTGGTCACCCTGGCCAGCGAGGACCACTGGCTGTCGCGCGGCGCCAGCCGCCAGCAGATGCTGAACGCCACCGTGCAGTTCCTCGAGAAGCACAATCCGCCCGACCCGGCCGCTCCGGCCCAGACCGCGGCCGCGCGCTAGCACGGCAGGTTCTGTGGGTGGTCCTCGTCCTTCGACAAGCTCAGGATGAGGACCATTTGCAGGCCCGGGCAGTAGAAAAACCTCATCCTGAGCCCGTCGAAGCATGCCCTTGGGCGGGCCGCGCCAGCGGCGCGACCCGAGGGGACGAGGTTTTCGTCTCAGACGTCGAATGCCGATCCGACCTTCGCCCTCACATCAGACAGAAGCCCGCGCCGCCTTGGGCGGCGTGGGGTGATGGCGGCTCCAGACGCGGCGTAGCTGGCGGGTCGAGGCGAAGCCGGCCCGCTCGGCGACGCTTTCCATGTCCAACCGCGTCGCCGACAGCATCTCGCTGGCCAGCGCCAGGCGCAGGCGGTTGACGTAGTCGGTCAGGTTCATGCCCGCATGGGCGTTGAACAGCCGCGACAGGTGGCGCGGGCTGGCGGCGGCGAGGTCGGCCAGGATCTCCAGGCTCCAGTCGCGGGCCGGGTCGGCGGCGATGGCGTCCTGCACCCGGTGGATGGCCGGATGGACGTGGTTGCGCCCCTCCAGCCACGGCGACAGCTGCGGGTCGGACGGTCCCCGGCGCAGATAGACCACCATCTGGCGGGCGATCGACACGGCCTGGGCCGGGCCGCGCAGCCGGGCGACCAGATGCAGCATCAAGTCGACACCCGAGGTGACGCCGGCGCTGGTCAGCCGCTCGCCGTCCTCGACGAACAGGCGGTCCTCGAGCACCCGGGCGCTGGGCGCCAGGCGGGCCAGTTCCTCGGTGCAGGCGTGGTGGGTGGTGCAGGCCCTGCCGGCCAGCAACCCCGCCCGCGCCGCCAGCAGGCTGCCCGAGCAGATGCAGGCCAGGGTCACGCCCGGTCGCACCGCGTGGGCCAGCCAGGCGACGATGGCCGCCTCGTCCTCGCCGTCCGCGACCGAAGCCCCGTCACCGCCCAGCACCTGATCGACATTGCCCGAGACGATGACCAGCGCACCCTCCGGCAGGGCGTCGGGCAGCGGCTGGATCCCGGCCAGCGTCAGGCCGATGGAGCTTTCCACGCTCGGCCGGGCGGCGACATAGGTCACGGCGAAGCCCGGCGCGCCGGGCTCGAACGTCGCCCGCCGCAACACCTCCAGCGGTCCGGCCACGTCGAGCAGCAGGGTGCGCGGCGGCAGGACGACGAAGACGGGGATGACGGCGGGCGGCTGGCTCATGCGGCTTCGAGGGCCTCTTCCACGGTGGCGATGCGGGCGAAGCGCTCGTGCAAAACCAGCTCGGTGCGGGTCTTGATGTCGTCGACGGTGAAGACCCGCCCGTGGCGGTCGGTCATGTCGAAGGTCAGGGTGGCCTCGGTGACGTAGTCGACGGCGAAGCCCAGGTCCGAGGCGTGGCGGGTGGTGGTCTCGCAGCACTGCTCGGTGCGGATGCCGCTGACGATCACCTTGCCGATGCGGTTACGGATCAGCCAGACCAGCAGGCCGGTGCCGGCCAGGGCGCTGTGGGCGGGCTTGTGGAAGGTGACGTCGGGCTCGAACGACAGCCCCTCGACCGTGCGCACATGGCCCGAGGCCAGGCTGAACAGCCCTTCTTCCTCGACGTGCAGGATCTGCACGACCGGCAGGCCTTTGGCCTTGGCGCCGTCGATCAGGGCCTGCTGGCGCTCGAGATAGACCCCGGCCACGGCCGGATCCCACGAGGCGCGCTGGCGAAAGGAGTCCTGGGCGTCGACGACGATCAGGGCGGTGGCGGCGGACATTTGCGTAGCTCCGTGGCGATGACGATGCCGCAAGCTACCCACGCCCTTCAAGGCGAATAAGGAAGCTGACGGACGAAGAGCGGACAGAAAAAGACATCAGGCCATCGCACCGTCTTCGCCCCATCCGCCGCGCCGGCTCGCTTTCGGCGACGTTCCGCCCCATATGATGGAGCGTGGAGCCCGCCTCGGACTTCGCCGCCGGCGAGGAGCTTCCCCCTTGAGACATCCCCTTCGTGCGCCGGAGTACCGTGCGCTGGCCGCCGCCGCTCTCGAAGCGGCCGGCAAGTGCGGCCTGCCCCACGTCCAGGCCAAGCACGAACACGCCGCCCGCACCTGGAGCGATCTGGCCGACGCCGAAGACGCGCGCGCGGCGACGCGGGTCCGAATGACGACGTCGGGCGTTTAGCGACGCCACCTTCCGCTCCAGCCTGGAATTCCGCGCGATGCGTCTCTCGATCGACTGCCGCCTGCGCTACGAGGTGCGGACCCCCACCAGCTTCATCCTGGCGATCCAGGCCGCCGACGGCGCCGACCAGAGGGTGCTCGACGAGACCATCCTGCTGCCGCCGGGCGTGAGCGCCGACTTCTTCGTCGACGCCTTCGCCGGCAACCGCTTCATCCGCTTCCTCGCCCAGCCCGGGCCGCTGGACATCGGCTACATCGCCCAGGTCGAACGACGGGCGCTGGTCGATCAGCGCGGCTTCATCGGCGGCGACGTGGTCAACGACCTGCCCGCGACGGTGCTGCCCTATCTGAACCCCAGCCGCTACTGCCCGTCCGACCGCCTGACCGCCTTCGCCCGCCAGACCTTCGGCGCCCGCCCCCAGGGCCTGGGCCAGGTCCAGGCGATCGCCGACTGGATCGCCGCGACCATCACCTACGAGGCCGGGACCAGCAGCGACACCACCTCGGCCATCGACACCCTGGTCGACCGCAAGGGCGTCTGCCGCGACTTCGCCCACATCGGCATCGCCCTGTGCCGGGCGCTCGACATGCCGGCCCGCTTCGCCGCCTGCTACGCGCTGGACCTTCAGCCGGCCGACTTCCACGCGGTGTTCCAGGTCTATCTGGACGGCGCCTGGCGAACCTTCGACGCCACCCGCCGCGCGCCGCTGGGAGGCCTGGTCCCCATCGGCTTTGGCCGCGACGCCGCCGACGTGCCGTTCGCCGCGACCTTCGGCGACGCCCGGTTCGAGGCCAAGTCCATCCTGGTGACACGGGTGGACCAGACGCCCGCCTCTTAGTGGCGGCTCCCCACGAATCGTCCGCATCCGGAAACTGACATTTCAGTCGCTTTTCCGGGCCATCGGGCGTAGAGGAGCCGCCTCGAAGGTTCCCGTCATGTCCACGCTCTCTGCTCCGGCAACTGCGCCGGCGCCCGTCCACAGTTCCCGCGCCCTCTACGTCCTACTGCTGGTGGTGTTCATCAACCTGGTGGGCTTTGGGCTGGTGATCCCGCTGCTGCCCTTCTACGCCAAGGCGCTGAACGCCAGCCCCTGGCAGGTGACGGCGCTGTTCTCGGCCTATTCGCTGGGCCAGTTCCTGGCCGAGCCGTTCTGGGGACGCCTGTCCGACCGCATCGGCCGGCGGCCGGTGCTGATCGTCACCATCCTGGCCAACACCCTATCGTACGTGGCCCTGGCCTTCGCCCCGACCATCGCGGTGGCCTTCGTCATCCGCTTCTTCAGCGGCGCGGCCAGCGGCAACATCTCGACCATCCAGGGCTACATGGCCGACGTCACCCCGCCCGACAAACGGGCCGGGCGCATGGGCCTGCTGGGCAGCGCCTTCGGGGCCGGCTTCGTGGTCGGCCCGGCGCTGGGCGGCCTGCTGGCCCACCCGGACGCCGGACGCCTGGGCTTCCAGATCCCGCTGTTCGTGGCCGCGGGCCTGGCGGCGGCGGCCTCGCTGGGCGTCTTCCTGTTCGTGGTCGAGAGCCGCGCGCCCCGCAAGGACGCCCCGCCCCCGCCGCCCCGACGCGAGGCCCTGAAGGCCGCCTTCGCCCATCCAGTGCTGTCGCGGGTGCTGATGGTCACCTTCGTCTCCACCGCCGCCTTCTCGGGCATGGAGGCGATCTTCGGCCTGTGGACCTCGGCCCGCTTCGGCTGGGGCCCGCAGCAGGTGGGGCTGTGCTTCGCCGTCATCGGCGTGGTGGCCTCGCTGGGCCAGGGCGTGCTGACCGGACGCCTGGCCCGCCGCTACGGCGAGCCCAAGGTGCTGACCACGGGCCTGGCCATCATCTGCCTGTCGATGGCGATCACCCCGTTCGTGCCCAGCGGCCATTTCGTGCCGCTGTTCGTGGGCCTGACAGCCTTTGGCCAGTCGCTGGTGTTCCCGTGCATCGCCGCCCTGATCTCGCGCGCGACGCCGCCCGACCAGCAGGGCGCCATGCTGGGCCTCAACATGGCCGGCGGCTCCCTGGCGCGGATGAGCGGTCCGATGATCGCCGGTCCGCTGTTTGGCCTGACCATGGCCGGTCCCTACTGGTTCGGGGCGTTGCTCACCGTGCCGGCCGTCGCCCTGGCGGTGACGGTGGGCCGCCGCGCCAAGGCCGCGCCCTGACCGGGAGCGGCAGTTGGGCATAAGAGTCCGCCAGGCCTTGCTTTTCACCCGGGGTTCCCGTATTCACCCCGCCTTTCCGGAACCGCCTGGCCAATTTGGCATGCCATGGCGGTTCGTCTCGCTATCCAGAGGACGGGGCCGTTAAACGCTCCGACGCGAAATGCCTAAGTTGAAGACGAAGTCGGGCGCCAAAAAGCGCTTCAAGATCACCGCCACGGGCAAGCTGAAGGCCGGCGTCGCCGGCAAGCGCCACCGCCTGATCGGCCACAACGGCAAGTACATCCGCCAAAACCGCGGAACGAAGGTGATGAGCGAGGCTGACGCCAAGACCATCCGTTCGTACCTGCCCTACGGCCTTTAAGAGGAGCGCTGACACATGGCTCGCGTTAAACGTGGCGTCACCGCCCACGCCAAGCACAAGAAGGTTCTTGAACAGGCGAAGGGCTTCTACGGCCGCCGCAAGAACACCATCCGTACGGCCAAGGCCGCGGTCGACAAGGCCGGCCAGTACGCCTACCGCGACCGCAAGGTGCGCAAGCGCGCCTTCCGTTCGCTGTGGATCCAGCGCATCAACGCCGGCGCCCGCACCGAAGGCTTCACCTACTCGCAATTCATCCACGGCCTGGACGTGGCGGGTATCGTGATCGACCGTAAGGTCCTGGCGGACATCGCCGGCAACGACGCCGTCGCGTTCAAGGCCATCGCCGACAAGGTTCGCGCGGCCCTGGCCTAAGGAACTTCCGAGCCTCACCGCTCGAACGATCCTTTAAAAGCCCTCCGGCGCGAGCCGGAGGGCTTTTTGCTGTCCGCCTGTCGGCGGCCCCCTCCGGCCCTCCGGGCCACCTCCCCCAACGGGGGAGGATCCACGCCGCGCCACCAAGATGCTCCCCCTCTGGGGGAGCTGTCGGCAAAGCCGACTGAGGGGGTCGCCCCCCGGCCGCAAATCCTCTAGACGGAACCCCGTCATGACCGATCTCAACACCCTCGAATCCGACGTCCTGGCCCAAGTGGCCGGCGCGGCCGACCTGCAAGCGCTAGACACGGTCCGCGTGGCCGCTTTGGGCAAGACCGGCTCGATCTCGGGCCTGCTCAAGACCCTGGGCGCGATGAGCCCCGACGAGCGCAAGGAACGCGGCGCGGCGATCAACGCCCTGCGCGACCGCGTGCAGTCGGCAATCACCGAGAAGAAGGCCGCGCTGGAAGCGGCCGAACTCGACGCGCGCCTGGCCCGCGAGACCCTCGACCTCACCCTGCCCGGCCCCTATCGCCGCAAGGGATCCGTCCACCCGACCATGCAGACCATGGACGAGATCGTCTCGATCTTCGCCGAGATGGGCTTCGCCGTGGCCGAAGGTCCGGACATCGAGGACGACTTCCACAACTTCACGGCCCTGAACTTCCCCGAGAAGCACCCGGCCCGCGAGATGCACGACACCTTCTTCTTCAACCGGAAGGAAGACGGCGAACGCATGCTGCTGCGCACGCACACCAGCCCCGTGCAGGTGCGCACCATGGTCAGCGAGAAGCCGCCGATCCGCATCATCGCGCCGGGCCGCACCTATCGCGTGGACAACGACGCCACCCACACGCCGGTCTTCCACCAGGTCGAGGGCCTGGTGATCGACAAGGGCATCCACATGGGCCACCTGAAGTGGACCCTGGAGACCTTCCTGGCGCGGTTCTTCGAGACCGACGCGGTGACCACCCAGTTCCGCCCGCACCACTTCCCGTTCACCGAGCCCTCGGCCGAGATGGACGTGCAGTGCGACCGCTCGGGCGGCGAGATCAAGATCGGCCAGGGCACGTCGTGGCTCGAGATCCTGGGCTGCGGCATGGTCCATCCGAACGTGCTGCGCGCCTGCGGCATCGATCCGGACGAGTACCAGGGCTTCGCCTTCGGCGTCGGCGTCGACCGCCTGGGCATGCTGAAGTACGGCATGCCGGACCTGCGCGACATGTGGTCGTCGGACAGCCGCTGGCTGGCCCACTACGGCTTCTCGGGCTTCGCCGCGCCGAACCCCGCCTCGGGGCTCAGCTGATGAACGCGCGTCCGACCATCGACGGCTCGGCCAAGGTCTTCGAGAACCTGGAGATCTCGCTGATCGACCTGTTCCGCGCCCAGCTTCAGGGCGGCGTCAACATGGTCGCCGGCCGCACCTTCAAGAACTGCCGCCTGCATGGGCCGGTGGTGATGCTGGCTCTAGAAGGCGTGACCTTCGAGTCGACCAACTTCGGCTTCAACGGCGGCGACGTCGCCAATCTCGTTCTGCGCCCGGCCGGTGAAAAGGTCATCGGCGCCCTACCCTTCAAGGATTGCGCCTTCATCGGCTGCCAGTTCTTCGCGGTCGGCTTCACCGGCCCCGAGACCTTCCTGCAGCAGATCCTGGCGTTGGAAACCACGCAATGAAGTTCACCCTTTCCTGGCTCAAGGATCACCTCGACACCGAAGCGACCGCCGCGCAGGTCGTCGCCGCCATGACCATGGCCGGCCTCGAGGTCGAGCACGTCACCGACCCGGCCGCCAAGCTGGCCGCCTTCAGCGTCGCCAAGATCGTCGAAGCCGTTCAGCACCCCAACGCCGACCGCCTGCGGGTCTGCCAGGTCGACACCATCGACGGCCGCAAGGAGATCGTCTGCGGCGCGCCGAACGCCCGCGTCGGCCTGACCACCATCTACGCCCCGATCGGCGCCTATGTGCCCGGCCTGGGCGTCACCCTGGTCGAGAAGCCGGTGCGCGGCGTCGTCTCCAACGGCATGCTGTGCTCGGGCTCGGAGCTCGAGGCCGACGACGGTTCGGAAGGCATCCTGGAACTGTCGAACGACCTGGCCGTCGGGACCCCGGCCGCCACGGCGCTGGGCCTGGAAGCCGTCATCGACTTCGAGGTCACCCCCAACCGTCCCGACTGGCTGGGCGTCGCCGGCATCGCCCGCGACCTGGCCGCCGCGGGCGTGGGCAAGCTGAAGGACCAGTCGATCGCTCCGGTCGCCGGAACCTTCCCCTGCCCGATCACGATCGAAGTCGATGGCGAGGCCTGCCCGGTGTTCGCCGGCCGCCTGATCAAGGGCGTCAAGAACGGCCCCTCGCCGCAGTGGCTGCAGGACCGCCTGAAGGCCATCGGCATCAATCCGAAGTCGGCCCTGGTCGATATCACCAACTACATCTCGTACGACCGCGCCCGGCCGCTGCACGTCTATGACGCGGCCCTGCTGTCGGGGACCAAGATCGAGACGCGCCTGGGCCGTCACGGCCTGAACGGCGACGAGCACCTGATCGCGCTGGACGGCAAGACCTACGAGCTGACCCCGGCCATGTGCGTCATCGCCGATGCGAACGGCGAGCGTCCGATCGGCCTCGGCGGCGTCATGGGCGGCGAGAGCACCGGCTGCTCGGAAGCCACCGTCGACGTCTTCGTCGAAAGCGCCTGGTTCGAGCCGATCCGCATCGCCCAGACCGGCCGCGAGACCGGCATCAACAGCGACGCCCAGTACCGCTTCGCCCGCACGGTCGACACCGGCTCGGTGGTTCCGGGCCTGGACCTGGCCACCAGGCTGATCCTGGAACTGTGCGGCGGCGAGGCCTCGGAAGTCGTCGTCGCCGGCGAGGCCCCGGCCGCGCCCGGCCCGATCCTGTTCGACCCGGCCTATGTGCAGGCCCTGTCGGGCCTGGAGATCGCGCCGGAAAAGAGCCTGGAGATCCTCCAGGCCCTGGGCTTCAAGGTCGAGCCGCCCAAGGACACGCCGGTCGCCGAGTTCGCCACCCACGCCGAGAGCGTGGTCTGCGTGACCCCGCCGAGCTTCCGCCGCGACGCCCACGGCAAGGCCGACCTGGTGGAAGAAGTGGCCCGCATCGCCGGCTACGGCGCCCTGCCCTCGACGCCCCTGCCCGAGGTCGCCCGCGCCGTCGGCGGCGTGCTGACCCCGCGCCAGGTGCGCGCCCGCGCCGCCCGTCGCGCCCTGGCCGCGGCCGGCTACGCCGAGGCCGTGACCTGGAGCTTCACCAGCCGCGCCACCGCCCAGCTGTTCGGCGGCGGCGCCGACGCCCTGGTGCTGGCCAATCCGATCGCCTCGGAACTGGACTGCATGCGCCCGTCGGTGCTGCCCAACCTGATCGAGGCCGCCGGCCGCAACGCCCGCCAGGGCTTCCCGGACGCGGCCCTGTTCGAGGTCGGCCCGGTGTTCCTGGGCGATGGCCCCAAGGACCAGCGCACGGTCGTCGCCGGCATCCTGGCCCCGCGCCCGCCGCGCGCCTGGGACAAGCGCTCGGCCGAGGACGTGTTCACGATCAAAACGGATCTGATGAACCTGCTCGAAGAGATCGGCGCGCCGGTCGCCTCGCTGCAGACCGCGCAAGGCTCGGCCTCGTCGTGGTGGCACCCCGGCCGCTCGGCCCGCCTGCAGCTGGGCCCCAAGGCGGTGATCGCCGAGTTCGGCGAGATCCACCCCGCGGTGCTCAAGGCCCTGGACGTCGCCGGCCCGGTCTACGGCTTCGAGATCACCCTGGAGGCGATCCCCGAGCCGAAGAAGAAGGCCGTGAAGACCAAGCCGGCCTTCAGCCCCTCGGCCCTGATGCCGCTGAGCCGCGACTTCGCCTTCGTCGCCGACAAGGCCAAGGCGGCCGGTGACCTGGTCAAGGCCGCGGCCGGCGCCGACAAGGCCCTGATCGCCTCGGCCCGCGTCTTCGACGTCTACGAGGGCCCCGGCGTTCCGGAGGGCTCCAAGTCGGTGGCCATCGAGGTGCTGGTCCAGCCGCGCGACGCCACCCTGACCGACGCCGAGATCGAGGCCCTGTCGGCCAAGGTCGTCGCCGCGGTCGAGAAGGCGGGCGGCAAGCTGCGGGCTTGAGCTTGATCCTTCAAGCCTAGACGCCATGTGAGGGGCGAAGGTGATGCTGCGCTGCATCCACCTTCGCCCCTTTCGCGTTTCAGGCCCATGAGCGACGACCTCTTCAGCCACAATCCCGCCAAGAGCCGCTACGAGCTGGACGTCGACGGCCTGATCGCCTTCGCCGATTACCAGCGCAGCGGCCATCGTCTGGTCATCCCGCACGTGGAGGCCGATCCCGCCCTGCGCGGCACCGGCGCCGCCGGCCGCCTGATGGTCAAGGTCGCCGAGGTGGCCCGGGCCGAGGGCATGCGGATCACCCCGCTCTGCTCCTACGCCGCCGCCTGGCTGCGGCGAAACGACCCCGAACTGATCGCCTGACGCCTTCCGACAGGCGGATAATCCGGGAACAGGACGGGGAACGTCGCTCACCCGACGTTTGCGGCGCAGCAAAGCCCTTGGCGAGCGTGCGGTTCCTCGTGCTAGAACTTCGGCGACGGTACAGCGCGCCCTGCCGGGAGCTTGCGCGATCGTGAGCGAAGGCTTGGATTTTCATGGTTGATATCAAGACGGTCGGCGTAATCGGCGCCGGTCAGATGGGTTCGGGCATCGCCCATGTCTGCGCTCTCGCGGGCTACGACGTCCGCCTGCACGACATCTCGCGCGAGCGCATCGACGCGGGCCTGGCCCTGATCGAAAAGAACCTCGCCCGCCAGGTCACCCGCAACATCATCGACCAGGACGCGGCCGACGCCGCCCTGGCCCGCATCTCGGCCGCCGAGGCCATCGAGGCCATCGGCCAGACCGACCTGGCCATCGAGGCCGCCACCGAGAACGAAGAGCTCAAGAAGGCCATCTTCCGCGGTCTGCAGCCGCACCTGAAGCCCGACACCCTGCTGGCCTCGAACACCTCGTCGATCTCGATCACGCGCCTGGCCTCGGCCACCGATCGCCCCGAGCGCTTCATCGGCCTGCACTTCATGAACCCCGTCCCGCTGATGAAGCTGGTCGAGATCATTCGCGGCATCGCCACCGACGTGCCGACCTACGAGACGGCCGTGGCCTTCGCCAAGTCGCTGGGCAAGATCACCAGCAACGCCGAGGACTTCCCCGCCTTCATCGTCAACCGCGTGCTGGTGCCGATGATCAACGAGGCGATCTACACGCTGTACGAAGGGGTCGGCACGGTCGACGCCATCGACACCGCCATGAAGCTGGGCGCCAACCACCCTATGGGCCCGCTGGAACTGGGCGACTTCATCGGCCTGGACACCGTGCTGAGCATCATGAACGTGCTCTACGAAGGCCTGGCCGACAGCAAGTACCGCCCCTGCCCGCTGCTGGTGAAGTACGTCGAGGCCGGCTGGCTGGGCAAGAAGACCGGCCGCGGCTTCTACGACTACCGCGGCGAGGTCCCGGTCCCGACGCGCTAAGGGCGCCAGGGTTAGGTGCATGCGGCTAACCCGTCCGGGGCGCACTTTAAGCATTTGAATCTGGAGCTTGCTGATCAGCAGGCTCTAGACGCGTCGGACTACCAGAGGATCGGAACGTCGTAGGCCCGCACGTCCTCGTCCACGGTGACGAGGTGAAGGCCGCGAAGCTGCGCCTGCGCGACCAGGATGCGATCCCACGGGTCACGGTGATGGTCCGGCAGCGCGGCGGCGGTCGCGCAGTCGCCAGGGAGGATCGGAAGCCAGGAAAGGCCCTGATCCTCTACCGCCTTCTCGAGATCGACCGGCATGCGTTCAAGGGGTGCTCCACGCGCCCTCAGTCGCTTGTAGAGCACCTCGTACATCGACACGGCGCTGACAAAGATTTCGTTGTCCAGATCGAGCATCGCCGCGGACGCCGCTGGCGAAAGTCTCGCCTGATCGCTCAGGCTCCAGATCAGGACGTGAGTGTCGATCAGCAGCCGCATTCCACGCCCCGGACCTGATCAGCCTACTTCCGCGGAAAGATAGGCTTGTCCATCAAGGCTTCGATCTCGGGATCGGGGCCGATGAAGAGGTCAGCCGGCAGGTCCAGCTTGAGGTGCTCCCAAACGCCCAGCCGGCGCTGCGCCTTGGGCGCATCGCGCTCTTCGGGGATCTTCTCGACATTCACCGTCGCAATGACCTTGCCATCGCGGATGAGCGTCATGTCCTCGCCTGCGTCGATCACGGCCAGGAGTTCGTCGAGGCTGTTGTGCTTGGCGATGTCGAACCGGATCGTCATGGGCGAAGCCTAACACGGCCTCGCCCGCTCGACGACTCACCCCGCCCCGAGCGCCACGGCCACGTGGTAGACGACGAACGCCGCCAGGTAGGCCAGGGTGACCATGTAGACGAACATCACGGTCGGCCAGATCCAGCTGTTGGTCTCGCGCTTGACCACGCCCAGGGTGGGCATGCACTGCGGCGCGAAGACGTACCAGGCGAGGAAGGCCAGGGCCGTGGCCAGCGACCACTGGCTGTTCAAGGTGGCCGACAGGGCGTCGGTGGAGCCGTCGGCCCCGCCCACGGCGTAGACCGTGCCCAGCGCCGCCACGGCGACTTCGCGGGCCGCCATGCCGGGGATCAGGGCCACGGTCATTTGCCAATTAAAACCAATGGGCTGCATGACGGGGGCCAGGAAATGGCCCAGGCGCCCGGCGATGCTGTAGTCGATGGCCGGCCCCGTCGCGCCTTCCGGCGGATAGGGGAAGGTCGACAGCACCCAGACCAGCACCATCAGAGGCATGATGATGCGGCCGGCGCGGTTCAGGAAGATCTTGGCGCGGGTCCACAGGTTGAGCAGCAGGTTGCGCGGCTCGGGCCAGCGATAGGTCGGCAGCTCCATCATGAACGGCTCGACCGTGCCCCGCCAGAAGATGCGGCGGATGACGAACGACACCAGCAGGGCGAAGACGATGCCGGCGGCGTAGAGGCCGAACATCACCAGGCCCTGCAGCGACAGGCCGTTGACCGTGGTCCGCGGGATGAAGGCGCCGATGATCAGGGTGTAGACCGGGATCCGCGCCGAGCAGGTCATCAGCGGAGCCACCAGGATGGTGGTGAGCCGGTCCTGCTTGTTGTCGATCACCCGCGTGGACATGATCCCCGGGATCGCGCAGGCGAAGCTCGACAGCAGCGGGATGAAGGCCCGGCCGTGCAGGCCCGCCCCGCCCATGATCTTGTCCATCAGGAAGGCCGCGCGGGTCATGTAGCCGCTGTCTTCCAGCAGCAGGATGAAGAAGAACAGGATCAGGATCGGCGGCAGGAACACCAGCACGCTGCCGACGCCGGCGATCAGGCCGTCGGCGATGAAGCTGGAAAGCAGCCCCTCGGGCAGGTGGGCGGTGACGAAGGCGCCGAGCGCGGCGAAGCCGCCGTCGATGGCGTCGGCCGGGATGGTCGCCCAGGTGAACACCGCCTGGAACATCACGAACAGCAGGCCAAACAGGATCACCAGGCCGGCGACGGGGTGCAGCAGCACGTCGTCGATCTTGCCGGTCACCGTGTCGGGCCGCTCGGGCGGGCGCACGCAGGTCTTGAAGATGCGCTGGGCCTCGGCGTGGGCGGCGCGGATCTCGCCCGCGCTCGGCTCGCGCCAGGTGTTGTCGCCGACGTTCGAGTGGGTCAGCGTCAGGGTGTCGACCTGGGTCAGCAGCTCGTCGAGGCCGCGCTTGCGGGTCGCCACCGTGGTCACGATCGGCGCGCCGACCTCGCGGGCCAGCTGCTCGACGTCGATCCGCAGGCCCTGGCGCTGGGCGATGTCGAACATGTTGAGGGCCAGGACGAACGGCCGGCCGACCTGCTTCAGCTCGAGCACCAGGCGCAGGACGAGGCGCAGGTTGGTGGCGTCGGCCACGCAGACCAGCACGTCGGGCGCGGTCTCGCCGGCCAGGCGGCCCAGCACGGCGTCGCGGGTGACGACCTCGTCGGGGCTGCGGGCTCGCAGGGAATAGGTGCCCGGCAGGTCGAGCACGCTGACGGTGCGGCCGCCCGGCGTGACCAGCTGGCCTTCCTTGCGCTCGACGGTGACGCCGGCGTAGTTGGCGACCTTCTGGCGAGCCCCGGTCAGGGCGTTGAACAGCGCGGTCTTGCCGGAATTCGGATTGCCGACCAGCGCGATGCGCGAGGGCCGGATAGCGGTGTCGGTCAAAGCGTCTTTCCGTCGAACTGAACGGTCACGGCGCGCGCCTCGCGGCGGCGCAGGGCCACGCGGGTGTCGTCCACCCGTACGGCGATGGGATCACGGCCAAAGAGGCCTTCCTGCAGGATCTCGATGCGGGCGCCTTCGACGAAGCCCATCTCCAGCAGGCGCCGCTCCAGCTCCTCGGCGGCCACCGCCTCGGGCGAACCGGTCTCGCCGCGCACCGCCACGATCACGCCCTTGTCGCCTCGCGCGGCCGTGCTCAGGGCGCGGGTCGGGGCGTCGGAAGCTATGGAGGCGTCGGCGGTGAGGACGGCGTCGGTCATCTGGGGCCTCGCGGCAAAAAGTTGCGAACGATTATCAGCCCTAACCGCCACTGTCGACGAAAGGATGACCGCCGCGAACGGCGGTCTCGAAAAAAATCAACAGGGGATGCGCGGCGTAATGGCCCAGCAGCGTTAATCTATTCGACTCAAGGCCGCAGCGGTTGCATTAATTTTTGCAAGCGATTCGTAGGGACCTGAAATGCGAAGGCTAAAGCTGGCTCTTCTGACCGGCGCCTATCTCTGCCTGGCTCTGATCGTCTCCCTGCTGCTGTGGCGCATGGGCGCGACCCCCGCTGTCGGCCTGTCGGCCTTCATCGGGTCGCTGGGCCTGTGCTTCGCGTTCCACGGCATCATCAGCAACGTCTTCGACAACGCCCAGCTGAAGCTGGACATCGAGACCGTGCGCGAGGCCCATTCCATCCTGGTCGAGCAGATCGAGAAGATCGACGCGCGCATGACCACCCTGGTCGAGACCGTCGCCGAGGACGCCGAGAAGCGCTCGGCCGAACTGACCAGCGAAGTCCACCAGCTCGAAGACCTGATGCAGCGCATGAGCGAGCGCCTGGAAAGCCAGCTGACCCACCAGGTCGCGGCCGCCCGTCACAGCGCCAGCGCCAACGCCCGCGTCGCCGCCCCGGTCAACGCCATGCTGGAGATCGTCCAGGACGCCCTGGCCGAGAACCGCGTCGACCTCTACCTGCAGCCGGTCGTCAGCCTGCCCCAGCGCCGCACCGTCTTCTACGAAAGCTTCTCGCGCCTGCGCGACGAGACCGGCCGCGTGATGATGCCGGCCGAGTACCTGGCCGTCGCCGAGTCCGAGGGCCTGATGACGGCCATCGACAACCTGCTGCTGTTCCGCTGCGTGCAGATCGTCCGCCGCCTGGCCAAGCAGGACCGCAAGGTCGGCATCTTCTGCAACATCTCGCTGGCCAGCCTGGCCGACGAAAGCTTCTTCCCGCAGTTCCTCGAGTTCCTGCAGGGCCACAAGGACCTGGCCGGCTCGCTGATCTTCGAACTGGGCCAGACCGCCTTCAACCAGCGCGGCCCGGTCGAAGCCCGCCACATGGCCCGCCTGGCGAGCCTGGGCTTCCAGTTCAGCCTCGACAAGATCATCGACCTGGACCTCGACTTCCAGGACCTGGCCCGCGCAGACGTCAAGTTCGTCAAGGTCGGCGCCGAGATGATCCTCGAGCAGCTGGAAGAGCAGGACGGCAAGCTGGTGCTGAGCTCGCTGCCCGACCTCAACGCCGCCGACTTCGCCGCCCTGATGCGCCGCTACGGCGTCGAGGTGATCGCCGAGAAGGTCGAGAGCGAGCGCCAGATCGCCGAGATCCTCGATCTCGACATCGGTTACGGCCAGGGCCACCTGTTCGGCGAACCGCGGGCCATCCGCGACGCCGTCCTGGCCGAGACCGCCCCGCCGGCCGACTTCGTCCAGGCCCCGCTGCGCCGCCGCGCCGCCAACTGGTAGGCCTTCCAGAAACATGATCCTTTCGACCGCCGTCCGGACCCACCGGGCGGCGGTTTCGCATTAAGCCTGCGTCATGAGCCGGAATTCACTCGGCTCTCGCCCCCTGCCCCGCCAAGGTCCTGACGACATGACAGGGAGGGGATCATGCGCAAGGCGATGATGGCGGCGGCGCTGCTGGCGGCGATGGGCGGGACGAGCGCGGCATGGGCGGCCGAACCGTCGCTGACCGAGACGATCACGGCCCAAGACCGCAGGGTCTTCGACGCCTACAACGCCTGCGACCTGGAGACCTTCGGCGCGGCCTTCGCGCCCGACGTCGAGTTCTATCACGACGAGGGCGGCGTCACCTGGGAGCGCCAGTCGGTGATCGACAACACCCGCAAGTACATCTGCGGCAAGGTGCGGCGCGAGCTGATCCCCGGCACGCTGCGCATCTATCCGATCAAGGACTTCGGCGCGGTCGAGGAGGGCGAGCACCGCTTCTGCCAGAAGGACCAGGGCTGCGCCGGCATCGCCAAGTTCGTCATCGTCTGGAAGCCGCAGGGCGAGACCTGGATCGCCACGCGGGTGCTCAGCTACGGCCATCGCACGGCCACGGCGGAAGAACGCTGAGACCGCAAGCATCGGAATGACGGGCGCGGGCGGCGGCGCGATGGTGGGCTCAGATCCGAAAGGAGCCCGACATGACCACCGCCGATCTCACCACCGCCTATTCCACCGACGAAGCCCGCTGGGCCGCGATCGAGCGCCGCGACCGCGCCGCCGACGGCGCCTTCTTCTGCGGCGTGCGCACCACCGGCGTCTATTGCCGCCCCAGCTGCTCAGGCCGTCCGCTGCGCAAGAACGTCGCCTTCCATGACACCCGCGAGGCCGCCCGGGCGGCGGGCCTGCGTCCCTGCCTGCGCTGCCGGCCCGACGAGCCGATCGAGACCCTGGCTTACGGCTTCGGCGACACGCCGCTGGGCCTGGCCCTGGCGGCGACCTCCAAAACGGGTCTGGCCCTGCTGATCATGGGCTGGGACCGCGCGGAGATGCGCGAGGACCTGGCCGCCCGTTTCCCCCGCGCCCGGTTGCTGGAGGATGACGCCGCCGCCGGCCCCGCCCTCGCCGCCCTGGTCGCCGCCATCGACAGCGGCCGCCCCGGCGACCTGGCGCTCCCCCTGGCGCTCGACGAACGCGGCACCGACCTGCAGCGCGCCGTCTGGAAGGCCCTGCGCGACATCCCGGCCGGAACCACCGCCTCCTACGCGCAAGTGGCGCGCGCCATCGGCCGGCCCTCGGCCGTACGGGCCGTGGCCCAGGCCTGCGGGGCCAATCCGGTCGCCGTGCTGACGCCCTGCCACCGCGTGGTGCGCTCGGACGGCGGGCTGTCCGGCTACCGCTGGGGCGTCGAGCGCAAGCAGGCCCTGCTGGCCCGGGAAGGCGCCCAAGGGGAACACGCCGCGTGAACCTGGACTGGACCCGCATCGCCGCCGAGCTCGACGCCCGCGGCTGGGCGACCACGGGCCCGGTGCTGACGCCGGAGACCTGCGGCCGCCTGGCCGGCCTCTATGCCGAGGAGGCGCCGTTCCGCAGCCGGGTGGTCATGGCCCGCCACGGCTTCGGGCGCGGCGAGTACAAGTACTTCGCCTATCCCCTGCCCGAGACGGTGCAGAAGCTGCGGGCCGGCCTCTATCCGCCGCTGGCCCGCATCGCCAACGGCTGGATGCAGCGGCTGGGCGAGGAGCGCCGCTTTCCAGACGGCTTGCAGGAGATGCTCGACCGCTGTCATGGCGCGGGCCAGGCGCGACCGACGCCCCTGCTGCTGACCTATGGCCCCGGCGACTACAACTGCCTGCACCAGGACCTCTACGGCGAGCACGTCTTCCCACTGCAGGCCGCCTTCCTGCTCGACGAGCCGGGGCGCGATTTCGAAGGCGGCGAGTTCGTACTGGTCGAGCAGCGCCCGCGCCAGCAGTCGGCCGCCCAGGTCGTGCCGCTGGCCCAGGGCGAGGGCGTGATCTTCGCCGTGCGCGAACGGCCGGCGGAAGGGAGCCGGGGCGTCCATCGCCGGATACTGCGCCACGGCGTCAGCGAGGTGCGCGGCGGAACAAGGCGCACCCTCGGCGTGATCTTCCACGACGCGGCCTGAGCGCCGATGCGAAAAGGCCCCGGAGCAAGCTCCGGGGCCGTGTCGTTTCACGCCTTCTGCGTGGCTGGCGCTTCTGCGCTCCGAATTATCGGGGCTGGATTACCAGGCGAAGCCGACGCTGCCGCCGCTCATCACGTCGCGGCCCGTGGCCGAGAAGCCGACGTTGTAGCTGACGGCGCGGCTGTTGTGCGAGTAGCCCACGGCGATGGCGCCCTGGCCGCGATAGCCGCCGACGGCCACGGCCAGGCGGTTGGTCAGGCCCGCGCCCTGGCCGGCGTTGTTGGCGGCCATCATCGACATGGCCGAGCTCATGGCGCCGACGCCGTTCAGGCGGCTGGAAACCTCGTTGATGCGGTTGTCCATCTGGGTGGCCAGGGTGTCGACGCGCCAGTCGGTATAGGCGTTGGCGGCGGTCAGCGTCGCGGCGGCCTTGGTGTCGGTATAGGCGTTGGCCGAGCTCAGGGTCGTGGCGGCGGTGGCCGTGGTGAAGGCGTTGGCCGTGGTCACGGCGGCGGCGGCGGCCGTATCGGTATAGGTGTTGGCGGTCGTCAGCGTCTGGGCCGCGACGGTGTCGGTGTAGGCGTTGGCCGTGCTGACCACGCCGGCCACGGCCGTGTCGGTGTAGGCGTTGGCGCTGGACAGGGTCGAGGCGCTGTAGCTTTCCAGCTGGCCCAGGTTCACCGCATCGGTGCTGTTGACGCCGTCCGAGACGTTGGTGATGCGGCGGGTCGAGCCCGACGAACCGACCGAAACGGTGTTGTCTTCGTCGGCGACCGAGCCGTAGCCGATGGCCACGCTGTTGGTCCCTGTGGCGTAGGCGTTGGCGCCGAGCACCGAGCTGTAGTCGCCGGTCGCCGAGGAATAGTTGCCTACGACGGTCGAGTATTCGCCCGAGGCCTCGCCGTGCGCGCCGATCTGGATCGCGGCCGTGCCGCTGGCGATGGCGCCGTGGCCTACCGCCAGGGCGTGATAGCCGCTGGCCGTGGTGCTTTCGCCGAGGGCGTTCGAGTAATCGCCGCTGGCCGTGGCGTAATCGCCGACGGCGACCGAGTCATAGCCGGTGGCCGAGGCCGTGCCGCCGCTGCTGACCGTGGTCTGAGCAAAAGCGCCTTGAGCGGCGAAGAACGAGATCACGACGGCCGAGCAAAACAGAGCCGACTTCTTAGCAACGTTACGCAATATACTAACTCACTTACAAAATAGGCTCGGAATTCTTCCGCCGCCCCCTGTCGATGAGAAATAGTCGCCATTTCTTATTGTAAGGTGAATCGCAAATTATTAAATTCCGTAGATAAATTACCTACAATAACGAACAACGTTACTTCCCATTTTGAGCGAAATACCTATCAACAGAAGCTGTTGATATCTTGGCGGGTGATCACCACATGCGAAGCGTGGCCGCGCCCCTCCGGCTCGCCGCTCGCCCGCCATTGACGCTCGGACTCTCGCCCGGTACCCGCCCTGCCATGATCGACTTTCCCGCCGGCCTCTCCGCCCTGACCGACCGCTACGACGTTGTGCTCTGCGACGTATGGGGCGTGATCCACAACGGCGTGCGCAACTTCCCGGAAGCCTGCGACGCCCTGGAGCGCTTCAACCGCGACCACGGCCCGGTGGTGCTGATCTCCAACGCCCCCCGCCCCTCGCCCGACGTGCTGTCGCAGCTGGACGGCCTGAAGGTGCAGCGCGAGGCCTGGAGCGCCTTCGTCACCAGCGGCGACGCCACCCGCTCGCTGCTGACGCCCCAGGCCGGCAAGAAGGTCTGGAAGGTCGGCCCCAACCGCGACGCGCCTCTGTGGGCCGGGCTCGACCTGACGCTGGCCGGCTGCGAGGACGCCGACTTCATCCTGTGCTCGGGCCTCTATGACGACGAGACCGAAGTCCCCGAGGACTATCGCGACCGCCTGAAGGTCGCCGCCGATCGCGGCCTGCTGTTCATCTGCGCCAATCCCGACCGGGTGGTGCAGCGCGGCGACAAGCTGATCTACTGCGCCGGCGCCCTGGCCGACCTCTATGAGGAACTCGGCGGCAAGGTGGTGATGGCCGGCAAGCCGTTCGCGGCGATCTACGACCTGGCCCTGGCGCAGGCCGAACGCCTGAAGGGCGGCCCGGTGGATCGCTCGCGCGTGCTGTGCATCGGCGACGGCGTCATCACCGACGTGCTGGGCGCCGAGAACCAGAAGCTGGCCTGCCTGTTCATCGCCAAGGGCATCCACGGCGAGAAGGCCCTCGGCCCCGACGGCCTGCTGTCGCCCGAGGCCGTGGCCAAGCTGCTGGCCGCCGAAAGCGTCGGCGCGACCCACGCCATCGCCGATCTGGTCTGGTGAACCCCGCCCGGCGCGCTACAAAGCCCGTCTAAGAGCAATAAGAACGCAGGATCGGGGATCGCATGGGTCTCTTTCTCGAGGACTTGAGCGTCGGCCAGAGCGCCGAACTCAGCCGCACCGTGGGCGAGGCCGACATCCAGGCCTTCGCCGACGTGACCGGCGACACCAACCCCGTCCACCTCGACGCCGACTATGCGGCAAGCACCAGCTTCGGCGAACGCATCGCCCACGGCATGCTGTCGGCCGGCTACATCTCGGCGGCGCTGGGCACCAGCCTGCCCGGTCCGGGCGCGGTCTATCTGTCGCAATCGCTGAACTTCAAGCGGCCGGTGCGCATCGGCGACACCGTCGTGGTCAAGGTGGCGGTCACCGCCATCGACGAGGCCAAGGGCCGCGTCACCCTCTCCACCACCTGCATCGTCGGCAAGAAGGCCGTGGTCGACGGCGAGGCCGTGGTCCTGGTTCCGAAGAAGGGCGCCTGAGCATGGATCCGCGCGTGCGCCTGAAGATCGTCCACGGCTGGAAGGACGTCTCCCCCGAGGAGAAGGGCGCGGCCGTGGCCCTGGGCAATTTCGACGGCGTCCATCGCGGCCACCAGCAGGTGATCGCCGAGGCCGCCCGCGCCGCGCGCGAGCTGAAGGTCCCGCTGGGCGTGGTCACCTTCGACCCGCACCCCCGGCGCCTGTTCCGCCCCACCGAGCCGGCCTTCCGGCTGATGACGGTCGAGCAGCAAGCCCGCCTGCTCAGCGACCTGGGCGTCGACTTCCTCTACCTGCTGCCGTTCGACTTCGAGATGGCGACGCTGGACGACCGGGCCTTCGCCGAGCGCGTGCTGCATGACGGCCTGGGCATCCGCCACGTGGCCGTCGGCTTCGACATCTCGTTCGGCAAGGGCCGCACCGGCAGCCCCGAGGCGATGAAGGCCTATGGCGAAGAACTGGGCTTCTCGGTCTCGGTCGCCGAACCCGTGGCCAACCGCGACGGCGAGAAGTTCTCGTCCACCGGCGTGCGCGAGGCCCTGCGCGCCGGCAAGCCCGAGGAAGCCGCCCGGATCCTGGGCCGCCCCTTCGCCATCGAGGGCGTGGTGCGGCGCGGCCAGCAGCTGGGCCGCCAGCTGGGCTTCCCCACCGCCAATGTCGAGATCGTCGACTACGTGGTGCCCAAGCTCGGCGTCTACGCCACCCGCACCCGCCTGCCCGACGGCCGGGTGATCCCAGGCGTGGCCAACCTCGGCAACAACCCGACCACCGGCGAGGTCGAGACCCGGCTGGAGACCTGGCTGTTCGACTTCGACGAGGACCTCTACGGCCAGGTCATCGAAACCCAGCTGATCGCCTTCCTGCGCCCCGAACTGAAGTTCGACAGCATCGAGTTGATGATCGACCAGATCCGCTGCGACGAGACCCAGGCGCGGGCGATCGTCGCGCCGACGTTCTGACGGCACGGCGCTTGCCACTCCCGCAGCGGGCGTACTAAGCATCCAAGCTCAACCGCGGAGCGCCGACGCATGTCGAAGACATTTGCCATCGTCGGCCTGCTCGCGGCGCTCGCGGCCGCCACCCCGGCTGCGGCCGGTTGGCTTCCGACCGAGCCGGCCGCATCGTCGACGTCAAAGAATCTGACCTACTGGAACCCCGCCACAATCGTCCGTAACGGCGACATGGTGGAGTTCGAGACCCTGGTCCTCACACCGGGTGAGACCAAGGCCAACAATGGGCGCGCCAACCTCATCGCCGTTCGGCTCGATTGCGGCTGGCGCGCGCAGTCAAACGCCTGGATCGAAAGGCTCCCCGCCACCGGGAATCGCAACCCCAACGCCAAAGCTCCCGCCTGGGACGCTTGGCGCTTCCTTTTCGACGACGACGCCGTAGCGACGGTCGCTCGTCAGGCCTGTCGCGGAGAAGCGCCCCAGGGCGGGATGGACATCGCCGCGACGATGGAAGAAGGCGCGCGGCGACTGGGCTACGCTGACGCGGCGGACGCCTTCACGCACCGCCCCAAGGCTCCGCTTCTGATAAGCCCCGCCCCTATGAGCGTCGACACTCCAGTGCGGGCCCAGGGCGCGGGGGCGTCCTACGATCTCATATGGTCGGGGCCGCAGCGCATGGTGCTGACATCGCCCGCCGCCACCTTCACCGATAAGAAGAACGACAAGGTGAGAGGACGGTCCATCTGGACCATGACCTCAACAGTCCCGGAAAATCACGACGACCGCCCCGCCTACGCCTTCCGCGATTTCGAGGCCGACTGCCGCGACAAGACGCTCGCGATCCAGACCGTGCGGCGCTGGCCGTTCGAAGCTAGCGACGAAGAACCGGGGCCGGCTCTACAGAAGGTCACCGAGCCCGCCGCCCCGGTCGTGGCGGGCGGCCCGACCGAGGCGATCTGGGCCAGCGCCTGCACGAAGCGGGCGCCGCTCGAAACCATCGGCGACGCCCGATTCCTCGTCGCCAGGATCAAGATGGCTAAAGCGGCCGCTCCTAAGCCCTAGCGAATCCCCGGCACGTGCAGAGCCGCTTCGCGCTCGGCCTTCTGCTTGAAGGCCAGGTCGCCGTACTTCGAATATTCCATCCGCGCGATCGTGCGGCAGTGCACCTCGTCGGGGCCGTCGGCCAGGCGCAGGGTGCGGATGCCGGCATAGAGCTTGGCCAGGCCGAAGTCGGTGGTGACGCCGCCGCCGCCGTGGGCCTGGATGGCGTCATCGATGACCTTCAGGGCGATGCGCGGCGCGGCGACCTTGATCATGGCGATCTCGAGCCGGGCGGCCTTGTTGCCGGCCTTGTCCATCATGTCGGCGGCCTTCAGACACAGCAGGCGGCACATCTCGATGTCGATGCGGGCCTCGGCGATGCGCTGCTCCCACACCGACTGCTCGGAGATGTACTTGCCGAAGGCCTTCCGGGTCATCAGCCGCTTGACCATCTTCTCCAGCGCCACCTCGGCCGCGCCGATGGTGCGCATGCAGTGGTGGATGCGGCCGGGGCCAAGGCGGCCCTGGGCGATCTCGAAGCCGCGGCCCTCGCCCAGGATCAGCCCGTCCTCGACCGGCACGCGGACGTCTTTCAGGATCACCTCGGCGTGGCCGTGCGGGGCGTCGTCGAAGCCGAACACCGGCAGCATGCGCACCACCTCGATGCCCGGCGCATCCAGCGGCACCAGGATCTGGCTCTGCTGCTGGTGGGTGGAGGCGGTCGGGTCGGTCTTGCCCATGACGATGGCGACCTTGCAGCGCGGATCGCCCACGCCCGAGGACCACCACTTGCGGCCGTTGATCACGTAGTCGTCGCCGTCGCGCTCGATGCGGGTCTCGATGTTGGTGGCGTCGGAGCTGGCCACCTCCGGCTCGGTCATCAGGAAGGCCGAGCGGATCTGGCCGTTCATCAGCGGCCGCAGCCAGCGCTCCTTCTGCGCCAGCGTGCCGTAGCGCATCAGCACTTCCATGTTGCCGGTGTCGGGCGCCGAGCAGTTGAAGACCTCGGAAGCGAAGCCGATCTTGCCCAGCTGTTCGGCGATCAGGCTGTATTCGAGGTTGGTCAGTTGCACGCCCTCGAACTCGAAAGTGTCATCGACATGCACCTGGCCGCTGTGGGGCGGCATGAAGAAGTTCCACAGGCCGGCGGCTTTGGCCTTGCCCTTCAGCTCCTCCAGCACCTGGACGACCTTCCAGCGCTGGTCGGCGGGAACGTCCATCTCGGCTTCGTAGGTCGGGATCGCCGGCCGCACGTGGTCCTCGATGAAGGCGTTCACCCGGTCGAGGAATTCCCGCTGACGGGGAGAGATGTCGAAGTCCATGGCGTTCCCGATCCCTGGTTCAAACACTTGTTTGAAGACGTTGTAACACCGAGTTTACGGGCGCGGCAAGCGGGCGATGCGGGGCCATTTTGAACGATCCCGCCGCTTCGGCCCCGGATCCTCGCCTGGCGGCTTGTCAGCCGCCCGCTCCTGGCGGAAAACACCGCCATGAACCTGACCATCAAGCCCCTCGAAGGCCGCTACGTCCGGCTGGAGCCCATCACCCCCGAACTGCGCGACGAGCTGCGCGGCGCCATCGACTGCGATCCCGAGAGCTGGGAGATCATGTCGGTCAACGGCTGCGGCGAAGGCTTCGAGGACTGGTGGGGCGCACTGCTGGGCGAGAGCGACCGCGGCGAGCGCGTCGGCTTCGCCATCCGCCGCAAGTCGGACGGCAAGATCGTCGGCACGTCGAGCTATCTGAACATCCGCCGCCTGCACAAAGGCCTGGAGATCGGCTCGACCTTCCTGCACCCCAGCGCCCGCTCGGGCCCGGTGAACCCGGAGTCCAAGCGCCTGCTGCTGGGCCACGCCTTCGACTCCGGCGTCATCCGCGTGGAGTTCAACATCGACGTCCGCAACGCCCGCAGCCAGGCCGCGGTCGAGAAGCTGGGCGCCAGCAAGGAAGGCGTGCTGCGCAGCCACAAGATCACCTGGACCGGCCACGTGCGCGACACGGCCGTGTTCTCGATCACCGATTTCGACTGGCCGGGCGTCAAGCAGCGCCTGGAGTTCCGCCTCAGCGAGGACTTCGTCTGAGCCTGTCGCGGCGGGTCGTCGTCAGGTAGAGCTTCCAGCGATCGCGACAACCTGCCGCAGCTATACCTGGGCGAAATAAGAAAAACCGACGTTATCCTTGCTTTGTAAGGATTTCGCCAAGCATTGGCCGTCAGATTGCCGATCATGACGGCCATTGCCTGCCTGCGTATCCTGCTCACCGCCGCGGAGACGGCGGGCGCCAGCGTTCCTCCTGCTCAGGTAGAGGTCGCGGCCGACCTTTACCTCAAGCATCGCTGGAAGGCCCCGCGCCGCTACGGCGTCGTCGCGCCCCTGGCCTTCGTGCTGGCCGACACCAAGGCCGAGCAGCTTGATCCCACCGAGATGCAGGCCCTGGCCATCGAGCTGGAGACCTCGCTGTTCCCCGGCCGCAAGAGCGGCCAGGTCTGCCTGATGACCTTCGAGGGCGACGAGAACGCCGTGCTGCAGTTCGCCAGCCTGTCGCAGGGCGAACTGGCGGGCCTGATGGCCGGCCGCGGCTATTCCGGCGCTCCGGGCCACGTGCAGGTGATCACCGCCGAGGAAATCCGCGCGGTGCCCAGCGCTCCGGCCGCCGCGCCCGAGCCGGCGCCCGCTCCTGCAAAAGCCGCCGCCAAGCCGCCCGCCCCGATCCGCCCCATCACGCCCGTCGCCCCGGCCAAGCCCGCCGCGCCGCTGACCACCGGCTGGAGCGCCATCTATCACCTGCCCGGCGAGACCGTGGTCGGCGCCCTGCTGGGCCACAAGGCCGATCTCGCCGCGCCGCGTCCGACCGAGGATTCCGACCTGCTGGCCCGCGACCTCACCGGTCTCAACGACGCCCAGTTCGGCTTCCCGACGGTCAAGAACGGCGACGGCGCGCTGTTCCTGCCGCTCAGCTTCTGGAACCTGACCACCCCGGCCTCGCAGGAGGCCTACAAGCGCCGGCTGTCGCGCTTCCCGCTCGACCTGCAGCCGCGTCTGGGGGCCAGCGTCTACGACACCCCGCGCGAGCCCTCGATGGGCCTGCTGCAGCAGATCCGCGGCTTCCTGCAGGGCTCGTTCGCCTTCATCGACCTCTGCATCTCCGACCCGAACTTCCCGGTGAACACCCTGCCGGGCGACATCGCCTCCAGCATCTCGCTGGAACTGGGCGACGAGTCCGACGCCGAGCGGATCAAGGCCATCGCCCTCTTCGCCTCGCGCCAGTCGATCTATCGCGGCAAGGGCGTGCGCCAGGCGGTGCTGGGCGTGCGCAGCGCCAAGGAACTGGACGCCTGCCGCGCCGCCGGCCTGCGCTTCGCGGCCGGTCCCGCCGTCAGCGCCCTGCTCGACAAGCCGCCGGCCCTGGGCGCGACCCAGGAACTGCCGCTTCGAGCCGCCTGAAGACTTCAAAAACCGGCGTTCGCGACGCTGGGTCGCAGCTGACCTATAACGCGTGATAACCTCGTTCGCGCAACCTGTGCGTCATGACCGCCATCGCCTGCCTGAAGGTCTTCGTCGGGGACGATCCCGCCGAGACCGAGCGTAACGCCGCCCTCGTGGCCAAGGTCGCCGCCGAGCACCTGAAGACCGCCTGGACGGCGCCGCGCCGCCATGGACTGGTGGCCCCGTTCTCGTTCGTGCTGGCCGATCCGCGCGCCACGCGGCTGGACGCCCGCGAGCTCCAGGCCCTGGCCCGCGCTCTCCAGCACCGCCTGTTCGGCGACGACGACGCCGGCGAGATCGTCATGCTGATGTTCGAGGGCGATCAGCACGAAGTCATGCGCTTCGCCGGCCTGCCCGCCCGCCAGCTCACCCTGCTGCTGTCCGGCGAGGAGGACGCCTCCCTGGCCGGCCGCGTCTGCCGCATCACCCCGCGCGAGGTGCGCTCGGTCATGCCGATGGGCGGCCCGATCACCGGCGTGCCGACCATGGAGGCCCTGGCCCGCCTGTGCCCCCGCCCGCTGCCGGCCCGGGTCGCCTGGCGCGGCGTCTATCACACCGGCCGCCAGCTCTTCGTCGGCAACGTCGCCGTCTGGCGCGAGGCGGGCCATGCCGGCGTCGCCTACGAAACCTATGTCGACGGCCAGCGCGCCCTGCACGACATGGCGATCCTCAAGGGCGCGATCGCCGCCCTCGGCCCCAACACCGGCGTCGCCTACGTGCCGATCGGCTTTTCCTCGGTGCTCAAGCCGGGCCTGCGGGCCGAACTGGAAAGCCGCCTGCGCGCCCTGCCCGGCGACCTGCGCGGACGACTGGCGGCGGGGGTCTACGGCGTGCCCCGCGCCCCGTCCCTGGCCGCCCTGCGCCAGCTCAAGGCGTTCCTTGATCCCTATTTCAGCCGGCTGGACCTGCGGGTCAGCGACCCGGCCTTCCAGGTCGAGGACCTGCCCCCGACCCTGGCCGCCAGCATCACCTTCACCCCCGAGGGCGACACCGAGGCCAACCGCCTGGCCGCCATCGCCCGCTTCCTGAAGGACGGCCCGCTCTATCGCCGCCGTCAGGTCTGGCAGGGCGTCAGCGACCTGCGCGGCCCCCGCGAACTGGCCGCCGCCCTGGACCAGGGCGCCTCGTTCGTCAGCGGCGGCATGGTCACCGAACTGCTCGAGGCGCCGACCACCGTCGCGCCCTATCCGCGCGGCCAGCTGCCGCTCTACGGCTGGACCGCCGAGGCGGCCGCCTAAGGCGTCTCGAACGTGAACACCACGCTGTCGGACGAGCGCTTGGCCGGCCCGTGGAACACCGCCTCGATGTTGTTGCCGTCCGGATCCCACAGGAAGGCGGCGTAGTAGCCGGGATGGTAGGGCCGCTCGCCCGGCCCGCCGTTGTCGCGTCCGCCGGCCGCGAGGCCCGCCGCGTGAAAGCGCCGCACGGTCTCCTGGTCGCCGGCCTGGAAGGCGAGATGCACGTGGGTGGCCGGCTCGCCGGCGTCGACCCACAACTCGTCGGCCGACAGGTGATCCTCGGCGTCGTCGAAAGGAACGCCCAGCGCCTCCAGCACCGCTCGGTAGAAGCGTTTGGTCGCCTCCAGGTCCCTGGCGCGCAGGTGGACGTGGTCGATCAGCCGGCCGCGATGGATCTGCATGACGATCTCCTCCCTCGCCACAACGCGTCGGCAAGATCGAGGTTCGTGCGACGTCTGGCCGCAACCGCATAGGCGCCTGTCGGTAACCACCGCGCGCGAAGGTTGCTCCCATGACCGCCGTAGCGTGCTTGAAGATCTTCGTCGGCGACGAACTCCGGTTCGCGGACAACGACGCCATGGCCGCCCTCGTGGCCAAGGTGGCCGGGGCCTATCTGGAAACCACCTGGCTGCATCCGCGCCGCTATGGCCTGGTGGCGCCGTTCACCTTCGTCCTGGCCGATCCCCGCGCCACGCGGCTCGACGCCCGCGAACTTCAGGCCATGGCCCGCGACATGCAGCGCAAGCTGTTCGGCGTCGAGGGCGACGGCGAGGTCAGCCTGCTGCTGGTCGAGGGCGACCAGGCCGAGGTCATGCGCTTCGGCGGCATGTCGCTGGCGGCCGTACGGGCCCTGATGGTCGATGGAGCCTATCCCGAGGGCCTGGGCCGGGTCTGCAAGGTCACGCCCGACGGCGTGGTCTCCCTGGCCCCGCCCGGCGGACCGGTGGCCGGCGAGCCGCCGATGGAAGCCCTGCCCAAGATCGTCTCGCGCCCCGAACCGACCGGCCCGCTGGGCTTCCGCGGCGTCTATCACCTGCAACGCGAACTGTTCGTCGGCAGCGTCGTCGTGCACGCCCTCGTCGAGCGCCGCGCCTTCGACCAGGACGTCCACGCCGAGGCCGAGGACGCCGACGCGGCGGCCCTGGCGGCGCTGCCCGGCCTGCTGAAGGCCGACGAAGCCGGCGTGATCTTCGTGCCGATCTGCTTCTCCAGCCTGGTCAAGCCGAGCGGTCGCAACCTTCTGACCGTTGGCCTCTCGGCCCTGCCGGCCTCGGCGCGCGGCCGCCTGGCGGCCGGCATCTACGACACCCCGCGCGCGCCGTCGTTCTCGGCGCTGTCGCAGATCAAGTCGTTCCTGGCGCCCTATTTCTCGCGGCTGGACCTGCGGGTGCGCGATCCGGCCTTCCGGGTCGAGGACCTGCCGCCCGACTTCGCCAGCAGCGTCACCCTCGACCTGCCCGACGCGGCGGAGGGCGAACGGCTGGCGGCCATCGACCGCTTCATGCGCGAGGGGCCGACCTATCGCCGCAAGCGCATCTGGCAGGGCGTCACCGGCGTCTCCCGCCGGCGCGAACTGCTGGCCTGCGTCGACCACGAGGTGCCGTTCGTCACCGGCCCCGAAGTCACCGACCTGCTGCACGCCCCGGCCACCGTCTCGCCCTTCGCCCGGCCGATGCTGCCGCTGCACGACTGGCACGACGTGCAGTCGCTGGATCCGCACATGGCTTAGATCCCTCTCCCCCTGCGGGAGAGGGTGGCCTCCGAAGGAGGTCGGGTGAGGGGTCTCTCAGAACTCGAAACCGCGCAAAGCGGTCAGGCCGGGTGGAGCGTCTCATGTCTGAGAGACCCCTCATCCGGCGCTTTGCGCCACCTTCTCCCGCAAGGGGAGAAGGAAATCAGCGCCGCCCGAACAGCTTCTCGATGTCCGAGAGCTTCAGCTCCACATAGGTCGGGCGGCCGTGGTTGCACTGGCCGGAGTGGGGCGTGGCTTCCATCTCGCGCAGCAGGGCGTTCATCTCGGCGGCGTTGAGGCGGCGGCCGGCGCGGACGCTGCCGTGGCAGGCCATGGTCGAGCAGACCTCCTCCAGGCGCTCCTTCAGGGCCAGGGCCTGGCCGTTCTCGGCCAGATCGTCGGCGATGTCGCGCACCAGGCCCGCCGCGTCGGCCTTGCCCAGCAGGGCCGGCGTCTCGCGCACCAGCACCGCGCCGGGACCGAAGCTTTCCAGGACCAGACCGAGCGAAGAGAGTTCCTCGGCCCGCGCCACGACCCGCTCGGCCTCGGCCGGATCCAGCTCGACCACCTCGGGCAGCAGCAGGGTCTGGCGGGCGACGCCGCCGGCCTCCATCTCGTGCTTCATCCGCTCGTAGACCAGGCGCTCGTGAGCGGCGTGCTGGTCGACGATGACGACGCCGTCTCGGGTCTGGGCGACGATATAGGTCTCGTGCACCTGGGCCCGGGCCGCGCCCAGCGGGAAGTCGATCGGGTCGAAGGGCTGGCTCGGAACGTAGTCCTGCCCGGGATAGGCCACCGACGGCGGCGCGTCGTAGCCGCCATAGGCCGCCTCGCGCACGGCCTCGGCGACGCCGCCCCCGGCAAATCCACCACCGAGCGTCTGATAGGCCTCCTCCGGCCGCGCCTCGTGGCGGGCCGAAACGTCCGACAGCCCCGGCAGGTCCATCGGCCTTTGGGTCGGCGGCGTCCAGCCGCCCTCGCGCCAGGCCGAGAAGCCGGCCGGCGACGGACCCGGCTGGTAACCGGGATAGACGTTCTGCGCCCGGATGCTGTCCAGGGCCTGGGCGGCCGTGGTGGTCGAGGCGCGGTGGCCGGCGCCCGCCAGGGCATGGCGCAGGGCCCCGACGATCAGGCCGCGCACCAGCGCAGGATCCCGGAAGCGCACCTCGGCCTTGGCCGGGTGCACGTTGACGTCGACCTCCGAGGTGTCGAGCGTGACGTACAGCGCCGCGCTGGGGTGGCGGTCCCTCGCGAGAAAGTCGGCATAGGCTGCCCGCAGGGCGCCTTGCAGCAGCCGGTCGCGCACCGGCCGGCCGTTGACGAACAGGTACTGGTGGGCGGCGTTGCCGCGGTTGTAGGTCGGCAGCCCCGCGAACCCCGACAGCCGCACGCCGTCGCGGGTCTGGTCGATCTCCAGCGCATTGTCCTGGAAGTCGCGGCCGAGCACAGCGGCCAGGCGCGCCAGGCGCCCTTGCGGCCCCGGATGCTCGGGCGGCAGGCGCAGGATGCGGCGGCCGTCGATGTCCAGCGAGAAGCCCACCGACTCGTGGGCCATGGCCTGGCGCTTCAGCTCCTCGGTGATCGCCTGGGCCTCGGCCCGCTCGGACTTCATGAACTTCAGCCGCGCCGGCGTGGCGTAGAACAGGTCGCGCACCTCGATCCGGGTGCCGTTGTCGCCGGCGAAGGCGGCGGGGGCGACATCGTCGACGCGGCCGCCCTCGACCAGGATCGACCAGGCCTCGCGCTGGCCCTTGGCGCGCGAGCTGATCTGCAGCCGCGCCACCGAGCCGATCGACGGCAGGGCCTCGCCGCGGAAGCCCATGGTGTGGATGCGCAGCAGGTCCCACAGGCCCTCGTCGTCGGGGGCCAGCTTGGAGGTGGCGTGGCGCTCGATGGCGACGGGCAGTTCCTCGGCGCTCATGCCGCAGCCGTCGTCGGCGACCAGGATCCGGGTCAGGCCGCCGCCGTGAGCTTCCACCTCGATGCGGGTCGCGCCGGCGTCGATGGCGTTGTCGACCAGCTCCTTGATGGCGCTCGCGGGCCGCTCGACCACCTCGCCGGCGGCGATGCGGTTGACGGTCTCGGGCGGCAGGCGGCGGATCGGCATGGAACGGACTTTCGGCGCAGGACGGGCCTGCATTGCGGCGACTTAATTTGACCGCCTCGGTTGAGAACGGTTCAGCTTGCGACGAACCGCCATTCTAGAACGATTCCGAACAAGCCGAGGACGAGAGATAGTGATCCATCGCGTCGCCGCAGCCCCCGCCCTCGCGGCTTTCCTCCTGGCCCTCTGCGCCGGTCCCGCCCTGGCGCAGCAGGCGGTCGACGCCTCCGGGCCGATCGCGCTGCAAAGGGTCGATCCCAACGAGAACCTCGTCGAGGAACTGATCGTCAACGCCCGCCTGCCCGGGCCGGCCTGGTGGAAGGTCAGCGACGGCGACACCACCGTCTACGTGCTGGGCGTTCCTGCCATGGTCCCCACCGACACCAAGGCCGAAGAGTCGGTGCTGCGCCGGCGGCTGGACGGCGCCAACGTGCTGATCATGGGCCAGGAGGCCGATATCAGCGTCGTACGCCTGATCTCCCTGGCCATGGGCGGCCGCAAGCTGTTCGTCTCCGACCAGCCGATGCGCCAGACCCTGCCGCCGGACCTGCGCCAACGCCTGGAGGCGCGACTGAAGGCGATGAAGCAGAAGCCGGACTCGATGGACGACACCAAGCCCGCCTTCGCCGGCTTCCTGGTCGCCAACAACCAGGAGGGCAGCGTCTCGATCAGCGTTGGCGGCGTCACCGACCGCATCCGCGACATCGCCAGGAGCCGCGACCTGGCCAAGCGTCCCCGCATCCAGAACCTCTCGGGCTACAGCCTCGCCGACGCCATCAAGGCCCTGGCGACCGCGCCGCAGCCCCTCCAGCTGCTGTGCCTGGACGCGGGCCTGCGCCAGGCCGAGAGCGGCGAAGGCGGCATCAAGGTCACCGCCCGGCGCTGGGCCGAGGGCCAGGTACGCGACGTGGTCGCGGCCGATCGCGGCTTCCAGCGCTGCCTGGACTCGACCCCGTCGATCGCCCGCGAGCTGCGCGACGGCCGCGACGACGCCGTGAAGGCCATCGAGGCGGCCCTGAAAAAACCAGGCAAGGCCGTCGCCGTCATCGAACTGCGTTCGCTTCTGGCCCAGGATGGGGTGCTCGACCAGCTGCGGGCCAAGGGCCTGAAGGTCTCCACGCCGGACGAGTGACGCCCGACAAGTGACACGGGGCGAGTGACACGAGGCCAAGCGCGCCAGAAGGCGGAAACATCTTGCGGAAACTGACCCTGATCCTGGCCGCCCTGACGGCTCTGGCGGCGACCTCCGGCGCATGCGCCCAGGTCATCGACGACCCCGAGGCCAATGTCGTCGAGTCCCTGGTGGTCCAGGCCAAGCTGCCCGGCCCGGCCTGGTGGAAGGTCAGCGACGGCGACACGACGATCTACGTGCTGGGCATCCCCGGCAGCGTGCCCCAACGCCTGGACTGGGACACCTCGGTGCTCGACCGGCGGCTGGACGGCGCCTTCGTCCTGCTGACCCCGGCGGTGAACCGCACCCAGCTGGCGGACCTGCCCATCTTCCTCAGGACGCGCCGCCGGTTGAAGGACGGCTCGTCCCTGACGCAGGTGGCCCCGGACCTGGCGGCCCGTCTCGACCGGGCCTGGAACAGGACCCACGCCAGCGGCGACTGGCGTGACTGGAAGCCGCTGGGGGCGGGGCTGATGCTGTCGGCCGCCGCCCGCAACGACGCCAGGCTGACGACCAGTCAGCCGGACCGCACGATCAATCGCCTGGCCCGCAAGCACAGGGTTCCGATGCGGCCGGCGGCGATCTACGAGGCCACGCCGCTGCTCGAAGCCGTGGTCGCCCAGCATTCCGACGCCGCGGGCCTGGCCTGTCTGGAAGGCGTGCTGGACGAGGTCGAGGCCGGCCCCGAGCCCATACGCCGCGCCGCCCGCGCCTGGGCCGAGGGCGACGTGCGCGGCGCGCTCGCGGTCCCGCGCCAGGGCGAGCGCTGCGCCATGGTCCTGCCGGGCGTCGCCGACCGGCTGCGCAAGAGCTCGGCCGCCCAGGTCGAGGCGATCAGCCTGGCGATGGACACGCCCGGCAAGGCGGTGGCGATCTTCTCGCTGCGCAGCTTGGTGGCCCAGGGCGGCGTGCTCGACACCCTGCGGGCGCGCGGTTTCAAGGTGACGACGCCGGAGAGCGCGAACTAGCCGCCCCTGCGCCTCAGCCGAGGCGTGATCGTCGTGGTCATCAGCCGGCCCTCGCGGATCAGCACGAAGGGCGTCGGCACGTCGATGCAGGCGTGGTCGAGCACCCGCAGCATATCGTCCAGGCCGGTCAAAGGGCGTTCGCCGGCCTTGATCAGCAGGTCGCCAGCCCGCACCCCGGCCTTGGCGGCGGGGCCGCCCGGGTCGGCCTGGGCGACGAACACCGCATAGCCCTGGGTGACCCCGGTCGAGCGGGCCAGCAGCGGCGGCACCGGGGCCTGCTGGGCGACGACGCCGATCGAGGCCCGCCGCACCTGGCCGTGGGCCAGCAGCTCGCCGATCACGAAGCGGGCGGTGTTGGCGGCCACGGCGAAGCACAGGCCCGGATAGCCGACGATGACGGCGGTCGCCACGCCGATCACCTCGCCGTTGGAGGCCACCAGCGGTCCGCCGCTGTTGCCGGGATTGAGGGCGGCGTCGGTCTGGATCAGGTCCTCGATCAGCCGCCCGCGCTCGCCGCGCAGGGACCGGCCGAGCGCCGAGACCACCCCGGTGGTCACCGTCGCCTCGAAGCCGAGCGGCGCGCCGATGGCGATGACCAGCTGGCCGCGCCGCAGGGCCTTGGAATCGCCCAGCCGCACCGGCGGCAGGTCGACGGGCTGGTCGATCTTCAGCAGGGCCAGGTCGGTGTCGGGATCATCGCCGATGCAGCGCGCCGTCAGGCTGCGGCCGTCGGCGGTGATGACCACGAAGCGGCGCGCGCCCTGCACCACGTGGCTGTTGGTCAGCAGCACCCCGCCCTCGGCCACGGCGAAACCCGAACCCACGCCCTGCAGGTTGGGGTCGTCGAGCATCGGGTGGATGCGCACCACGCTGGGGCCGACCGTCTCGACGGCCCGGACCACGGCGTTGGAATAGGCGTCCAGCAGGTCGCCCTGGTCGGCCCGGGCCGGACGCGCCGGCGGCGTCCCCGCGTCGAACACGAACTGGGCCTCGGCCGGATAGGCCAGGATCTCCCGCGCCCGGCTGGGGCGCGGGCGCCTGGCCCTCGCGAACAGTTCGTACTTCCGAGCCTTCATCCCCGCCCCCCGCCCCCGTCCCCTGGGGCCTGCGCCGGGGGAAAGGTTAACGATGACGGCGTTCGCCGATCAAGCCTTCTTCACGCCCGGCTCAGCGCGAGCCTTCGGCCAGCACCGCCGGCGAGACGCTGGCGACCGGGATCACGAAGCCCTGCGGACGGGGCGGCGGCGAAGGCGCGGCGGCCGGCGCGACCGCTCCGGCGCCCGCCGCGTCGTTGACGCACTGGGCCGTGTCGATCAGCGCGTGCTGGCCCAGGCAGAAGACGTCCTCGTAGTGCGGACCGGCGACGGCCAGGCACTGGTAAAGGTTCAGCTTGGCGATCTTCATGCAGAAGTTGGCCTTTTTCTCGCTGAGCACCGGGGCCAGACGGGCCACGTCGGCGTCGCCGGCGGCGTCGAGCACGGCCAGGGCCGCCAGGGCCGCCGAGCGCACCGTCACCGGGGTGAACACGCGGCCGCCCTCGGCGAAGCCGCCGCCGCCCGCGCCGGTCGCGGCCTGGATCAGCCGGCCGGCGTCGTCCCGGCCGGGCGTGAACACCGTGGCCGACAGCTGCTTGACCCGCGCCAGGCGGCCAGCGTTGTCGGCGACCGCGCCCTTGGACCAGGTCTGACGCTGGATGTCATAGGCCGACTGCTTGACCGAGCGGCCGGCGACGGCCAGGGGCGCGCCCCGGCCTTGCAGGGCGGTCTGGGCCCGGGCGGCGGCCAGGCCGACGCCCTCGATCTCGACGACGCTCTCGGGCGAGGCCAGCAGGCGCTCGACCAGGGCTTCGCGCGAGGTTTCTCGGGCCGCGCGGCGCACGCCCTCCAGGAAGGTCGGCTCCTGCAGGGCGGCGATGGCGCCGTAGGCGATCATGCCGGCCTCGAACTGCTCGGCCTTGTAGGCCGCGCCGGCCTTCAGGGCCCCGGCGACGCCTTCGCCGTCGGTGAAGGCCGCGGGCGAGATCGCGCCGGCGCCGCGGGTGTAGGTCTCGAAGGCGCTGGCCGCGGCCACCACGTCCTGGGCCAGGCTGACGCCCGGCGCTTCACGCTCCTGGCGCGCTGTCGCCAGCCCACCCATGGCCAGGGCGACCACCGCCGCACCAGCCACCATCCAATGCTTGTTCCACGCCATGCCCAAAGGCCTCCCGACTTCGAGGGCATTGGGCGGCCGGCGCGGTTGACGACATCGTAATCGGTGTAGTGAATCGGCCTTTAACCGACATGTATTCAACCAGTTTTCGTGCGCATAATGTCGCACCTGAACGGCGAAGTTTTCAGTAAGTCAGAGACACGACAAATTTCCAATCCTTATGTCGGCGAACTGACATTCTCCAAATGCGACGCAATGCAGACGGTCATTCAACCGTCGCAAGAGAAACGCGGGATCGCAAGAAGCGGGCGGACACCGAAGGCTGACCCCGCCATAATGTCGCCATGCCGACGCCGACCCCTCGCCTCATCCTCGACCGCGCGCCAAGCCCGATCGGCGAGATGCTGCTGGTCACCGACCAGGACGGCCGGCTGCGCGCCGCCGACTTCCACGATCACGAGGATCGCCTGCACCGCCTGCTGCGGCTGCACTACGGCCAGACGCCGCTGGCGAGCGGCCCGGCGCCCGCCGCGATCCGCCAGGCGCTGGCGGCCTATTTCGAGGGAGACCTCGCCACCCTGTCGGCCATCCCCTGGGCGACCGGCGGCACGGCCTTCCAGCAAAGCGTCTGGCGGGCCCTGGGCGAGGTGACGGCGGGAACGACCCTGACCTATGCCGGCCTCGCCGCCCGCATCGGACGCCCGGCGGCCGTGCGCGCGGTCGGCGCGGCCAACGGCGCCAACCCGCTCAGCATCGTCGTGCCCTGCCATCGCCTGGTCGGCGCGGACGGCTCGCTGACCGGCTACGGCGGCGGCATCGAACGCAAGGCCTGGCTGCTGGCGCACGAGGGCGCGCGGCCGGGGCTCTAGACCAGCATGCTGGCGCCGACGCGATGCAGCGGCAGGGCGCCCTGGTTGAAGAACGGCAGGGCCAGGGTGATCCCCATCAGCAGGTCCAGGACGATGCTGCCGTAGTTGAAGCGGCCGCCGGCCTTCTGCATCAGCATGGAGACGAAGCGCCCGAAGGCCGCGCCGAACCAGGCCACCGCCAGCACCAGGGCCATGGCCGCGCCGGCGCTGGACTGCCAGCCCAGGAACAACGCCGCCGCGCCGTGCGAGGCGATCAGCAGGCCGCCGAAGGCCCGTCCCTCGGTGACGGCGGCGCTCTCTTCCTCGCTCTTCAGACCGGCCAGGCCCAGCATCGAGTCCGGCCGCGCCAGCACCAGACCGCCCAGCACGCCCCCGATCACGCAAGCGACCACGGCCAGGATCAGCGACAGGGCGTAGCTCGACATCAGGGGCGGTCTCCGGAAAAGGACTCAGACGGGCGGGACTCAGGCGGGCGCGTGGCAGACGGCTTCGACATTGAACCCGTCCGGGTCCAGAACGAAGCCGCCGTAATAATGTTCGTGGTAATGAGGGCGAAGTCCGGGCGCGCCGTTGTCGGTCCCGCCGGCCTCGAGCGCCGCCGCGTAGAAGGCGTCGACCTCGGCCCTGGTCTTGGCCGAAAAGCAGACGTGCAGCTTGCCGCTCGTCCCGCCGCCGCCCGAGATCCAGAACTGCGGACGCTGGGCGCCGTAGCCGACCGCGTCGATGCCGCCGGTATATTCCTTGGGCACGGTGTAAAGCCGCTTGATCCCCAGCGGCGCCAGGGCCGCGTCGTAAAAAGCAGCCGAGCGCTCGAAATCGGCCACATCGAACCCCAGATGATCGAACATCGAAGACCCTCCCTTTTCGCCCTCGTTGCACCGCGCCATTTACCGCGATCGTAAAAAGTTCGCCGGCGTCGTCCTTGACTCCCCAAGGACCGGCGCCTAACTCGTGCCTGGCGTTGGCACTCGATGGGAGCGACTGCTAACAGCGACGCTCCCTCGGCCTAACGAAGCCTTTTACAGAAACCGTTCCGACGGAGAAGACACATGAAATTTCGTCCCCTGGGCGACCGCGTCCTCGTGAAGCGCGTCGAAGAAGAAACCACCACCAAGGGCGGGATCATCATCCCCGACACCGCCAAGGAAAAGCCGCAAGAAGGCGAAGTCGTCGCCGTCGGCCCCGGCGCCCGCAACGACAAGGGCGACCTGGTCGCTCTCGACCTGAAGGCCGGCGACCGCATCCTGTTCGGCAAGTGGTCGGGCACCGAAGTGAAGGTCGACGGCAAGGACCTGCTGATCATGAAGGAAAGCGACGTCCTGGGCGTGGTCGAAGCCTAATCGGCTTCCCTTCCCGACGGCTTCCTTCCTCACGAAATTCTCAAGATTAGAAAGGCGCCCACCATGGCCGCTAAAGACGTTTATTTCGGCTCCGACGCGCGCGACAAGATGCTGCGCGGCGTCAACGTTCTCGCCAACGCCGTGAAGGTGACGCTCGGTCCGAAGGGCCGCAACGTCGTCATCGAAAAGTCGTTCGGCGCCCCGCGCACCACCAAGGACGGCGTCTCGGTCGCCAAGGAAATCGAACTGTCTGACAAGTTCGAGAACCTCGGCGCGCAGATGATCCGCGAAGTGGCTTCGAAGACCAACGACAAGGCCGGCGACGGCACCACCACCGCCACCGTGCTGGCTCAAGCCATCGTCCAGGAAGGCCTCAAGTCGGTCGCCGCCGGCATGAACCCGATGGACCTGAAGCGCGGCATCGACAAGGCCGTCGCCATCGCCGTCGAGGACATCAAGAAGTCCTCCAAGAAGGTCACCACCAACGGCGAAATCGCCCAGGTCGGCACCATCTCGGCCAACGGCGACAAGGAAGTTGGCGAGATGATCGCCAAGGCCATGGACAAGGTCGGCAACGAAGGCGTCATCACCGTCGAAGAAGCCAAGACCGCCGAAACCGAACTCGACGTCGTCGAAGGCATGCAGTTCGACCGCGGCTACCTGTCGCCGTACTTCATCACCAACGCCGACAAGATGGAAGTTCAGCTCGAAGAGCCGCTCATCCTGCTGTTCGAAAAGAAGCTGTCGTCGCTGCAGCCGCTGCTGCCGGTGCTGGAAGCCGTCGTCCAGTCGGGCCGCCCGCTGGTGATCATCGCCGAAGACGTCGAAGGCGAGGCCCTGGCCACGCTGGTCGTCAACAAGCTGCGTGGCGGCCTGCGCGTCGCCGCCGTCAAGGCTCCGGGCTTCGGCGATCGCCGCAAGGCCATGCTGGAAGACATCGCCATCCTGACCGGCGCCCAAGTGGTGTCGGAAGACCTGGGCATCAAGCTCGAGAACGTGTCGCTCGACATGCTCGGCCGCGCCAAGAAGGTCTCGATCACCAAGGACGACACCACCATCGTGGACGGCGTCGGTGAGAAGGACGCGATCGAGGCCCGCATCGCCCAGATCAAGCGCCAGATCGAAGACACCACCTCGGACTACGACAAGGAAAAGCTGCAAGAGCGTCTGGCCAAGCTGGCCGGCGGCGTCGCGGTCATCCGCGTCGGCGGCTCGACCGAAGTCGAAGTGAAGGAAAAGAAGGACCGCGTCGACGACGCCCTCAACGCGACCCGCGCGGCCGCCGATGAAGGCATCGTCCCCGGCGGCGGCACCGCCCTGCTGAAGGCCTCCAAGGCCCTGGCCGGCGTGACCGGCGACAACGACGACCAGACGGCCGGCATCGCCATCGTCCGTCGCGCCCTGCAATCGCCGATCCGCCAGATCGCCGAGAACGCCGGCGTCGAAGGTTCGATCGTGGTCGGCAAGATCCTGGAAAACGACAGTCCCTCGTTCGGCTTCAACGCCCAGACCGAGCAGTATGTGGACCTGGTGACCGACGGCGTCATCGACCCGGCCAAGGTCGTGCGCACCGCCCTGCAGAACGCCGCCTCGGTGGCCGGCCTGCTGATCACCACGGAAGCCGCGATCGTCGAAGCCCCCAAGAAGGGCGGCGGCGCTCCGGCCGGCGGCGGCATGCCGGGCGGCATGGGCGACATGGATTTCTAAGAGAAATCCATGTCGCCCATCCTCGAAAGAGATCGGGATCGGCACGCCGATCCCGAGCGGCGACATGGATTTCTAAGAAATCCGGTCAGCACCAGCTGAACCAAAGAGAAGGGCGGGGCCGCGAGGCTCCGCCCTTTTTCTTTGCGCCTGGGCCCGTCTACCGCGTCACGCCCCGGCGAACCCACAGCGCCTCGACCGTCTTGTCGATCTTCAAGGCGCGGGCGATGTCGGCGTCGCCCTCGGCGTCCAGTCCCAGCCGACGCTTGACGACGCCGCGCATGAACAGAGGCGAGGCTACGCGCGGATAGGCGTTGAGCACCGCCTGGTAGTCAGCCAGGGCCAGGGCGTACTCGCCGCGCCGAAAGCGCACGAACCCGCGCGTATCCACTGCATCGCTCGTCGCGCCAAGACTGACCGCCTTTTCGCTGTCGGCGAGGGCGCGGTCGAGATCGCCGCCGCGCAAGGCCTCGATCCAGGCCACGTGGCTCCATGCGTTCGGCCGGGTCGGCGCTAGGCGCACCGCCTCGGCGTAGTCGACCGCCGCGCCGGCCAGATCGCCCGAGGCCTCGCGGACGAAGGCGCGCTCGGTGATCACCGGCGCGAAATTGGGCTCCAGCTTCAGCGCCTCGTCATAGGCGGCGATGGCGGTGGCGTGGTCGCCTTTCTTGGCGGCCGTCCGCGCCTTGCCCAGCGCCCTCGCCGTGGCCGCACTGACGGATTTGTAGCCGGCGTCCGCCGCGACGGCCATCGAGGACAAGCCGCCAAAGGCGACAACCACCGCCATCAGCGGCGCGAGACCCAAACGCATGATGCAACCCCCATTCGCAACGCGGCGACGCTACCCGCCGGGCGACACCGTCGCAATGACCCGATCATCGAAGCCCCGAGAAGGTTCGGACCGCCCGGGCGGCGCCCGGTTTCCTTGCCTATCGAAGAACAGTCGATAGCGAACTCGCACCCTGGTTGCTCCAGCAGCCAAGCTCCACTAGCAACGACATGGAACGTCGGGGGACGGGTGGATGAACTTGCTGATCGCGGCGATGATGATGGCGGCGGCGACCGCTGGCGCGGACTGTCCGGCCGGCGGCGATCCGTCCATTCCGCGGGTCCGCGCCAACTGGAAGACGCCCCTGTCGGCCGACAGCGTCATGTGGGCCTATCCGCCCCAGGCCGTGGCCACCCGCCAGGGCGGCAAGGCCGTGATCCAGTGCACGATCGACACCTTGGGCAAGGCGACCGAATGCTTCGTCGTCTCCGAAACGCCGACCGGATTCGGCTTCGGCGAAGCCGCCGTCAGTCTTCGCCCCCTGATGGAGTTCATGCCCGAGCTCCGCTGCGGCAAGCCGACCTCGTCCACCGTAACGATCCCCATCACCTTCTCGCCCCCGGCCGAGCGCAAGGTCGCCGCCGGTCCGATGCCCGCGCTGGCCGACCAGTTGCTCGGTCGCCGGCTGGCGCTGGCCCTGCGCATCGGCGACGACGCGGAAGCCGAGCTGATGGCCTACGGCGCCACCATGCTCTATCGCACCGACAGGCCCGTACCGCCCGAGCAGCGGCGCGCGCTGTACGAGATGCTGCAGGAAACGCGCCCCAAGGCGCGCCAGATCGTGGTCGAGGCCGCCGGCGTCGCCCTGGCCCGCGAGATGAGCTCGGCCGACCTGGAAGCCGCCGTCGCCTTCTACGAGGGCCCGGTCGGACAGGCCCTCGTGCGGGCCCAGGGAAACTTCCGCTATCAGGCCGGCAACGAGGCCCAGGCGGCCGGGGCCTCGATCCGCAACCTGCTCGACACCCAGTTCTGCGTGATCACCGGGATCTGCAAGGACGAGACCGCTCCCGCGCACGGCAATTGAACCTGGGCCGCCGGACCGCTACATCCGGCCCATGTTCCGACAGCGCCCCGACGCCGACATGACCCCCCAGGGCTGGGTGATCGCCGTGATGGTCGAGGTTCCCGGCGAGCGGACGCCCGTCCCGCACTACTTCGCCGTCGGCAAGGCCGACCGGGCCCTGGCCGAATGGGCGGCGACCGACCTGGCCCAGCAGGCCGGAACCATCGCCTCCAGCCCCGTCGATGGCCGCGAACCGGTCGACGCCATGCGCCAGATCCTCGCCTACCGCATGCGCGAACTGGGCCTGAAGACCGGCGAGGCCCGGGCGTTGGGCGACAAGTATCCGAGGCGTTGGCTGTTCTAGAGGCCTGAACGGAAGGCGGATTCCCCCTCCCCCGTAAAATCCCCGCGAAAGCGGGGACCCAGGTGTTTTATCGTTGAGCGCGGTGGGTTTCAGAAAAAGCCTGGGTCCCCGCTTTCGCGGGGATTTTACGGAAGATGGAGCGGCCCGCCTCGTCGAGAACGCACGGTCGCATCCTCTCACCACCCTTACGCAATCTTCTGCGAGCCGTTCGCATTGCCCGCGGCCGCCTCAGGCCCTAAAGCCTGAGCACGAGACGACGAAGGCCGACCGCCATGATGCTGCAGATCCCCGACGTGCTGACCCCCGATGAAGTCGCGCGCTGCCGTGCGATCATCGACGCCGCCCCGTGGGTCGACGGCAACGCCACCTCGGGCTTCCAGGCGGCCATGGCCAAGAACAACCAGCAGCTGCCGCAGGACGGCGCGGCCGCCCGCGAGGTCGGGGCGATCATCGTCCAGGCCCTGCAGAGCAACCCGCTGTTCGTCTCGGCCGCCCTGCCCCACACCATCCTGCCGCCGCTGTTCAACCGCTATGGCGAGGGCATGGGCTTCGGCGACCACGTCGACAATTCGATCCGCCGAAACCCCGCCACGGGCGCCCAGATCCGCACCGACCTGTCGGCCACCCTGTTCCTGACCGATCCCGACGACTACGACGGCGGCGAGCTGGTGGTCGAGGACACCTACGGCAGCCACCTGGTGAAACTGCCGGCCGGCTCGCTGATCCTCTATCCGGCCTCCAGCCTGCACCACGTGACCACGATCACGCGCGGCGCGCGCACGGCCAGCTTCTTCTGGATCCAGAGCCTGGTGCGCGACGACGCCAAGCGCAGCCTGCTGCTCGACATGGACGTCTCGATCCAGCGCCTGGCCGGCCAGGTCGGCCAGGGCGACGCCTCGGTGCTGTCGCTGACGGGCACCTACCACAACCTCCTGCGGATGTGGGCCGAGGTTTAGGACGCGCGAAACCCTCTCCCGTGGGGAGAGGGAGGGGCCCGCCGCGCAGCGGTGGGAGGGTGAGGGCGTACGCCGTCGGCGGTCCCGCCACCGTTGATCCCTGCCCTGTCCGGAAGGTCCCTAACCCCTCACCCTCCCAGGCTATCGCCTGGGCCCCTCCCTCTCCCTCTGGGAGAGGGGAAGAAAATCTACCCCGCCTTCCTCAGCGCCTCCGGAACCGGGGCCGGGCAGTACTGGCGCAGGAAGTCGCCGTGGCTGGGCAGGGTGTCGACGAGATCACTCAGCATCGGGGCGGACTTGTCGAGCAGGCCCTTCACCACCCCGGCCGGCAGGGTGTCGACCAGCTGCTGGTAGCGCTGGGGCCGGATGCCCATGCCTTCCATCACCGACTGCCAGCTGGGGGCGCGGAACATGTCGTCGACGCCGTCGCGCAGCACGCCGCCGGCCTTGAACAGCGCGATCCGCTCGCGAAGGCTCTCGGGCGGCGTCACCTGCTGGTAGGCGCGCCAGAACGGCGTGTCGTCGCGCTTGGTCGTGAAGTAGTGCAGCACGATGAAGTCGCGGATCTCCTCGTAGTCGGCCCGCATGCGCCGATTGTACTCGGCCGCCAGGGTGGCGTCGCAGTCGCGGTCGGGGAAGAACCGCAGCAGGTAGTCGACGCCGCGATAGATCAGGTGCAGGGCCGTCGACTCCAGCGGCTCGATGAAGCCGCCCGCAAGCCCGATGGCCACGCAGTTCTTGTTGAAGAGCTGCTTGCGCATGCCGGTCTTGAACGGCACCAGCCAGGGCTCGCGCACGGCCTCGCCCTCGACCTGGCTCATCAGCGTCGCCCGAGCCTCGTCGTCGCTGCAGAACTGGCTGCAATAGACGTAGCCGTTGCCGGCCCGGTGCTGCAGCGGGATGCGCCAGCGCCAGCCGGAGTCCTGGGCCTGGGCCAGGGTGTAGGGGTGCGGGTCGCGGATGTTGGCGGTCTGCACGGCGATGGCGCGGTCGCACAGCAGGACGTCCGACCAGTCGAGGAACTCCGTGCCCAGGGTCTTGCCGTTCAGCAGCGAGCGGAAGCCCGAGCAGTCGATGAAGAGGTCGCCTGAGGCCTCGCGGCCGTCCTGCAGGATCACCTTGTCGATGAAGCCGTCGGGCCGCGTGGCCACATCGCTGACGATGCCCTCGGTGCGCTTGACGCCCCGGGCCTCGGCGAACTTGCGCAGGAACCTGGCCAGCAGGGCCGCGTCGATGTGCACCGCGTAGTTGGCGTTGGCGATCATGGTGCGCGGGGCCATGGCCGGCGACATGAACTTCCAGCGGTCGGCCATCACCGAGGCCGGGGCGAAGTCCTGCAGGGCGGCGGGATGCCCTTCGGCCTTGCCGCGCAGCCAGACCTGATAGAACTCGTGCACGTCCACCGGCCCGCCGATCAGGCCGAACGGGTGGTAGTAGACCTCGCCCTTCTGGCGCCAGTTCTCGAAGCGGATGGCCAGCTTGAAGGCGGCCTGGGTCTCCTGCATGAACTCGACCTCGTCGATGCCGAGGCCGCGGATCAGCTGCAGGAAGGGCGGGATGGTGCTTTCGCCGACGCCGATGATGCCGATCTGCTCGGACTCGATCAGCTCGATCTCGCAGGGGCTGTCCTTGAGATAGTGGCTGAGCATGGCCGCCGTGATCCAGCCGGCCGAGCCGCCGCCCACGATCACGATCTTCCGCAGATTGTTGGCCATCGGGCCTCTCCCGTCGTCTTGTCTTTTATCGTTGTCGTCTATTCGGCCGCCGCCGGCTGGGCGGCGACGTAGCGGCGCAGGAACTCGCCGTGGGAGGGGGCCTCGGCGACCACCCGGGCCACGCCCGCCCGCATCTGGTTGAGGCTGGCGGCCAGGGCCGCGCCGTCGATCCCGTCCAGCGCCGGATCCCAGCCTTCGGGGCGGATGTCGAAGCCGTCGAAGATCGCCAGCCAGCTGGGCGGCTGGAACATCTCCCAGCGATAGCGGGCCACGTGGCCGCGGGCGCGGAACAGCTCGACCTTGCGGGCCAGGGTCTCGGGGATGTCGGCGTCGCGGGTGGTGCGCCAGAACGGCGTGTCGCCCCGCTGGGCGGCCTTGTAGTGCAGAATCACGAAGTCGCGCACCCGCTCCATCTCGCGCCGCGACCAGTCGTTGAACTCGTCGATCACCGCCGGGTCGAAGCGCCGGTCCGGGAACAGGGCTTTAAGCTTCTCGATCCCGGTCTCGATCAGGGCGATCGAAGTGCTCTCCAGCGGCTCCAGGAACCCCGACGCCAGGCCCAGGGCCACGACGTTGCGGTTCCACACCTGCTTGCGGCGGCCCGGCGTGAAACGGATCAGGCGCGGCTCGTGCAGCAGCCTGTCGGGCACGGCGGCGACCAGCTCGGCCTTGGCCGCCTCGTCGTCGATATGGCGGCTCGAATAGACATAGCCGTTGCCGTAGCGGTGCTGCAGCGGGATGCGCCAGCGCCAGCCGGCGTCATGGGCGGTGACGTCGGTATAGGGCGGCGGCTCGGCGCCTTCCCCAGAAGAATTGGCAGGAGGCTGGCTCTGCACGGCCAGCGCCCGGTCGCAGAACAGCCACTGCGACCAGTCCTCGTAGCCGGTCTCCAGCGCCTCCTCGATCAAGAGGCCCCGGAAGCCCGAGCAGTCGATGAAGAGGTCGCCCTCGATGGTCTGGCCCGTATGCAGGTCCAGCGAGGCGACGAAGCCGTCGTCGGGCCGCAGATTGACCTTCACGACCTTGGCGTCGATGCGACGCACGCCGTTGGCCTCGGCCACGCGGCGCATCAGCTGGGCGAAGAGGCTGGCGTCGAAGTGCAGGGCCCAGTCGAACACCGACAGGCTGGACGGCGGATTGGCCGCCGGCACGGTGAACTTGCCGGCCGCCGCCAGGCTGGCGCCCAGGCAGTACTCGCCGAACGCCCCGACCTCGCCGCTGGCGCGGGCCTTGGCCCAGTAGTGCTGGAAGGCCACCCCGTTCAGGTCCTGGCCATAGAGGCCGAAGGGATGGATGAAGGCCGAGCCGGGGGCCATCCAGTCCTTGAAGCGGATGCCGAGCTTGCAGGTGCCCTGGGTGGCGCGCAGCACCTCCAGGTCGTCGAGACCCAGGTTGCGGTAGAAGGCGCGGATGGTGGGGATGGTCGCCTCGCCCACCCCGATCGTGCCGATCTCGGAACTCTCGACCAGGGTGATGTCGATCGGCGCCTGACCGAAGTGGCGACGCAGGGCCGCGGCCGCCATCCAGCCGGCGGTGCCGCCGCCGACGATGACGATGCTGCGGATACGCCCTTCGCGGACGTCTTGGCTCATGGCCGATCCTCCCCGACCGAAACTGGCGCCCGAAGGCGCAAACGGAAAGCACCTGCTGAAACAAAAAAGACCCGTCGCGGCGGCCCTAGGGGAGCCGCCACGACGGGCGCAGGAGGAAAGTCAGATCACCACTTGGCGCGCAGGCCGATGGTGTAGCGAGGCTCGAACTCGTTTTGCTTGATGTACTGCGTCTTGCCCTTGGCGAACCGGGCGTAATAGGTCTCGATCTCGCCCGAGACGTTCGAGCCGTTCAGATAGACCGTGACGTTGTCGCGGATGTTGTAGCTGACGTTCACGTCCACGTAGCCGGTGGCGTCCTGGTAGATCGGGATGTTGTTGCTCATCACCTCGGCCAGGCGATCGTTGCGATAGTTGTAGGCCACGCGGGCCTGCAGCTTGTCGTCCTGATACCAGCCGACCAGGTTCCACTGGTGCTTGGAGTTGTCGACGAAGGGCAGCTTGTGGCCGTCCAGGCCGACGCGCGACTCCTCGCTCGGCGAGTAGGTGTAGTTGGTGTCGATGCCGAAGTTGGACAGGATCGGCATGTCGGGGATCACGTCGGTGAAGGCGATCTTGGCCCCCACTTCCACGCCCTCGACCGAACCGCTCTGGCCCTGCACCGGCAGCGAGACGTTGACCGGATCGCTGAGCGAGCCGTCGCCGTTGGTGAACCGGCCGGTGGTGACGCCGCTGGTCACGAAGCTGTCGATCTTCAGCTTGAAGGCCGACAGGTTGAACATCGAGGCCCGGCCGAAATAGTACTCGACGGCGCCGTCGAAGTTGTCCGAGCGCCACGGATCCAGCATCGGGTTGCCCGACGAGCTGGCGCCGGTGACGCAGCGCACGCCCGGCTTCACCGAGCCGCAGTCGGCGGTGAAGATCGACAGGCCGCCGCCGTAGTTGCCCAGGTCCAGCGGCTGCATCGTCTTCGAGAAGGCGAAGCGGAACTTCCAGTGGTCGCCCAGGTCGTAGACCGCGTTCAGCGACGGCAGCCAGTCGGTGTACTTGCGACGGGTGACCGTGTCGCCGACGTCGGCGTTGGTGTCGCCGTAGGCCAGGGTGTCGCCGGTGTTGTTCTGCTTGACCAGCAGTTCGGTCTGGATGACCCGCAGGCCGAAGTTGCCCGACAGGTTGCCGATGGAGAAGTCGGCCGCGCCATAGGCGCTCTGCTCCTTCAGGTCGACGTCGTAGGTCTGGCCGGGCACCTGCACGCGGGTCGCGCCGCCGAACACCTTGTTCTGGAAGGCGACGATGTCGTCGAAGTCCTTCGGGTCGATGGCCCAGAAGCCGGGCATGCCCGAGGTGACGCCGCCCAGGTCGGTGACGAACTGGATGTTGTTGTAGGTGTAGAGCTTGGTCGGGCGGTTGACGGTGTAGGGCTGGAACTCGGGCACGCCGGTGATCGGGTTGGGCACGAACTCGCCCGCCGAGCACTGGTTGTTGTCCATGGCCACGTCGATGGCCTTCCACTGCGCCATGCAGCCGGCGGCCGGAACGGCCGTGCCGTTCTTCTGCACCGCGCCAGCCACGCCGCCGTAGAACGACGAGAACAGGTGGAACTGCTCGACGCTGATCGAGCGGTCGCTCTGGCGGACGCCGGCGTCGACCTTGGTGATGAAGCCCAGGAACTTGTCGTCGAAGCGGTAGTGGCCGTCGGCGCGGAACACGTTCATGTCCGACTCGACCTCGTTGTTGCCTTCCGACGAGAAGGCCCCGATCGCGTAGCTGTCCTTGTTGGCCATGTAGTCGCGCAGGGTCTTGCCCGCGCCCAGGCCGCCCGAGATCGGCGTGTCGAAGCCGCTCCACACCGGGTGGCCGCCGCTGATGTCGTAGTGCAGCTGCGGGTTCTCGCCGTAGCCCTGCGGGTTGGGCGTCAGGTAGCAGCCGCCGGCCGAGCCGGCCACGGCGTTGCTGCGCTGGCTGGCCGGATACTGGTCGCAGATGGCCTTCGGATAGAACGGGCCGCGGGTGCGGTCCTGCGCGTTGCGGAACAGGTTGAAGCGGTTGGGCGCGTACTGCCAGTTGCTGAGGTCGCCCTGGGCCTGCCCGTTCATGCTCAGCTTTTCACCGTTGGCGCGGATGGCCCGCACCTCGGAGGTGAACTTGCCGCCGTTGTCGTACTTCAGTTCGAGGTTGTAGTTCTTCGATTCCGACTTGGTGACGCGGTTGACGCTGAACGAATTGATCCACCAGGCGTCGATGTCGTACTCGCTGACGGCCTGCCAGCCGCCGATGCCCACGGGCTGGAAGTCGGTCGGCTTGGTCCAGTTGCCGAAGGCGCCGCCGTCCCAGCGGTTGGAGATGTTGATGCCGATGGCGCGGTTGTATTCGTCGAGCTTGGCGTAGAAGCCTTCCGCGATCAGGGTGAAGCCTTCGCCCAGGTCGGCCTCGAACGACACGTTGACGCCGGTGCGCTTGCGCTCGACGACGCGGTTGAAGCTCTCGTAGCCGTGCGGCGAGATGAACGAGTTAGGGTTGGTGCCGCCCCAGTCGTTGTTGCCCGACAGCGCGACGGTGCCCGAATAGTTGTTGCCCAGGTTCGACTTGCTCTGGGCGGCCGACACCAGCAGGCCGACGCGGTCGTTGCGCCAGCTGGCCAGGATGTTGCCCAGGTAGTCGTCTTCGCTGGTGCGGTCGCCGCGCTGGCCTTCGACCGCGCCGGCGAGCGTGAAGCCTTCCGACATCTGGAACGGCCGGCGGGTGCGCAGGTCGATGGTGCCCGAGATGCCCGACAGGGCGTTGTTCGGGTCGGTCGACTTGTAGACCAGCACCTGGTTCATCAGCTGCGAGGGCACGTCCAGCAGGTTCGGCTGGGCCTCGCCCATGTTGCCGGCGCTGAGGTACTGCTCGCCGTTCAGCAGGGTGATCACCTGCTTGAGGCCGCGGATGTTGACGGTCTTGCCCTCGCCGGCGTCACGCTGGATCTGCACGCCGGTGATCCGCTGCAGCGAGTCGACGATGGTGACGTCGGGCAGCTTGCCGATGTCTTCCGACGAGATGGCGTCGACGATCGAGGCTTCCTTGCGCTTGACGTCGACGGATTTCAGCTGCGAGCCGCGCACGCCGGTGACGACGATCTCGTCGACCGCGGTCTCTTCGGTGGTCTGCGCCAGGGCGGTTGTGGTGATGACGGCCTGAGACGCGCCGGCCAGCAAGGCCAGGGTCAAGCCGCGAGTCCAGACGGACTTCGAACGTGGTGTGGTCAAGTCGATCGCTCCCCAATGTCTTTGTTCTTGCGTTCGGGCCGCGACGCTCTTTGCGCGCCGCGGTGGGTCTTGAGCCCGGGCCTTGGCCTTCACGCCAACCTGCTTCTGGCGGCCTTGACCCGGTGATGTCCTGTCGGCGACCCCCGGCGCCGGAACGGTGCTGCGAGACAGCCCTCAGTCGCCGCTCACGGTGGCTACATTCCCAAATGTCCCGAGCAAGTCAACAAGAATGTCAACGTTGTCATTTCTGAAAATCGCCGGAATGCAACATGTCCGCGAGGCGCTCAGGCCCGATCAGATCGAGCCCGAGAGACGGGATAGTTCCCTATTATATAAGGCATTTTACCTCACACACTTCGGCCTGAGCGACAAAGGAGACAGCGCTGCCAACCCCGCTTCGCCTCAACTCAATAAAATCTACGGGCGAGGCCACGAAGGGAATCAAAACCGCAGGACGCAGGCGACAAGGACGCCGAGGCCACGCCTAAATGTCCGACAAGACATTTGCGGGACAACACAATGTCCGACAATAAGACAATTTTTGACCCGAACCTGTCCCATTGCATGACAAGCCGATCCAGCTGCGGTATGGCTGGTCAAGGGAGCCGTCCGGCCGCCGTCCTGCCGGGCGCGCGGCGACGGCCGAGTCGGGTGCGGATCCTCTAAATGTCGACGATTCACGATGTGGCCCAGCGGGCCGGGGTCTCGGCCAAGACGGTCTCGCGGGTCCTCAACGACCACGCCAGCGTCACCGCCAAGACCCGCGACAAGGTCCGCGAGGCCATGTCCGCCCTCGGCTACCAGCCCAGCGCCGTGGCCCGCCAGTTCCGCGCCCAGGGCTCGTCGGCCGTCGGCGCCCTGATGGGCGACCCCAGCGGCGGCTATCACACCCGCACGCACCACGCCCTGCTGCTGGCCTGCCTGGAGACCGGCCGTCACCTGACGGTCGAGCTGTTCGACGGCCCGATCGCCGGCTGGCAGGACCGCATCCGCGCCTTCGTCGAGGACGGCGGCATCCGCGAGGTGGTGCTGCTGCCGCCCGAATGCGACTTCGGCCCGCTGAAGGCGCTGCTGCGCGAGCTGGAAGTGCGCTGCGTGCTGATCTCGCCGACCACGCCCGACCCGCATTTCCCGGCCATCGCCATGGACGACCGCGCCGCCGCCCGCGAGGTGGTCGAGCACCTGTTCAGCCTGGGCCACACCCGCATCGGCCACATCTCGGGCCACCCCGACCACGCCGCCAGCACCCATCGCCGCAACGGCTTCTTCGAGGCCTACGCCGCCGCCGGCCTGCCGCGCCCGGCGCCGGAGCTGATCGTCCAGGGCGAGTTCACCTTCAAGACCGGCCTCGACGCCGCCAGGCTGCTGCTAGAGATCGACGAGCCGCCGACCGCGATCTTCGCCGCCAACGACGAGATGGCCGCCGCCACCTGCATGGAGGCCCAGCGCCGCGGCCTGCGCATTCCCGACGACATCTCGGTGGTCGGCTTCGACGACGCGCCCATCGCCGGGGTCATCTGGCCGACCCTGACCACCATCCGCCAGCCGTTCGAGCCCATGGCCCTGCGCGCCCTGCAGACCTTCGCGGCCTGGAACAGCGGCGAATCCGGCCTGCGCACCGGACCGTTCCTGGCCCAGCACAGCCTGGTGATCCGCGAATCCACCGGCCCGGCCCGCAAGGGCCCGCCGGCCAAGACCAGCTGACGGATCCTCTCCGTCCGCGAAAACACCGCCGGTTACGCCGGCCAATAACATCCGTGTGGGAGGTAGAATGAACTCGCGTTTCCGCGCCAGCGCCCTGGCCCTGACCATCGCCCTCGGGGGCCTGGCCGCCCTGCCCGCCTGCGCCCAGGATCACGCCGGCCACGCCGCGGCTCCGGCAAGCCAGCCCTGGCTCGATCCCAAGCTCGACGCCGACACGCGCGCCGACCTCGTGCTCAAGGCCATGACCCAGGACGAGAAGCTGACCCTGGTCTACGGCTACTTCGGCGCCGACATGAAGCCCAAGTACACGCGCATCGAGGGCTCGCTGCCCGGCTCGGCCGGCTATGTGCCGGGCCTGCCGCGCCTGGGCATCCCGGCCCAGTGGGAAACCGACGCCGGCGTCGGCGTGGCCACGCAAGGCAGCGCCGCCGAATTCCGCGAACGCACCGCCCTGCCCTCGGGCATGGCCACCACCGCCACCTGGAACCCGGAGCTTGCCCAGAAGGGCGGCGCGATGATCGGCTCGGAGGCCCGCAACTCGGGCTTCAACGTCATGCTGGCCGGCGGCGTCAACCTGGTCCGCGAGCCGCGCAACGGCCGCAACTTCGAATACGGCGGCGAGGATCCGCTGCTGGCCGGCGTCATGGTCGGGGCCCAGATCAAGGGCATCCAGTCGGCCAAGATCGTCTCGACCATCAAGCACTACGCCCTGAACGCCCAGGAGACCGGCCGCTTCGTGGTCGACAGCCGGATCGGCCAGGCCGACGCCCGCACCTCCGACCTGCTGGCCTTCCAGATCGCCATCGAGGCGTCGGAGCAGCATTCGGTGATGTGCGCCTACAACCGCGTCAACGGCGACTACGCCTGCGAGAACGACTGGCTGCTCAACAAGGTGCTCAAGCAGGACTGGGGCTACAAGGGCTACGTCATGTCGGACTGGGGCGCGGTGCACTCCGGCTCCAAGTCGGTCAACGCCGGCCTCGACCAGGAATCGGCCGGCGACGCCTTCGACAAGCAGCCCTTCCTGGCGAGCGTGCTGAAGGCCGATCTGGCCAGCGGCGCGGTCAGCCAGGCGCGCCTGGACGACATGGCCCGCCGCATCGTCCGCTCGCTGTTCGCCAGCGGCGCGGTCGATCACCCGGTGAAGATCGCCCCGATCGATCTGGCCGCCAACGGCAAGGTCAGCCAGGCCGACGCCGAGGAAGGCATCGTCCTGCTGAAGAACGACAAGGGCCTGCTGCCCCTGGCGCTGAAGGCCCAGAAGATCGCCGTGATCGGCGCCTACGCCAATGTCGGCGTGCTGTCGGGCGGCGGCTCCTCGCAGGTCTATCCGGCCGGCGGCCGCGCCGTTCAGGGCCTGGAGCCCAAGACCTGGCCGGGCCCGGTGATCTACTACCCGTCCTCGCCGCTGAAGGCGCTGCAGGCCCGCGCCCCGCAGGCCAAGTTCACCTATGACGACGGCAAGGACCCGGCCGCGGTCGCCAAGCTGGCCGCCGACAGCGACCTCGTCATCGTCTTCGCCGACCAGTGGACCACAGAGTCGGAAGACGCCCCCTCCCTGACCCTGCCCAAGAACCAGGACGCGACGATCGCCGCCGCCGCCAAGGCCGGCAAGAAGGTGGTCGTGGTGCTGGAGACCGGCGGGCCAGTGACCATGCCCTGGCTGAACGACGTCGGCGCGGTGCTGCAGGCCTGGTATCCCGGCACCAACGGCGGCGAGGCCATCGCCCGCGTGCTGACCGGCGAGGTGGACGCGACCGGCCGCCTGCCGGTGACCTTCCCGGCCAGCGAGGCCCAGCTGCCCCGCCCCGTGCTCGACGGCGATCCGAAGACGCCCGATGCGCTGTTCTCCGTCGACTATTCGATCGAGGGCGCGGCCATCGGCTACAAGTGGTTCGACAAGAAGGGCCTGCAGCCGCTGTTCCCGTTCGGCCACGGCCTGTCCTACACCAGCTTCGCCTATTCGGACCTCAAGACCGCGACCACCGGCGGCAAGCTGACCGTGTCGTTCAAGGTCACCAACACCGGCAAGCGCGCTGGCAAGGACGTGCCGCAGGTCTATGTCTCGCCCAAGGCCGGCGGCTGGGAAGCCCCGCGCCGCCTGGCCGGCTTCCAGAAAGTCGCCCTCGCCCCCGGCGCCAGCCAGGCCGTCACCCTGACCGTCGACCCGCGCCTGCTGGCGGCCTGGGACGACGCCGCCCACGGCTGGAAGGTCGCGGCCGGCGACTACGAGGTGCAGCTGGGGGCGTCCTCGGCGGCGATCAGCGCGAAGGCGACGGCGACCGTGGCGGCGCAGAGCGTGCCGGTGGGGCTGCTGAAGTAACTCTCCGGCCAGCCTCGCCAGCGGCTCCCTGCTCCTCCCCCGTGAAACGGGGGAGGTGGCGCGGTGCGGATACGCGCCGTGACGGAGGGGGCGACCGCCGGCACAGAGCCCAGTCTCGGGGG
>NZ_JBWKNI010000012.1:53089-152506 GCF_059415485.1 Caulobacter sp. GW821-FHT10C03 | reverse complement strand
TCCACAGCCGCTAACTCGGGCCGGTACCAAGAGCCCTCCCCATGGCTGGGATGGGGATGATTATGGGGCGGCTTGAGCAGGTGGGGATAAGTTGGGGTGATAAAGTTGTAGGGCGTTGAGTTGGTTGGATTCTTTTCCGATTACGCCGTGTGAGCAGCGTGCGTATCCCTCGACCCTTCTCCCCTTGCGGGAGAAGGTGGCGGCGAAGCCGACGGATGAGGGGTCTCTCAGACATCCAATATCGCACCCAGCCTGACCGGTGCACGCGGCGTTGAGGTCTGAGAGACCCCTCACCCGACCTCGCTCCGCGAGGCCACCCTCTCCCGCAAGGGGAGAGGGATCAGCGTGGCTTCAGTTTGATCGACGTCACCGCAGCCGCCCCTTCCGAGCGCAGGACCAGGACGTTGGTCCCGGCCAGCAGGTGCACCGTTCCGCCCGAACGAACTTCCGCACCGCCGTTGGCCGCCAGCGTCATAGGCCCCTGCCCTACGATCGTGACCGCATAGGCCCCTGCCCGGTCAGCCGTCACCGTGTAGCGCAGCCATTCGCCGGCGGTGAAGTCGGTGCCGTCGGGGGCGATGTCGACGCCGTCGTTGCGGGCGGTGCGGCCGTTGTTCCAGAGGGTGCGGTCGGCCCCGGTGGCGACGTGGTAGTTGGCGGCGTCGGCGTCCCAGTAGGCCTTGCCCATGACGCCGAGGTCGTAGTCGACGGCGGCGATGGTTCCGCCCTTGGCTGTGACGCGCTGGGGCTTGAACGGCCGGACGCTGTCGTCGTGCGGCTGACGCAGCATGGCGTCGAGCACGTCGGGGTGGCGCAGGTTGTTCTCGAAGCGGACGTCATGGGAGGCCAGCTTCATCAGCACGGCGTAGGCCTGGTCGGGCTGGACCGGGGTCTTGGCCTCGCCGGTCAGGGTGGCGACGACGGCGTCGTAGTCGGGGCCGACCTGGACCTCCAGCGGCTGGTTGAAGCCGATCTTCTTCAGCGGCCAGAAGGCCCAGCCGATCCCGTGGCCCTCGACCAGGCGGATGGCGTCGGCGAACCAGACGTTGGAGTTCTCGCCCGACTCCCCCAGCCAGACCGGCAGGCCGGTCTGCTCGCGCAGTTTCAGGATCGGCTCGACCGAGGCCTGGTCGTTGCGGTTCCAGTACTTGTGGAACGACAGGGCCAGATTGCCGTCCCAGGGCTTTCCCAGACCCTTGTAGTTGTTGCCCCAGCAGTTGCCCTCGATGATCACCAGGTGGCGCTGGTCGACCTCGCGGATCGCCGCCGTGATCCGGCGCTGGACGTCCCAGAGCAGCGCCTGCTTCTCGTCGGCGCAGCCGTTGCCCGACGCCCTCCTGTCGAAGTCCCAGTTGGGTTCGTTGAGCACGTCGTAGGCGGCGATGGCCGGCTCGTCCTTGTAGCGCTCGGCGAGCTTCTTCCAGAGGGCGATGGTCTTGCGCTGGTTCTCCGGGCTGTCCCACAGCGAGGGCTTGGCCGGGTCGCGATCGGAGATGGCGAGATCATTGCCCTGCCCGCCCGGCGCGGCGTGCAGATCCAGGATCAGGTGCATGCCGTTGGCCTTGGTCCAGGCCAGGAGGTCGTCGATGCGGCGGAAGCCGTCCTCTTTCCAGGTGTCGGCGCCCGGGACGGGCTCCTGATCGGCCGGCAGGGTCAGGAGGGCGTAGTGCATCGGCAGGCGCACGGAGTTGAAGCCGGCGGCGGCCATGTCGTCGATGTCGGCCTTGGTGGTGTGGTTGTCGAGCCAGGCTGTGTGGATCGCGGCCTCGCGCCGCGGGCCGACCAGGGCCGCGATGCGGGCGCGGATGACGTGCTCCTGGCCGAGCTTGGACAGGCGCAGCATGTAGCCCTCCTGCAGCATCCAGCCGCCCAGCCCCATGCCGCGCAGGACGACGGGCGCGCCGGTCTCGTCGACGATGCGGTCGCCCTGGGCCTTGAGCCACTGCGGACCGGGAGGCGGCGGCGCTTCGGCGGCGATCGCGGTCGAGACGGCGAGCAGAGACGCGGCGGCGGCCAGGACGGCGGCGAACTTCATGGACGAACTCCCCAGCGCGCGCGGCTGGTTGGGAGGTCGCCGCTGCGTCGCGGGCGGAGTTGGCCCGGGGACTCTGATCTTGTCCAGATGGACGGCGCATTTGTCCATGAGGACAAATGGTTAGGGGGAATTCTGGAGGTGGGCGGCGCTAGTTCTTCAAGCAGAAAATTGCCCGTCATCCCGGCCGTAGCGAAGCGAAGAGCCGGGACCCAGGGGCGGCGCGCAGCGAGGCGGCGACCGCTGGCAGCGCGAACCTTATCGCGGTGCCCAGTCCCCTGGGTCCCGGATAAGCCCTCCGGGCTTTCCGGGATGACGATCTTCTTGAGAGCTGTGAGGGAGGAAGCCCCTCAGCCGCACTTCACCTGCTGGACCACGCCAGTGTCCGGATTGAACAGGATGTTCAGGCGGTCGGCGCGGTAGTCCATGGTCACCGGGCAGGTGGTGCAGGCCACGCGCCAGCGGGAGGGATCGACCGGGGCCGGCAGTTCGGTGCGGTTCTTGCCGACGAAGGCTTGGGCGTCCTTCAGGCCGCACTGGTCCTTTTCGGGTTCCGGCGGCTTGGGCAGGGCGATGGCCGGCGGGGCGACCGGGGTTTCGGGCGGCGGCGGCGGGGCGGGCTCGGGCGCGCCGGTCGAGCAGGCCGCCAGGACCATGGCCGCGCCGAACATCACGCCAAACCGCTTCACGAACCGCGTCATGCCTTCTTCTCCCATCCGCGTTCGGCCTGCTGCCAGTAGGACACCGGGTGGCCGGCCGCCTTGAACGCCTTCCAACGGCCCCGCGCCAGCCGCAGGGCCTCTTCGTCACGACCGTCGAACAGCAGGATGCAGCGCGTGAACGCGGCAAGGTCCCCCGGCTCAGCGCCGTCGAGCAGGAACAACGCGTCCCCGCCGTTCGGGTTGTCGAGACCGGCGCTGAGCAGCACCGGCTGGCGCTCGGCCAGCGGCTCCTCGGCCATGCCGTGCGGCAGGAAGCTGTCGTCGCGAAAGGTCCAGAGGTGGGCGTCCAGCGCGTTGAGGCGCGCGGGGTCCCCGCCCCGGACCAGAGCCTTCCAGCCGCGCCCCAGGGTCTTTTCCAGAAGCTCGGGCAGCACCTGTTCGGCGCTGCTTCGCTCCAGATGGTAGAACCAGATCTCGCAGGGCGCGGCGCTCATGCTTGTGCCGGAGCCCTTTGGGCTCCGCCCCAAATGTTAGTTGGAGCGTGGCAACCGCCGAAACCGCTCACACTTTCGGCTGCCACGCTCACGCGTCAGCCTTCGTAGGCGTCGGCGACGAGGCGGTTGAGCAGGCGCACGCCGAAGCCGGCCGCGCCGTCGGGCACGGTCGGATCGGTCGAGCCCTTGCGCCAGGCGGTCGAGGCGATGTCGAGGTGGGCCCACGGCACGCCGTTGACGAAGCGCTGCAGGAACAGGCCGGCCGTGATCGAGCCGGCCGGGCGGCCGCCGATGTTCTTCATGTCGGCGATCGGGCTTTCGATCTGCTTCTCGTAGGCCTTGGGCAGCGGCAGGCGCCACAGCGGCTCGCGCTCGGACTCGCCGGCGGCCAGCAGCTTCTCCGACAGGCCGTCGTTGTTGCTGAACAGGCCCGCATAGTCGTTGCCCAGCGAGATGATGATCGCGCCGGTCAGGGTGGCCAGATCGATCATGAACTTCGGCTTGAAGCGCTCCTGGGTGTACCAGAGGGCGTCGGCCAGGACGAGGCGGCCTTCGGCGTCGGTGTTGATGACCTCGATGGTCTGGCCCGACATCGAGGTGACCACGTCGCCGGGGCGCTGGGCGTTACCGTCGGGCATGTTCTCGACGAGGCCGAGCACGCCGATGGCGTTGACCTTGGCCTTGCGGCCGGCCAGGGCGTGCATGACGCCGGCCACGGCGGCCGCGCCGCCCATGTCCCACTTCATGTCTTCCATGCCGTCGGCCGGCTTGATCGAGATGCCGCCGGTGTCGAAGCAGACGCCCTTGCCGACGAAGGCGATCGGCTGGGCCGACTTGTCGGCCGCGCCGTTCCAGCGGGCGATGACCAGCTGGCTTTCGCGGACGCTGCCCTGGCCGACGCCCAGCAGGCTGCCCATGCCGAGCTTGGCCATTTCGGCCTCGCCGAGGATCTCGACCTCCAGGCCCAGGCTCTCGAGGCCCTTCACGCGGGCGGCGAACTCTTCCGGATGCAGGATGTTGGCCGGCTCGGAGACCAGGTCGCGGCTGAACAGGATGGCGTCGGCCAGGGGCTCGAGGGCGGCGAAGGCCTTCTGGGCCTTGGCCGGATCGGCGGCGGCGACCTTCACCGTGGCGACCGAGGGCTTCTTCTCGGCCTTCTCGGTGGTGCGGTACTTGTCGAAGCGGTAGGCGGCCAGCTTGACGCCGAAGGCGACACGGGCGGCGGTCTCGGCGTCGCCGCCGAGCTTGAGCAGCAGTTCGGTGACGCCCGAGGTCTTGACCGCGCCATAGGCATGGGCGGCGGCGATCTCGACGGTCTCCGGCTCGACCACGCCCGAACCGTCGACGCCGATCACCACCACGCGGGCGGCGTCGAGGCCGGCCGGGGCGACGATGTCGAGCACCTGGCCCTTGGCGCCGATGAAGCGGCCGCCGGCCGCGGCGCGGACGATGGCGCCGCCGGCGGCGTCGTTGACCGCCTTGGCCTCGGGCGAAAGGGCGGCGGCCTCGTAGGCGAGGACGGCGATGGCGGCGTTGGCGCCGGCCTGGCTGTCGGCGGGGACGAACTCGATACGCATGGAGCGCTCCTGGGAAGCGGAAAGCCCGGTCGCGGCGCGGCCTCAAGAAGGCCGCGATCCGACGCGACAGGACGTGAACGCACGGCATAGTCCATGCCGATCCTTGGGAAAAGACCGTCGCCGTTCACAGCCCCGTCACGCCGTCCCAACGCCGTCCCACATCATGTCTTCGGTTGTGCCAAGCCGAGCCAGACGTGTAGAACACGCCAACGCCGGGGTTCGCCGCGCGAATCCGTGAAGCCCCCGAAACCACCCCCGCATGCGCCTGATCGAACGCTATCTTTTCCGACAGCTGGTCGGGCCGACCCTCCTGGCCACCGCGGCCCTGGCGGCGCTGGCTCTGCTCGCCCGTAGCCTGTCGGAATTCGACATTCTCGTGGAGCAGCGCCAGACGGCGTTGATCTTCGCCAAGATGATCCTGCTGGCCCTGCCGCAGTTGCTGAACATCATCATGCCGATCGCCCTGTTCGTGGCCGCCCTGGTGGCCCTGAACCGTCTGCATACCGAGCAGGAGATCGTCGTCTGCTTCGCCGGCGGCATGAGTCGCTGGCGGGTGATCTCGCCGGCCATGCGGCTGGCGGTGGGCGCGACCCTGGTGTCGCTGGCGCTGGGCCTCTGGGCGCAGCCATGGTCGGCGAGGCTGATCCGCGAGACGGCCTTCGACATGAAGACGGACCTGGCCTCGACCCTGGTGCGGCCCGGCGAGTTCACCGAGCCCGGACCCGGCCTGACGGTCTACGCCCAGTCGATCGACCGCGACAACCTGATCAAGAACCTGTTCATCCACCAGGAAAAGCCCAACGGCGGCTCGGTGACCTACACGGCCCGCGAAGGCGTCATCGCCAAGCGCAACGGCCTGCCGGTGCTGATCATGCGCAAGGGCTCGAACCAGGAATTCTCCAGCAGCGGCGTGCTGAACTATCTGTCGTTCGAGGAATACGTGTTCGACCTGTCGAGCCTGTTCCAGAGCGACGAGCTGCTGCACTACAAGATCGCCGACCGCTATCCGCACGAGCTGTTCTTTCCCGACCTGACCCAGGAGTGGGAGCAGCACAACCGGGTGAAGCTGATCGCCGAGGGCCACTCGCGCCTGTCCAGCCCGCTCTACAACCTCGCCATGATGGCCATGGCCCTGGCGGCCGTGATCGGCGGCTCGTTCAGCCGCATGGGCTACGCCAAGCGGATCGCCGCCGTCGGCGCGGCCGCGGCGGTGGTGCGCATCCTCGGCTTCGGCGTGCAGGCGGCCTGCGACGACCAGGTGTGGCTGAACGTGCTGCAATACGCCGTGCCGCTCGCCGCCACCTGGTGGGGCCTGGCCCAGATCTTCCGCCAGAAGATCATGCGCTACGTGCCGATCGCCACCCATCGCGACGGCCTGCTGCCGCTGGGAGCCGCGTCGTGATCGGTCCCGGGATGATCGAGCGGTACGTCCTGCGCAAGACGCTGGCCTCGCTGGGCGCGGCCCTGGCCGTGCTGGGCGCGCTGGTGATGCTGATCGCCTTCGTCGACATTAGCCGCAACGTCGGCACGCGATCGGAAGACGCGGGCTTTGGCCAGTTGCTGTACCTGACCCTCCTGCAGGCCCCGGCCACCCTGCTGACCCTGACGCCGTTCATCTTCCTGTTCGGCACCCTGGGCGCGTTCGTCGGCCTGAACCGCCGCAGCGAGCTGATCGCCATGCGCGCGGCCGGCGTCTCGGCCTGGCGGTTCATCCTGCCGGCGGCCTTCGCGGCCTTCGCGATGGGCGTGGTGACCGTCACCCTGCTCAACCCGCTGACCGCGGCGATGAGCACCCGCTTCGAGACCGAGCGCGACGCGCTGCTGGCCGGCTACCTGAAGAACGCCCCCAAGGGCGCCTGGCTGCGCCAGGGCGACACCAAGCGCCAGATCGTCATCCGCGCCCGCATGCGCGACAATGTGGGCGGCACGGTGCGCCTGCGCGGCGTGTCGTTCTTCGTCTACGACGTCCAGCCCAACGACACCCTGGTCTTCAAGGAGCGCTACGAGGCGGCCGAAGCGCGGCTGGAGCCGGGCTTCTGGCGGCTGACCGGAGTCAGCGTCGCCACGCCCGGCGTCGGCGCCATGCGCACCGAAAGCGTCACCGTGCCGTCCGACCTCGACGAGCGCACCGCCGCCGACCGCTTCAAGAACCCGCAGGCCGTGGCCTTCTGGCGCCTGCCCGAGACCATCTCCCGCACCGAGGCCGCCGGCTTCTCGGCCACGCCGTTCAAGCTGCGCCTGCAGCAGATCCTGGCCACGCCGCTGCTGTTCGCGGCGATGTCGGTGCTGGCGGCGGCCTTTTCGCTGCGCCTGATGCGCCTGGGTGGCCTGGCGGCCCTGGCCGGCTCTGGCGTCGCGCTCGGTTTCGGCTTCTTCTTCTTCAACGAACTCTGCGGCGCGCTCGGCAAGGCCGATCTCCTGGGGCCGATCCTGGCCGCCTGGACCCCGCCGGCCGCGGCGCTTTTGGCGGGGCTGACCCTGCTTTGCTATACCGAGGATGGTTGAGTCTGTGACGCCGGCATCGAGGCCCCTGATGATCGATCTAAGCCCAGCGCCGGCCGCGGCGGTTCGCAAGCTGCTGATGGCCGGCGTCGCGTGGCTGGCGTTCGCCGCCAGCGGCGCGCACGCGGCCCAGCCGTCCCTGGCGAGCGTGCCCGAGGTTCCCGCCAAGCCGGCCGCGGCCGACGACGGCCTCGGCGACGACGGCTACTATCTGGAATCCGACCTGCTGATCCGCGACGACGTGGCCCAGACCATGACCGCCCAGGGATCGGTGGAGGTTCGCTACCAGGGCCGCGTGCTGCGCGCCCAGGAAGTGATCTACGACACCAAGACCGGCGTGGTCACCGCCCACGGCAAGGTGCAACTGATCAACGCCGACGGCACCGCCCAATTCGCCGACGACCTGACGCTGGACAAGGACATGCGCGCCGGCTTCGCGCGCAACTTCTCCACGCGCCTGGACAAAAACGTGAAGATCGCGGCCGCCACCGCCATCCGCCGCAACGACCAGGTCACCGAACTCAACCAGGCGATCTACACCCCCTGCGACGTCTGCGCCGAGAAGCCGACCCCCACCTGGTCGATCGAGGCCGACAAGGTGGTGCAGGATAAGTCCAAGAAGATCGTCTACTATCACGGGGCCCGCATCCGCCTGTGGGGCGCGCCGCTGGTCTACCTGCCGCTGTTCTGGCACCCAGACCCGCAGGCCGAGCGGAGCTCGGGCTTCCTAACGCCTAAGGTCGGCCTCTCGAAGAAGCGCGGCCTGTCCTACCAGCAGCCCTATCTGCAGGTCATCTCGCCGTCTTCGGATGTCGTGCTAAGCCCTCAAATCAACACGAAAATTAATCCGTTCCTCAACGTCAATTACCGCAAGCGCTTCTACTCGGGCATGCTCGAGGCGCGCATGGGGGCGACGTACGAGAAGGAGTTCGACAACAAGGGCAACCGCTTCGGCGACGCGACCACCCGCAGCTACATCCTGGCCAAGGGCGCGTTCGACATCGACGAAAATTGGAAGTGGGGCTTCAGCGCCGAGCGCGCCTCCGACGCCCTGCTGTTCGACAAGTACGACATCAACGACGTCTACGAGCAGCGCGGCCTGTTCACGAGCGAGGATCACCGCCTGACCTCGCAGATCTACGCCTCGCGGCAGGACACGCGGTCGTGGTTCTCGGTTTCGGCCGTCTCGGTGCAGGGCCTGCGGGTCGTGGGCACCGATTCCACCACGGGCCTGGGCAACAAGTTCGAGAACAGCGGGGCCTTCCCGTTCATCGGCCCGCTGGTCGAAGGCCGCTGGGAGCCGGAATCGCCGGTTCTGTTCGGCCGCCTGCGGCTGCAAGGCTCGGGCGTGGTGCTGAACCGCTCCGAATCGCAATTCGGCGAGTCGCCCTACTCCTCGGCCATGCAGACGGCCTATCGCGGCCAGAACGGCGTCGACAGCGCCCGCGGCAGCTTCCAGGCCGACTGGCGCGCCAGCGCCGTGGTCGGTCCCGGCCTGCGCATCCAGCCCTTCGCCCAGGCCCGCGCCGACGCCTACAACATCAAGGGCGTCTATCTGACGACCGCCGCCCTGGCGGCCGGCGACGACGCCGAGGTCAGCTATTCGCGCACCCTGGGCGTGGCCGGCGTCGATCTGAGCCTGCCGCTGTACAAGGGCCTGAAGAACGGCGGCAGCGTCATCCTCGAGCCCCTGGTGCAGATCGCCACCGGTTCGGACAGCTCGCGCGTGCCCGTGGTCGTCGCCCGCGACGGGACCACGACCTACCTCTACAACGAGGACAGTTCGGCCTTCGAGTTCGACGAGACCAACCTGTTCCGCACCAACAAGTCGCCGGGCTTCGACCTCTACGAGGGCGGCACCCGGGCCAACGTCGGCGGTCGCGCGACCTTCACCACGGCCGACGGCCGCGGCGGCAGCATCCTGATCGGCCGCAGCTTCCGCACCAAGTACGACCCGCTGCTGCCGGAGCGCACCGGCCTGCAGGAGAAGTCGTCCGACTGGATCGTGGCGGCCACGGTCACGCCTGTGCCGGGCATCAACGCCTATGTCCGCACCCGCCTGGATTCGGACACAACCGAGATCAACCGTATCGAAACCGGCATGGACGCCGCCACGGCGCGCCTGCAGGGCTCGTTCCGCTACCTGAAGGACACCGTCGACTCCAATGGCGAGCGGCAGGAAAACTTCGAGACGCGGGGCCAGTTGAAGCTGACCAGCAAGTGGGCCCTGACGGCCTTCGGCCAGCTGGACCTGGTGGCCGAAACCTGGCGTCGCCGCGACCTGGGCGTCGCCTACACGGACGATTGCATCCGCATCGACATCATCTACCAACACGAAGACCGCTATAGCTCGACGGTGACGGGCCTGAAGCTCCAGCCCGACGAGTCGATCGTGGTCCGCCTAACCCTCGCCACATTGGGTGATACAGGGTACAGCGACTGATTATTCCATCGCGCCGGGGGGCGTGCGGGGGTCCGCACGCGTCCTTGTGGCGCATCGAGGCGCGACCACCGACAGGCAGCTGGAAGGTCGTTGCGTCTCAACGGTTTGAAATCGAGGTCGATCGGCGACGGTCGGGCTCCAGAGGAACGACACTACCCATGCGGGCTGCGCGTAGCGTGACGACTTTTGCGGCCAGCGCCGCGTCCATCCTCGCCCTGACCGTGGCGGCCATGCCGGCCCACGCGCGTCAGGCCGCGCCCACCATCGACGCCCCCGCGGCGGCCCAGCCGGAAGCTCAGGCTCGCGCCAATCCGCTGTCGGAAAGCGTCGCGGCCGTGGTCAACGACGACATCATCTCGTCCTACGACCTGATGCAGCGCATGCGCCTGCTGATGATCACCTCGGGCATGCAGCCGACCCAGGAGAACCTGCCCCAGCTGGAGCAGGAAGCCCTGCGCTCGCTGATCGACGAGCGCGTTCAGCTCCAGGAGCTGCGCCGCGTCGAGAAGGAACAGAAGATCACGATCATCTCGACCGACAAGGAAGTCGACGAGGAGATCGGCAGCATCGCCCAGGGCAACAAGATGACGGCCCAGCAGTTGCTGGACCAGCTGGCCGCCCAGGGCGTCAGCGCCGACACTTGGCGCTCCCAGATCCGCGCCGAGTCGAGCTGGCAGAACTGGATCAGCGGCCGCTACGGCTCGCGCCTGCGCATCGGCGAAGACCAGATCAAGGCCTTCCAGCGCCGCCTGGCCGAGTCGGCCAGCAAGCCGCAGTACCAGGTCAGCGAAGTGTTCATCGACGCCACCCGCGTCGGCGGTCCGGACGTGGCCCTGAACGGCGCCCGCCAACTGGTGACGCAGATCCAGCAGGGCGCGCCCTTCCCGGCCGTGGCCCGTCAGTTCTCGGCCGCGGCGACCGCGGCCAACGGCGGCGACGCCGGCTGGGTCAGCCCCGGCGAAATGCCGGCCGAGGTCGATGCGGCCCTGGAACAGCTGCGCCCCGGCCAGCTGTCGGCCCCGATCTCGGTCAAGGACGGCGTCTACATCGTCTATCTGCGCGACAAGCGCGCGGGCGCCAAGGCGACCCTGGTCGACCTGAAGCAGGTGGCCGTGGCCCTGGCCAAGGACGCCCCGGAAGCCGACGTGCAGTCGGCCACCGCCCTGCTGGCCGGCCTGAAGCCCAAGCTGACCAGCTGCCAGACCCTCGAGGCCGAAGCCGGCAAGGTGGACGGCGTCGTGGCCGGCGACCTCGGCGAAGCAGAGATCGGCGATCTGGCTCCGGCCTTCCAGGAGGCCGCCAACGCCCTCAACGTCGGCCAGATCTCGGATCCGATCCGCACCGACGCCGGCCTGCACCTGATCGCGGTGTGCGGCAAGCGCCAGTCGGGCGCCGCGGCGCCGTCGCATGACCAGATCGAGAATCGCCTGCGAGGTCAGCAACTTGCGCTGATCTCCAAACGTTACCTGCGAGACCTGCGCAACTCCGCCACCATCGAGACCCGGTGAAGACAGACACCTTGGCCCTGAGCGTCGGCGATCCCGCCGGCGTCGGGCCCGAGATCATCGCCAAGGCCTGGGCGGCCCTCCGGGAGACCGGACCCGTGTTCATGGCCGTCGGTGATCTCCAGAGTCTGGCCGCGGCCGGCGGCGGGGTGAAGGTTCGCCCCGTGACCGGTCCGGTCGAGGCCGCCAGGGTCTTCGCCGACGCCCTGCCGGTGCTGGACCTGCCGCTGCAGTCGCCGGTGATCGCCGGCCAGCCCTCCAGCGCCCACGCCGCCCAGATCATCCGCTGTATCGAGACCGGCGCCGGCCTGGCCCTGTCGGGCGCGGTGGCGGGCCTGGTCACGGCGCCGATCGCCAAGGCCCCGCTGTACGAGGCTGGCTTCAAGTTTCCCGGCCATACCGAGTTCCTCGCCGAACTGACCGCTCCGGCTCCCTACGAGGGCGCGCGCGGGCCGGTGATGATGCTGACCGCCGGCGACCTGCGCGCCACCCTGGTGACGATCCACCAGTCGGTGGGCTCGGTGCCGGGCGCGCTCAGCGTCGAGCGCATCGTCGAGGCGGGCCTGGTCACCGCCCAGGCCCTGAAGACCGATTTCGGGATCGCCGCGCCGCGCCTGGCGGTGGCCGCGCTCAACCCGCACGCCGGCGAAGGCGGAGCCCTGGGCCGCGAGGAGATCGACGTGATCATCCCGGCGGTGGAGGCCCTGCGCGCCCGCGGCGTCGACGCCCGCGGCCCCTCGCCCGCCGACAGCCTGTTTCACCCCGACGCCCGACGGACCTATGACGGGGTGCTGTGCATGTACCACGACCAGGCCCTGATCCCGGTGAAGATGCTCGACTTCTGGGGCGGGGTGAACGTGACCCTGGGCCTGCCGATCGTGCGCACCTCGCCCGACCACGGCACCGGCTTCGACATCGCCGGCCGCGGGATCGCCCGCCCCGACAGCCTGATCGCCGCCATCCACCTGGCCGCCCAGATCGCCGCCCGGCGTAGCGCCAGCTAGGCTTTCGCGGCGTTTCGATCTAGACGGGGACCATGACGTCCCCTTCCCTCGCCGACCTGCCGCCGCTGCGTGAAGCGCTGGAGCGCCACGGCCTGCTGGCCCGCAAGAGCTTCGGCCAGCACTTCCTGCTCGACCTTAACATCACCCGCAAGATCGCGCGCCTGGCCGAGGTGGGCGAAGGCGACACGGTGATCGAGGTGGGCCCTGGCCCCGGCGGCCTGACACGGGCCCTGCTGGAGACCGGCGCGCGGGTGATCGCCGTCGAGAAGGACAGCCGCTTCCTGCCGTTGCTGGGCGAGCTGTCCGAGGCCGCCGAGGGCCGCCTGACCCTGGTCGAGGGCGACGCCCTGCGGGCCGACATGGCCGCCCTGGCCGGCGGTCCGGCCCACATGGTCTCCAACCTCCCCTACAATGTCGGCACCCAGTTGCTGATCGACTGGCTGACCGGGCCCTTCCGCCCCCTGTCGATGACCCTGATGTTCCAGAAGGAGGTCGCCGACCGCATCGCCGCCCAGGACGGCGACGACGCCTATGGGCGGCTGGCGGTGATCTCGCAGACCGTCTGTACGGCCAAGGTGGTCATGGACCTGCCGGCCCGCGCCTTCACGCCGCCTCCCAAGGTCGCTTCGGCCGTGGTGCGGCTGGTCCCGCTGGCGCCCGCGCCGGACAAGGCGATGGTCTCGGCGCTTGAGCGGGTGACCGCCGCGGCCTTCGGCCAGCGCCGCAAGATGCTGCGCTCGAGTCTCAAGCCCCTGGGCGGCGGCGCCCTGTGCGAGGCGGCCGGGATCGACCCGGACGCACGGGCCGAGACCATCCCGGTCGACGGCTTCCAGGACCTGGCCAGGGCCCTGATCGCCGCCGGCTGAAGCTGAAGCGCTTGCCAAGCGGCGCGAGCGGGGGAATCAATCTCTGCATGCAGGCCTCGCCCGAGCAGCAGCACCTGGTCCTGGTCGTCGACGACGACGAGCTGGTGACGGAATTCGTCCGGTTCCGCCTGGAGACCGAGGGCTTCGCCGTCGAGGTGGCGCACAACGCCGAGGACGCCCTGGCCGCGGCCGTGCGCCGCCCGCCGCACCTCCTGCTGCTCGATGTCGGCCTGCCGGAGATCAACGGCCTGACCCTGCTGCGCCGGCTGCGGGTGGAAAAGCGCCTAAAGGACGTGCCGGCGATCATGATCACCGCCTCGGCCGCGGGCGCCAACGTCAAGGCCGCGATGGAGGCCGGCGCCGTCGGCTACGTGCTCAAGCCGTTTTCAGCCGACGACCTGTTGCAAAGGGTGCGCGCGGCGACCAAGAACCAGTCTCGCGTCTGGTTATGACGCACCGCGTACGGAGCCCCGCATGACGACCCGTCCCCTGGCCCTGGTGATCGACGACGACACCCTGATGCTGGAGTTCGTGTCGGGCGCGCTGACCGACGGCGGGTTCGACGTGCGAACGGCCGAGGACGCCCAGAGCCTGCTGACCGACGTGCACGACCGCAAGCCGGCCATCGTGTTCCTGGACGTGCGGATGCCGGGCGAGACCGGGATCGAGGTGCTGCGCCGCCTGCGGGTCAGCGACTGGGGCCGCGAGGTGCCGGTGGTGATCATGACCGGCGAACGGCGCCTGGACCGCGTGGTCGAGGCCATGAGCGCCGGCGCCACGACCTACATGATGAAGCCGTTCACGCCCGCCCAGATCGTCATGCGGGCCAAGGAACTGATCCAGCCGCGCGAGAGCGGCAGCTTTCACTACTGACCAGTCGGGTCCCGCTTTCCGGGAAGCCCTTGGTCCGCCGCTGAAACTCCCCCCAACCGCTTAATCCCCGCGAAGGCGGGGACCCAAGCTGATGTTCAGGATGAGGCGCGGTCGTGGGCAAGCCCGCCGGCTCGGCTTGGATCCCCGCCTGCGCGGGGATGCTCGGAGAATGGGGCTGGGGCCTCAGATATCCTCGGCCAGCAGGTCGCCGACCAGGTTGCCGATCCAGGGGTTGCGCGAGCGCTTCTGGCGTTCGGCGTGGTAGATGTGGGCGAGATCCGCGTAGGCCTTGTCGAAGTCGTCGTTGAGCACGACGTAGTCGAACTTCTCCCAGGCGGCGACCTCGTCCTTGGCGCGCGACAGGCGCCGCGCGATGACTTCCTCGCTGTCCTGGCTGCGGGCGTGCAGGCGGCGGCTCATCTCGGCCAGCGAAGGCGGCAGGATGTAGACCAGCACGCTGTCGGGACCGGCCTGGGCGTGCACCTTCATGGCGCCCTGGAAGTCGATGTCGAACAGCACGCTTTCGCCCTCGTCGAGCGCGGCCAGGATCGGGGCCTTGGGGCTGCCGTAGTAGTTGCCGTAGACCTCGGCCCACTCGAAGAAGGCGTCCTGGGCGATCATCTCCTGGAACTTGTCCTTGGAGACGAAGTGGTAGTCGCGGCCGTCGTGCTCGCCGGGACGCGGCTCGCGGGTGGTGGCGCTGATCGACAGGTGCAGGTCGCCGTGGTCAGCCACCAGGCGGCGGGTCAGCGAGGTCTTGCCGACGCCCGAGGGGGCCACCACCATCAGGAGGAGGCCGCGGTGCTTGCCCCCGTGCTTCTGGGCCGGGTTATTCGACATTCTGAACCTGTTCGCGAAACTGTTCGATCGTGGCCTTGAGTTCCAGGCCATGGGCGGTCAGCGCGGTCAGCGCCGACTTGCTGCAGAGGGTGTTGGCCTCGCGCATGAATTCCTGGGACAGGAAATCCAGGCGGCGGCCCGAGGCGCCGTCGCTGGACAGCAGGGTGCGGGCGGCGGCGACGTGGCCGGCCAGGCGGTCGAGCTCCTCGCGGACATCGGCCTTGACCGCCAGGGCGGCGGCTTCTTGGACGATGCGGTCCTGAGGCGCGCTTTCGCCGAGCAGTTCGGTCATGCGGCGCTCGAAGCGCTGCTTGAGGATCGAGGGCTGGCCCTCGGCCTCGGCGGCGGCCAGGCCGGTGAGGGTCTCGATGCGATCGACGAGGCCGGCTAGCACCGGGGTGAGCGAAGCGCCCTCCTCCTGGCGCGCGGTCTTCAGGCCATCGAGCGCCTGGGCCAGGCTGGCGGCCATGGCGGCCTCGAGCGCGGTGCGGGCCTCGGCGTCCTCGTCGTCCTCGCGGACCTCGATGACGCCGCGCAGGGCCAGCATGCCGTCGAGCGTGGGCTTGGCGACCATGCCGGTGGCGACATAGGGGCCGCCGGCCTTCAGGTAGCGCTCCAGCACCTCGACATTGACCTGCGGGGCGGCCGAGGCCTCGGCCTTGCGAGCCTGGACGTTGACGGTCAGTTGGCCGCGCTGGAAGCGGGCCTGAGCGCCGTCGCGGGCGGCCCGGTCGAGGCCTTCGAAGCCCGGCGGGCCGCGGAAGCGGGTCTCGAGGTTGCGGCCGTTGACGCTGCGGGCCTCGACGGCCCAGCTCCAGTCGCCCAGAGCGCCCTCGACGCGCGCGAACCCGGTCATGCCCGACAGCGCCATGCGATCAGCCTCCCGCCAGCGGCGTCGTTGCGGCCTTGGCCTGACGCTCGATCTTGCGCCACTGGGCCACGTTACGCTCGTGCTCTTCGTAGGTCTTGGCGAAGACATGGCCGCCGGTGCCGTCGGCGACGAAATAGAGCTCGTCGGTCTTGGGCGGGTTCAGCACCGCCGCCAGGGCCGCGCGGCCCGGATTGGCGATCGGCGTCGGCGGCAGGCCGGGGATCTTGTAGGTGTTGTAGGGCGTGAAGGTATCGAGTTCCGACCGGCGCAGGCCCCGGCCCAGGGGCCGGCCGCGGGTGATGCCGTAGATCACGGTCGGGTCGGTATCGAGCCGCATGCCCAGGCGCAGACGGTTGATGAACAGGGCCGCGACGCGCGGACGTTCGCTGGCCAGGCCCGTCTCCTTCTCGACGATCGAGGCCAGGGTGACGGCCTCGTCCTTGGTCTGGAACGGCAGGCCCGCCTCGCGCTCGGCCCAGAGGGCGTTCAGCACCTTGTCGCGGTCGTCCATCATGCGCTGAAGAACGGCGGCCCGCTCCTCGCCGCGCTCGACCTGGTAGGTCTCGGGCAGGACGGCGCCTTCCGGCGGGGTCGGCACGTCGCCGACCAGCACGTCGGAGCGCTGCAGGATCTCGACAACCATGTCCGAGGTCATGCCCTCGGGGATGGTCACCTGGTGGCGCACGACCTTGCCGTCGCGGACCATGGCCAGCACTGTCGACAGCGAGGCGCCGGTCGGGAATTCGTACTCGCCGGCCTTCAGCTTGCGGGCCGCGCGGGTGATCTGGGCGGCGGTCAGGAACAGCGAGGACGAGCGGATCGCCCCGCCGGCTTCCAGCGCGCCGGCGATCTCGGAGACGCTGGCGCCGCGGCGCAGGACCACCGAGGTGTATTCGCCGTTCTTGGCCTTGGGGCCGGGTCCGCCATAGACGAACACCGCCCCACCGACGACGACCAGCGCCGCGACCGCGGCGACCACCAGGCCGCCGCCGGCCATGGCGGCCAGGCGACGTCCCAGGGACGCGGTCTCCCGCTTGCGGGCGCTCGACGTCCGCTTGGACGCCGGAGCCTTCTTCTGCGGACGCGGCGGCTTGCTCACGAGACTTGGCTCACGAGATTTTACGGAACACGACGGAGGCGTTGGTGCCGCCGAAGCCGAAGCTGTTGGACACGGCCACGTCGATCTTCTTCGGCACGGCCTTGTTGGGCGCCAGGTTCATCGGCACGTCGACGTCGGGATTGTCGAGGTTGATGGTCGGCGGGCAGATCTGGTCGCGGATGGCCAGGATCGAGAAGATCGACTCGATGGCGCCGGCGGCGCCCAGAAGGTGGCCGGTCATCGACTTGGTCGAGGACATCACCACGTTCTTGGCGTGATCGCCCAGGAAGCGGGCGACGGCGCCGGCTTCCAGACCGTCGGCCATGGTCGAGGTGCCGTGGGCGTTGATGTAGTCGATGTCCGAGGGCTGGAGGCCCGCGTCCTTGACCGCCGCCGCCAGGGCCCGGCCGCCGCCTTCGCCGTCATCCGACGGGGCGGTGATGTGGTAGGCGTCGCCCGACAGGCCGTAGCCGACCACTTCGGCGTAGATCTTGGCGCCGCGCGCCTTGGCGTGCTCGTACTCTTCGAGAACGACCACTCCAGCGCCCTCGCCCATGACGAAGCCGTCACGGTCCTTGTCGTAGGGGCGCGAGGCCTTTTCCGGGGTCTCGTTGAAGGCGGTGGCCACGGCGCGGCAGGCGATGAAGCCGGCGATGCCGAGCTTGCAGACGGCCGCTTCGGCGCCGCCGGCGATCATCACGTCGGCATCGCCGTACTTGATCAGGCGCGCGGCGTCGCCAATGGCGTGGGCGCCGGTGGCGCAGGCCGTCACCACGGCGTGGTTGGGGCCCTTGAAGCCGTACTTGATCGAGACCTGGCCCGAGATCAGGTTGATCAGGGCCGAGGAGATGAAGAACGGGCTGACGCGGCGCGGGCCCTTGGCTTCCAGCTCCAGGGCGGTGTCGGCGATCGTCGACAGACCGCCGATGCCCGAACCCAGGATGACGCCCGTGCGCCACTTCTGCTCGTCGGTCTCCGGGACCCAGCCCGAATCCTTCACGGCTTCGTCCGCCGCGGCGATGCCGTAGAGGATGAAGTCGTCGACGCGCTTCTGGTCGCGCGGGCTCATGGTCTTGTCGGGGTCGAACGAGCCCTCGACGTCCGGACCGCCGCCGCCGCGACCATCGACCCGCGGCACCTCGCAGGCGACCTGACAGGCATAGTCGGTCGGGTCGAAAGCTGTGATGCGACCCGCGCCGGACTTTCCAGCCACGATGTTCTTCCAGGACACTTCGACGCCCTGGCCCAGAGGAGTCAGCAGGCCCAGCCCGGTGACGACGACTCTACGCATGGATTGCTCCCAACCTTCCGACGCACCGTTCTCGGACGATAAGGCGAACCCCTACCGGCCGGTTGCGGCGCGAATCTTGGCCACATACGAAAACCGCCGCGCGCACGATGGCAAGAGCCCGTGCTGCGCGGCGGCTGATAGTCCTGTTCGCCCGCGAGGGTACGAACCCGACGCCCTTAGGCGCCGGTCTTTTCCGTGATGAACTTCACGGCGTCGCCAACCGTCTGGATGTGCTCGGCGGCGTCGTCCGGAATTTCGATGTCGAATTCTTCTTCGAACGCCATCACCAGCTCAACGTTGTCGAGGCTGTCGGCGCCCAGGTCGTCGATGAAGCTAGCCTTCTCGGTGACCTTCTCGGGATCGGCATCCAGGTGTTCGATGACGATCTTACGCACGCGCTCGAGAATGTCGGACATTCTGTTAGTCCCTCGTTTTGAAATCTGTTTGTCCCGCGGCCGGTTTGAAAACTATTCACCGTCCGCGAGATGTCGGGTCACCGCCTATCACGTTCCTTTTCGGGTGACCAGCGGGTCAGCCGCGAAGAAGCGGGGCCATTTAAAGCCCAAGGCGGCGTTCGCCTAGATCATGGCCATGCCGCCGTTGACGTGCAAGGTCTGACCGGTGACGTAACCGCCCTGATCGCTGGCCAGGTAAACGCAGGCGGCGGCGATATCGCTCCCCTCGCCCAGCTTTCCGGCCGGAATGGTCGACAGGATGCCGGCCTTCTGGGCGTCGTTGAGGGCCTCGGTCATCGGGCTGGCGATGAAGCCGGGGGCGACGCAGTTGACGGTCACGCCGCGGCTGGCCAGCTCCTGGGCCAAGGCCTTGGAAAACCCGATCATTCCGGCCTTGGAGGCCGCATAGTTGGTCTGGCCGGGGTTGCCGGTGACGCCCACGACCGAGGTGATGCCGATGATGCGGCCGGCGCGGCGCTTCATCATGCCCTTGGCGGCGGCGCGGGCCAGGCGGAAGTAGCCTTCCAGGTTCACCTTGATGACGGTTTCCCAGTCCTCGTCCTTCATCCGCACGATCAGGCCGTCGCGGGTGATGCCGGCGTTGGCGATGACGATGTCGAGCGGAGCGCCGGCGGCTTCCTCGGCCTTGGCGACCAGGCCGTCGACCTGTTCGGCGTCCGACAGATTCGCCACGACGAACGAGGCGCGCTCGCCCAACTCGTTTTTCAGCTCGGTCAGGGCCGATTCGCGGGTGCCCGAGAGCACGACATGGGCGCCCTGGCCGTGCAGGGCCCGGGCGATGGCGCCGCCGATGCCGCCGGTCGCGCCGGTGACGAGGGCGGTCTTGCCGGTCAGATCAAACATTCGAGGTTTCTCCGTTCGGAGGGATTGGGAGTGCGGGCTCCTCGTCCTTCGACAAGCTCAGGATGAGGAACCCGAAGAGTTCAGAGCGATTGGGCGAAGGCTTCGAGGTCGGCCGGGGTGTTCAGCGGCGTGGCCTCGGCGTCCGGGGCGATGCGCTTGGCCATGCCCGACAGCACCTTGCCGGCGCCGGCCTCGGCGAAGCGGGTGACGCCGCCCTCGCCGGCCAGCCAGGTCATGCTTTCGCGCCAGCGGACGCGGCCGGTGACCTGCTCGACCAGCAGCTTGCGGATGACGTCCGGGTCGTGGACCGGCGAGGCGGTGACATTGGCCAGCAGCGGGGCCTTCGGCGCCAGGATGGTGGTGGCGGCCAGGGCGGCGGCCATCTCGTCGGCGGCCGGCTGCATCAGCGGGCAGTGGAACGGCGCCGAGACGTTCAGCGGAATGGCGCGGGCGCCCAGTTCCTTGGCCTTCTCGATGGCCCGATCGACCGCGGCCTTGGCGCCGGAGATCACGACGTTGCCGTTGTTGTTGTCGTTGGCCACGACACAGACGCCGACTTCCGAGCCGGCCGCAGCGGCGGCTTCGGCCAGGGCCAGATCGGTCTTGGGGCCGATCAGCGAGGCCATGGCGCCCTCGCCCACCGGCACGGCGCGCTGCATGGCCTGGCCGCGCAGCTTCAGCAGGCGGGCGGTGTCCGACAGGCTGATGGCGCCGGCGGCGGCCAGGGCCGAGTATTCGCCGAGGCTGTGACCGGCCACGAAAGCGGCGCGCTCGATGCCGATCCCGAACTCCTTCTCCAGGGTGCGGGTCACGGCCAGGCTGACGGCCATCAGGGCCGGCTGGGCGTTCTCGGTCAGGGTGAGATCACCCTCGGAACCTTCGCGCATCAGCTGGGAAAGCTTCTGGCCCAGGGCGTCGTCGACTTCCTGGAACACTTCGCGGGCGGACGCGAAGGCCTCCGCCAGCTCGACGCCCATGCCGACCGATTGGCTGCCCTGCCCCGGGAAGATGAAGGCGATGCTCATGGCGGCCCGCTCCTCTGTAATTCAATGTCTTGGGGGCGGAGGGTTAGGGGAAACACAAGGCCTGGGCAAGCCGGACCGATGTTTTGCCTGTGCTTGCTTTCCGCAGGGGCGCGTCCACATTGCTCGCCGTTCCGTATCTGAACGCGCCATGCTCTCCCCCGCCCTATCGGAGTCGCCAAGATGAAACGCCTCGCCCTCGCCGCCTCGCTGGCCGCCTTCAGCCTGCTGGCCGCCGCCCCCGCCCTGGCGGCGCTGAAGCCCGGCGACAAGGCCCCCGACTTCACCGCCCCGGCGGCGCTGGCGGGCAAGGACTTCGAGTTCAAGCTCAGCAAGGCCCTGAAGAAGGGCCCCGTGGTGCTCTACTTCTTCCCGGCCGCCTACACCTCGGGCTGCACCGCCGAAGCCCACGAGTTCGCCGAGGCCACCCCTGAGTTCGAGAAGCTGGGCGCGACCGTCATCGGCGTCACCGGCGGCAATGTCGACCGGATCAAGGACTTCTCGAAGGAGCACTGCCGCGACAAGTTCGCGGTGGCGGCCGCCAACCCGGCCCTGATCAAGGACTACGACGTCAAGCTGCCGCTGAAGGACAACATGTCCAACCGCACCTCCTATGTCATCGCCCCCGACGGCAAGGTGCTGCTGGCCTACAGCGACTTCAACTTCCAGGGCCACGTGACCAAGACCATGGAAGCGGTGAAGGCCTACAAGAAGAAGTAGGGGCGAAGCCGGGGCCGCCTCGTGAGAGGCGGCCCCCTCCCCGTCTAGAACTTCACCTTCACCCCGGCGCTCCACATCGCCGGTTCGTCGGCCAGGCGGTAGACGATCAGGCCGGGGATGAAGACCGCGCCCGAGACGTAGTCCTTGGCGTCGAGGACGTTGCGGCCCTGCACGAACACCCGCCAGGCGGCCGAGGGCGATTCCCAGGCGACGCCGGCGTTGACGCGGTCGACCGCGCCGATGCGGCCGGCCTGCGCATTGGTCGCCTCGGCGTAGCGCGGGCCGCGGTGGCTGTAGTCGGCCGAGAAGATCAGCGCCCCGCCCTTCAGCATCTCCGGCTCGATGCGCCAGGTTCCGCCGACCTGGGCCTGGACCTTGGAGACCAGCGGCAGGGTCTTGGCCCCGGCCTGGGCGGCGGCGGTGGAGGGGTCGAGCTTCTCGTACTCGGCGTCGGTCAGGGCCAGAGAGGCGAAGAGGTCCAGCCCCTTCACCGGCGTGGCGGCGGCCTCAAGCTCCAGGCCGGCGATGCGGGCCTCGGCGGCGTTCTGGGTCAGGATCGAGCCGTTGCTGATGACGTTCTGCTGCAGGTCCTTCAGCTGTTCGACATAGGCGGCGAGGTTCAGGCGGGCGCGGTGCTCGAAGGCCTCGATCTTGGCGCCGGCCTCGTAGGACCAGACGGTTTCGGGGTCGTAAGCCTTGGTGAAGATCGAAGGCTCGGCGATCGACAGGGCGACGAACCCGCCGGCGCGGTAGCCCCGCGCGATCGTGCCGTAGACCATGACGTCGTCGGAGACGTCGTACTGAAGATTGAACTTCGGGGTCCAGACCTTCCACTCGCCCTCGTTGGAGCGGCTGGTCAGGCTGGCGGGATAGGCGGCCAGGCCGTTCTGGATCGTGCCGGCGATGGTCTTTTCGTCCTTGGTCCAGCGCAGGCCGGCCGAGCCCTTCAGGCGGTCGGTGAAGCGCCATTCCAGCTGGCCGTAGGCGGCGACGCTTTCCGAGGTGGCGTGGATCGTCGTCGGCAGCAGCGGCACGGCGTAGGACCCGTAGATGCCCGCGCCGATGGTGTCGGATAGCACCTGGCCGCCCGTCTCCTTGAACCAGAACAGGCCGCCGATCCATTGCAGCCGGCCGTCGAAGGATTCGCCCAGAGCCTGGAACTCCTGGCTGGACTGCTCCTGCTCGGTCTGGCTGCCGCGCAGGAAGCCGGCGACGAGGCCGGCGCCGGCCACCAGGCCGCCTGAGAAGTCGAGCGTCCAGCGGTCGTCGAGGCGCTGATAGGCGGTGATCGACTTCAGCTGCACCGCGCCCAGATCGTAGCCGAGGTGGAGGGCCAGACTCTTCTGCTCGGTCTTGGTGTCGGTGTTGAGCGGCGAGCGGGTCGAGCCGAAGTCGCCGCCGGCCAGGGGCTTCAGCGTGACTGGGTCGAGCGGCGAGAAGTGCTGGCCGTCGGTGTCGGTGCGGGCGTAGGCGGCCGAGACCGTGGCGCTGAACGGGCCGGTGTCGATCAGGCCCAGCGCCAGGCGGACGCCGGCGTCGCGACGGGCGCCGACCTTCTTCTTGAGGGCGGTGTTCTGCTGCCAGCCGTCGCGTTCGGAGAACAGGGCCGAGACCGTGGCGCCGACATGGTCGGTGATCGCCCCGCCGGCGCTGGCCTTGTAGCGCTGCAGGCCGTAGTCGCCCCACGAGGCCTCCAGCGAGCCGCCGGCCGCGTCGCCAGGCTGGCGGGTGACGTATTTCAGCGCGCCGGTCATCGAGTTGCGGCCGTAGAGCGTGCCCTGCGGCCCGCGCAGCACCTCCACCCGCGCGACGTCGGCCAGGTCGAGGTTCGCGACCGACAGGCGGGCCTGGTAGACGTCGTCGACATAGATCCCGACGGGCGGCTCGGAGGTGATCATGCCGCCAGTCTGGTCCAGCGCCCCGCGCAGGGCGACCTGGATCGTCGAGGGCGAAGCGCTGATCTGCGAGACGTAGAGGCTGGGCACGGCCGCGCCCAGGGTCTCGACCTTGGTGATCTGCAGCTGGTCCAGCGCCTTGGCCCCGAAGGCGCTGACGGCGACGGGCGCGTCCTGCAGCTTCTGCTCGCGCCGCTGGGCGGTGACGACCAGGTCCTCGACCGTGGTCGGGTTTTCCTGGGCCAAGGCCGGCGTGACCCCGGCCAGGATCGCGCTGACCGCGGCCGCGCCGCATAGAACCGATTTTCGCATTTCCGCTCCCCCTCTGGTGGAGCGTTCAGGAGGGAAAGACGCGAGCCTGCACGCAAACCCGCCCTGCGGGGCGCCCGATGGTCGGACAGCGGCGCGGGTCGACGGCGACGGATTGTCAGGAAAGCGGCGCGGCTGCGCCGGAGGCTACCAGTTGGCCTTGACCAGCTTGACCATGAAGCGGCCGTCCTGGACGCGCTCGTCCTCGGCGCGGACGCTGACCGAGAACTCGGCCGGGATGTCGAACGGACGGATCAGGCTGAAGTCGACGCCCTCGTCGCCCATGGTGCCGCCGCCGAAGCCGATGGCGACGACCTGGCGGCCGTCCAGCGTCAAGGCCGAGCGCAGATTGGCGCGGGCCAACGGGATGGCGGCCGGCACGATCATCGAGCGCGTGGCGTTCATGTCGACCGACAGGCTGACATAGTTCGACTTGGGCAGGTCGCCGAAGCCGAACAGGCGCGACATCGACGAGCGGAAGCCGGCCTCGCGCTTGTTGAGCGAGGCGCCCAGGGCCATGGCGTGCGGGCTGGGGCCCTGCTCGGCCTTGGCCGTCAGGTTCAGGTTCACGTCGTAGGTGGGCTGCTCGATGTTGCCCGCCACCTTGGCCGTGAAGTCGACGCGCTCGGCGTCGGTCGACAGATCCATCGGCAGGGCGGCCGAATAGCCCGTGAAGCGGCCGTCGTTGGACGACACCGACAGGTCGGGCTTCTTGAGCAGGGTCTGGGCGAAGGTCGGGGCGGCCGACATCATGAGCGCAAAAGCGCCGCCGACGATCAGGCTCTTGAGGATGCTGCCCCGCATGCCTCTTCCCTAGCCACCGAAGGTGTTAACGGCAAGCTGACTTCCGCGACGAAAGCCTGTTTCGAGGTCGAAATCGACACGAAGGTTTCGGAAGGACACAGACCCGCGCCACCGCGCACGCATTTCGGGCGTCATAGTATAAGGTCTCCATTGGGCCTCCACCGGGCCTGGACCCGATCCTCGCCTTGCCTCCTGGCCCCGTTTCCTGTAATAGCGCGCGCTCTCACGGAAGGCGGTCTTGCGCGAACCCTTCATTGGGCCGGGATTTTCCCGCTCGTCGCACAGGATCCATCGTGGCCGTCGGACTTCCGTCGCCGACCACGCCGCCTTCCTCAACGGAAGAAGGAAAACATGTCGTTCTACGAACACGTGGTCATCGCGCGGCAGGACATCTCGCCGCAACAGGCCGAAGCTCTCAACGAGCAAATCAAGACCCTGATCGAAGAAGGTGGTGGTCACATCGCCAAGATCGAATACTGGGGTCTGCGTAACCTCACCTATCGCATCAAGAAGAACCGCAAGGGCCACTACTCCCTGCTCGCCATCGACGCCCCGGCGCCGGCGGTGAAGGAACTGGAGCGCCAGCTGTCGATCAACGAAGACGTGCTGCGTTTCCTGACCATCCGCGTGGAAGAGCTGGACCTGGAACTGTCGCCGGTTCTGGCCCGTCGCGACCGTGAGCGCAGCGATCGCCCCGAGCGTTCGGACCGCCCTGAGCGTTCCGAGCGTCCGCGCGAAGACTTCGCCCCGCAAGCGTAAGGGAGAAATAGATCATGACCGATACGACTGCTCCCGAAGCCGCGGCTCCGGCCGCCGCCGCCGGCGGCGCCCGCCGCCCGTTCTTCCGTCGCCGCAAGGTTTGCCCGTTCTCGGGCGCCAACGCGCCGAAGATCGACTACAAGGACGTGAAGCTGCTGCAGCGTTACGTTTCCGAACGCGGCAAGATCGTGCCGTCGCGCATCACCGCGGTGTCGGCCAAGAAGCAACGCGAACTGGCCAAGGCCATCAAGCGCGCCCGCTTCCTGGCTCTGCTCCCCTACGTCGTGAAGTAAGGGAGACGCCACGATGAAAGTGATCCTGCTCGAACGAGTCGAAGGCAAGGGCGTCCTGGGCGACGTGGTGACGGTGAAGGACGGCTACGCCCGTAACTTCCTGCTGCCGCGCCAGAAGGCTCTCCGCGCCAACTCGAACAACCTGAAGGCTTTCGAAGCGCAACGCGCCGAGATCGAAGCCCGCAACGTCCGCAACCGCGAAGCCGCCGGCAAGTCCGGTGAGTCGCTGGACGGCACGCAGTACGTCCTGATCCGTCAAGCTGGCGAAAGCGGCCAGCTGTACGGTTCGGTCGCGGGCCGCGACGTCGCCGACGCCATCAAGGCCGAAGGCGGCAAGGTCGACCGCTCGATGATCGTGCTGGACAAGCCGATCAAGACGCTGGGCGTCCACGAAGTGAAGGTGAAGCTGCACGCCGATGTGACCGTCACGGTCACCCTCAACATCGCGCGCAGCCAAGACGAAGCCGATCGCCAAGCGCGCGGCGAAAACGTCATCGCCTCGCAATTCGAAGAAGATCGCGCTGCCGACGCCGAAGCCGCCCAGGACATGCTGGAAGGTGGCGCCGGTTCGCACGAAGGCGACCACTACGAAGCCTGATCCGTCAGGTCATTCGCAGACTGATGAAAACGGCGCGGAGCAATCCGCGCCGTTTTTTTCTGCGCCAACGGCTAGAATTGCTCAGATTGTAAGCTGCACCCCGGTCAACCAAGTTCGTGTCCGTCTAGCCACCTGTCGGATACAAGAGCCGCATCCATGCGACCCCGCCCGACAGAGTTCGAGAGGGGTTATCTCATGCGTTCCAAACTGCTTCTGCTCGCCGCCGCGTCGGCGTCCGCCCTGGCCTTCTCGGCCCACGCCCAGACCGCGCCCGACGACCAGACCACGGTCGAGGAACTGGTCGTCACCGGCACCCGCACCGCCGGCCGCTCGCGCCTCGACACGGTCTCGCCGGTCGACGTGGTCGACAGCAAGGCCCTGACCCGCCAGGGCTCGACCGAACTGGCCCAGGCGCTGTCGACCCTTGCGCCGTCGCTGAACTTCCCGCGCCCGTCGGCCGTGGACGGCACCGACTCGGTGCGTCCGGCCACCCTGCGCGGCCTCGCCCCCGACCAGACCCTGGTGCTGCTGAACGGCAAGCGCGGCCACGCCGCCGCCCTGGTCAACATCAACGGCGCGGTCGGCCGCGGCTCGGCCGCCTTCGACCTCAACACCATCCCGACCGCCGCCCTCGACCGCGTCGAGATCCTGCGTGAAGGCGCCGCCGCCCAGTACGGCTCGGACGCCATCGCCGGCGTCGTCAACCTGCGCCTGCGCGAAGCCCGCACCGGCGGCGGCGCCACGGCCAGCTACGGCCTCTACGACACCGAGGTGAAGACCGCCCGCGACACCGACGGCCGCAAGGCCCATGACGGCGTCACCTACACCGCCTCGATCTGGCAGGGCTTCACCCTGCCCAACGACGGCTTTTTGACGCTCACCGGCGACTGGTCCAAGCGCAACCCGACCAACCGCAGCGACGTCTCGTCGGCCTTCAGCCCCGGCGTCGTGACCGGCCGCTACGGCGACGCCGAGGTCGAGAGCAAGTCGATCTTCGCCAACGCCGGCCTGCCCCTGAACGAGACCTGGAGCCTCTACGGCTGGGCCGGCTACCAGAAGCGCGAGGGCGAGAGCGCGGCCTTCCCGCGCCTGGCCAACAACGCCAACAACATCGCCTCGATCTATCCGAACGGCTTCCTGCCGAAGATCACCACCGACATCGACGACTACAACTTCGCCTTCGGAACCAAGGGCGAGCTGGGCGCCTACACGATCGACGCCAGCGTCACCTACGGCGAGAACGACATCGACTATGGCGTGAAGGACAGCCTGAACGCCTCGTACGGCCCGACCTCGCCGACCTCGTTCTACGCCGGCTCGATGAAGTACCGGCAGACGGTGGCCTCGCTGGACATCACCCGTCCGCTGGAGATCGCCGCCTTCGCCCAGCCCTCGACCCTGGCGTTCGGCGCGGAATACCGCAAGGAAGGCTATGAGATCGTGGCCGGCGAGACCGCCTCGTGGGCCAACGGCGGCTACAACAACCTGGCCGCCGGCGCGCAGGGCTTCCCGGGCTTCCGTCCGAGCAACGAGGTCGACGTCACCCGCGACAACTACAGCCTCTATATCGACCTCGACAGCCAGATCACCGACAAGCTGGACATCGACGTCGCCGCCCGCTTCGAGGACTATTCCGACTTCGGCTCGACCACGACCGGCAAAATCGCCGCGCGCTACGACTTCACCGACAGCTTCGCCCTGCGCGGCGCGGTGTCGACCGGCTTCCGCGCCCCGGCCCTGCAGCAGCAGTACTTCACCGCCACCTCGACCAACATCATCAGCGGCGTGGCGACGGAAGTCGGCACCTTCCCGGCCACCAGCGCCGTGTCGCAGGTGCTGGGCGCCAAGGCCCTGGAGCCGGAAGAGAGCACCAACTACTCGCTGGGCCTCGTCTATCGCCGCGGCCCGCTGGAAGTGACGGTCGACGCCTACCAGATCGACATCGACAACCGCATCGTGCTCTCGGAGAACATCCAGGGCAGCGCCACCGGCACGGCGACCCAGCAGGCGATCTACACCCTGCTGCAGCCCTATGGCGTGACCACCGCGCGGTTCTTCATCAACGGCGTCGACACCACCACCAAGGGCGTCGACGTGGTGGTGCGCTATCGCCTGGACGCCGAGGCGGCCGGCCGCTTCGACCTGACGCTGGCGGGCAACTACAACGAGACCGAGGTCACCCGCCTGCCGACGACCAACACCCTGTCGTCGCTGCCGGTCCCGCCGACCCTGTTCGGCCGGGTCAACGTCCTGACCTTCGAGCGGGGCACGCCGCGCACCAAGTTCGTCGCCAGCGGCGACTGGAGCAACGGCCCCTGGGGGGCGACCCTGAAGCTGACCGGCTACGGCACCGTGCTGCAGCCCAACGCCACGGCCTCGCTCGACTACTGGACCGGCCGCAAGGCGGTGATCGACCTGGAAGCCCGCCGCGCCTTCGGCGAGAACCTGACCTGGGCCGTCGGCGCCAACAACCTGTTCGACGAGTATCCCAACCGCACCCCGGCGGCCGTCAACAGCACCAGCGGCGTGGTCGGCTTCCCCAACTACTCGCCGTTCGGCTTCAACGGCCGGTTCCTCTACACCCGGGTCAGCTACAACTGGTGAAACCTGACCTGACGTAAGGCGCGAGGGGGACGTGGCGGACGCTGCGTCCCCTTTTGTCGTTCAACAGAGATATACACAGAACATCCCCATTCATCTTCGCCGTTCATCATGCTCTTCCAAGCGCCCGGACGGCGTTCGCGTTAACTTATGACGATGTCGCTCGTACCCGCTCTTGATCTGCGTCCTCCGACGCAGGACTCCCCCGTTATCGCCGTCGCACCGCACAACCTGGAAGCCGAGCAGGCGCTGCTGGGCGTGCTGCTCTACGACAACTCGGCCTATGAGCGGCTGACCGACAGCCTGCAGGGGCGCCACTTCTACGAGCCCTTCCACCAGCGGCTGTTCAGCTCGATCGAGACGCACATCCGCAAGGGCCAACTGGCCGAGCCGATCCTGCTGGCCGACGAGTTCAAGCACGACACGGCGTTCCAGGAGCTGGGCGGCATCCGCTACCTGGCCGACCTGGTGGACCGCGCCCCGCCGGCCGCCAATGTCGGCGACTACGCCCGGGCGGTGTTCGACCTGGCCCTGCGCCGCGACCTGATCCGCATCGGCGGCGAGATCGCCGCGGCCGCCCACGGCCATGGCGACGAAAAGCGCCCGGCCCGCGACCAGATCGAGTCCGCCGAACAGCAGCTCTACACCCTGGCCGAAAGCGGCACGGCCAGTTCCGGCTTCGTCAGCTTCGGCGACGCCCTGCGCGGCGCCGTCGAGATGACCGCCGAGGCCTTCCAGCGCGACGGCGGCATGTCGGGCCTGGCCTCGGACCTGATCGACCTCGACCAGAAGATCGGCGGCCTGCACCCGTCGGACTTGATCGTGCTGGCCGGTCGCCCCTCGATGGGCAAGACCGCGCTGGCGACCAACATCGCCTTCAACGTCGCCAAGAAATACGCCTGGGAGCCGCAGCCGGACGGCAGCCGCAAGACCGTCAGCGGCGGGGTGGTGGCCTTCTACTCGCTGGAAATGAGCGCCGAGCAGCTGGCCCTGCGTATGCTGGCCGACGCCTCGGGCGTGTCGGGCGACAAGCTCCGCAAGGGCGAGATCGACGCTTCGGAGTTCGGCCGGGTGCGCGACGCGGCCATGGAGCTGCAGGAAGCGCCGCTCTATATCGACGCCACCGGTGGTATCTCCATCGCCAAGCTGACCGCCCGGGCGCGACGCCTGAAGCGCCAGGTCGGCCTCGACCTCGTCGTCGTCGACTATCTCCAGCTGGTCACCGGCTCGGACCTGGGATCCAACGCCAGCCGCGTGCAGGAAGTCTCGCAGATCACCATGGGTCTGAAGGCCCTGGCCAAGGAACTGGCCTGCCCGGTCATCGCCCTGTCGCAGCTGTCGCGTCAGGTCGAAAGCCGCGAGGACAAGCGGCCGCAGCTGTCGGACCTTCGTGAATCCGGCTCGATCGAGCAGGACGCCGACATGGTCTGGTTCGTGTTCCGCGAAAGCTACTATGTCGGCCGGGCCGAGCCGCGCGAGGGCACGCCCGAGCACCTGACCTGGCAGGAAGAGATGGACAAGCTGCAGGGCCTGGCCGAGGTGATCATCGCCAAGCAGCGTCACGGTCCCATCGGCACGGTGCGCCTGTCGTTCAACAGCGACACCACCCGCTTCGGCAACCTGTCGCGCGACCACTATTTCCACCAGATGCGGTCGGGCAGCGACGAATAGCGTTTCCTTCCGGACGCGCGCCGGGCGAGGCTCGGCGCGCGATTCAGGAAGAGGCCTCGCTCGATGGACTTCAGCCCCCTGCCCGTCACGACCTTCGTCGGGGCGTTCCTGCTGGCCTTCCCGGCCCTGTTCTCGATCGTCAATCCGGTCGGGGCGGCGCTGATCTTCCACCAGATGCTGGCCGACCATCCGGCCGAGACGCGCCGGCGCCTGGCGCCGACCATCGCGCTCTACGCCTTCTGCATCCTGCTGGGCTCGCTGCTGCTGGGCGGCTACGTGCTGAACTTCTTCGGGGTCAGCCTGGGGGCGCTGCGGGTGGCCGGCGGCCTCGTCGTGGCGATCCGCGCCTGGGCGCTCCTGATGACGCCCGAGGAGCACGAAGAGCGCAAGGCCGACCAGGCCGCCTCGCCCGCCAAGGGCCGGGCCGAGGACATGGCCTTCTTCCCGCTGACCATGCCGTTCACCACCGGCCCCGGCGCGATCTCGGTGGCGATCGCCCTCTCCTCCCAGCGCCCGGCCGAAGGCCATTCGGTCGCGCCGTTCTTCCTGGGCGCCAGCCTGGCCGTCGCCGTCATCGCCCTGATGGTCTGGGCGTTCTACCGCGCCTCGGACCGGGTGCTGGCGCTGCTGGGCGTCAACGGCGCGCGGGTGATGTCGCGGCTGATGGCGTTCCTGCTGATGTGCATCGGCGTGCAGATCGTCGCCAGCGGCGTCGAGGCCCTGGTGACGCAGTTCCTCTCCACCCGGTGACCCGGGCGCGCGCCGGCACGCATCTCCACAGGATCTGCACTGGCCTTGGCGACGCGGGTCGGCTACCTCCGCAGCCGTGACCGAAGCTCGCCTGACCCTCGACCTGGACGCCCTGGCGGCCAACTACGCGACCCTCAAGGCGCAGGCCGGCGGGACCGAGCTCGCGCCGGCGGTGAAGGCCGACGGCTACGGCCTGGGCGCGGGCCTCGTCGCCCGCCGCCTGTGGGACGAAGGGGCGCGGGCCTTCTATGTCGCGCGGCTGTCGGAAGGCGTGGCCCTGCGCAAGGCGCTGGGCGAGCGCGAGGCGGCGATCCACGTGCTGGACGGGGCGACGCCGGGCTCGGGCCCCACGCTGGTGCAGGCCGGGCTGATCCCGGTGCTCAACAGCCTGCCGCAGGTCGAGGCCTGGAACAGCCAGGCCGGCAAGGGAGCGCTGGAAGCGGCGATCCACATCGACACCGGCATGAACCGCCTGGGTCTGCGCCACGAGGAGGCCGCGGTGCTCACGGCCTCGATGGACCGGCTGAAGCATCTGAACGTCTCGCTGGTGATCAGCCACCTGGCCTGCGGCGGCGAGCCGGAACATCCGCTCAACGGCCGCCAGCTGACCCGCTTCACCGACGCGGCCGCCCTGTTCCCCAACGCGCGCCGGAGCCTCGCCAATTCGGCCGGGATCTTCCTGGGCGAGGCCTATCGTTTCGACCAGTGCCGGCCGGGCATCTCCCTCTATGGCGGCGGGCCGCGCGACGTGGCCGACGACCGGATCAAGGCCGTGGCGACGCTCGAAGCGCCGATCCTGCAGGTGCGGGTCGTGCCGCGCGGCGAATCGATCGGCTATGGCGCGGCCTTCACGGCCAGCGAGACCACCCGCGTGGCGATCCTGGCCTGCGGTTATGCCGACGGCGTGCTGCGCTCGACCAGCCCGACCGGCCAGGTGTGGTTCGACGGCGCGCGCCGGCGGATCCTGGGCCGCGTGTCGATGGACCTGATCGCGGTGGAGATCACCGACTGCGACGCCGCCCGCCCCGGCGCGATGGTCGAGCTGTTCGGCCCCAACCTGCCGGTGGACGACGCGGCCGCCGCGGCGGGCACGACCAGCTACGAACTGCTGGTGCGCCTAGCCGGCCGCGCCCGCCGCGTGGTGCTGGGCGAGGCCTGAGGCCCCGCCCTTTTCCCTACTTCGCCAGGCCTTCCAGCCGGCCCGCATCGACCGACGCCACGGCCTTCTTGAGGTCGTCGACGCTGTCGGCCTCGCCATTGGCCTCGATGGTGAAGCGGTTGCCGACCACGATGCTGTAGCTGCCGGACTTGGCCTCGCGGTCCCACTTTTCGGAGACCAGGCGGCCGCCGGTCGTGCTGGTCTTCTCGTAGCCGGTGGCGGTTTCGGTCGAGGTCTGGGCGTTCATGGCCGAGGCCATGGCCGTCAGCCCCGCCAGCGCGCCCAGATCGGTGACGGCCAGGCTGAAGCGGCGGCCGTCCTTCTCGTAGTCGCCCTGGGCCGAGGCCATGCCCGCGCCGTCGGCGCCGGCCGAGTGGGCCTCGAGCGTGGTGCGCGCGAAGCCGCCCGACGAGGCCGGCAGGAAGCCCTTGAGCACGTCGGTCGAGGTCAGCGGCTTGCCCTTGCCGGCTTCAGCCGAGGCGGCGGCGGCTTCCAGCTGTTTGGAGGCGGCCTGCATCTTGCCGAGGTCGACCGTGTTGCCGCCGACCGTCAGCGAGCCGCCGTCGCCGGAGACCTTGGAACTGGCCGCATAGCTGCCGAGCGCGACCGCACCCGCGATCGTGCTGGTGACCAGGGCCACGGCGAAGAACAGCGCGATGGCGCAGACCACCGTCACGGCGGTGTAGCCGAGCGACTTCTCCTTGGACGACTTCATCAGCCGCGGCAGGCCGGTATAGAGCAGGTAGAGGCCATAGAGCCCCAGCAGGCCGCCGATGATCCCCAGCGCCGGGAAGATGCTGAAGATCCCGGCCACCCAGCCGGCGGTGTTGGAATAGGCGGCGACCTTGAAGGCCTGGAGCCTGTTCTTCTGGCCGTCGAAGGACGGCGCCAGGGCGTCGATGATCAGCGCCAGCAGGAACACCGACAGCAGCGACAGGCCATAGGCCACGACCGTGCCGATGATGGCCGGGATCGGCGCGGGCTTGATGACGGCGAGGCCCGGGATCCCGTTGCCGAAGACCAGGCTGCCCACCAGGCCCGCGACCGCCGGAATAGCCGCCAGGATGCAGACGTATCCGACGTAGAGCCCCTTGATGGTGGCGGGTTCCGGGTCGATCCGCTCCCACTCGGCGGATGGAGAAAGTAGAAGCCGCTTCACGCGGCCTACGAGATCGGACGAAACAACTCCGGGTTCGACCACGGACATTTAGGCGCCTCCAGAAAGATCCTGAGTCTGCGCCCCCCGGTGTCTATCTATACGCAACGCGCGCAAAACGGGAACAAGGTTCGGCGACAGGCTGGGCCGATGCAGCTGCGTCCGGCTTTGGCGCAGCGACGCTCCAGCCTGTAGTCTCCACCCATTCGAGAATCAGGAAGACCCCATGGCCCGCGACGGCGCCGTCTACGCCTGCCAGTCCTGCGGGGCGGTTCAGACCAAGTGGGCCGGGCAATGCCCCGCCTGCCAGAGCTGGAACACCCTCGTCGAGGAGGTCGGCGTCCGCGCGCCCGGCAGCCTGTCGGCCACCAAGGCGACCCGCAACCGCGGCCTCCAGTTCACGGGCCTCGAAAGCGACACCCCCGCCCCGCCCCGCATCCTGACCGGCGTCGACGAGTTCGACCGGGTCTGTGGCGGCGGCGTGGTGCCGGGCTCGGCGATCCTGATCGGCGGCGACCCGGGCGTGGGCAAGTCGACCCTGCTGCTGCAGGTCTGCGCCAACGCCTCGAGCCGGGGCGTGTCCTGCGCCTACATCTCGGGCGAAGAGGCCGTGGAGCAGATCCGCGGCCGCGCAGACCGCATGGGCCTGGCCGGCGCGCCGGTGAAGCTGGCGGCCGAGAGCAGCCTGCGCGACATCCTCGACGGGCTGAAACGCGACAAGTTCGACCTGGTGGTCATCGACTCGATCCAGACCATGTGGAGCGACGCCCACGAGGCCGGTCCGGGCACGGTCACCCAGGTGCGCGCCTGCGCCACCGAACTGGTGCGCCTGGCCAAGAAACAGGGCGTGGCCATCCTGCTGGTCGGCCACGTCACCAAGGACGGCCAGATCGCCGGCCCGCGCGTGGTCGAGCACCTGGTCGACGCCGTGCTGAGCTTCGAGGGCGAGCGCGGCTATCCCTTCCGCATCCTGCGCGGGGCCAAGAACCGTTTCGGGGCCACCGACGAGATCGGCGTCTTCGAGATGGGCGACATCGGCCTGCGCGAAGTGAAGAACCCCTCGGCCCTGTTCCTCAACGAAGGCGGGGAGCGCGCGGCCGGGGCGGCGGTGTTCGCCGGCATCGAGGGCTCGCGCCCCGTTCTGGTGGAATTCCAGGCCCTGGTGGCCCCGTCCGCCTACGGAACGCCCAGACGCGCCGTGGTCGGATGGGATTCCGGGCGTCTCGCCATGGTGCTCGCCGTGCTTGAATCGCGCTGCGGCCTTGGTTTTGGCGACAAGGACGTCTATCTGAACGTCGCTGGCGGGCTGAGGATCACCGAACCCGCCGCCGACCTCGCGGCGGCGGCCGCTCTGGCCTCTTCGGCCATGGATGTCGCCCTGCCGCAGGACTGCGTGGTGTTCGGCGAGGTCAGCCTCTCCGGCGAGATCCGGCCAGTGAGCCGAATGGAGTCGCGTTTGAAGGAAGCCGCCAAGCTGGGGTTCGGCCGCGCGCTGGGACCGCTGTCGGGCCTGCCCGAAGGCGGCGGCGCCCTGCCGGTGGCCGGCGCGGCGCGACTGGCCGACGCGGTCCGTAGAATCGAGAACGACATCTGGAGCTCGCACGCGTGACGCCGTTCGACATCATCGCCGGACTGATCCTGCTGGTTTCCGGCGCCGTGGGCTTCTTTCGCGGCGCCTCGCGCGAGCTGACCTCGGCGCTGTCGTTCATCGTCGCCGCCGTCGTCGCCCTGCTGGGCCTGCGCCTGACCGGCCCCCTCTTCCGCGAATTGATGGACCCGGACTGGGCCGCCACGGCCGCCGCGATCCTGGTCACCTTCGTCGTCGCCTTCGTGACCTTGCGCTTCATCGGCGGCCAGCTGACCAAGACCCTGCACGCCGACGGCGCGCTGGGCATGCTGGATCGCCTGGTGGGCCTGGGCTTTGGCCTGCTGCGCGCCCTCGTCGTCCTGGGCGTCTTCAACCTCGTCTTCCACATGGCCACGCCGCGCGACCGCGTGCCGGCCTGGGTGTCGGACTCGATCTTCTATCCGCTGTCCAACGCCAGCGCCCGGGTGCTGAAGGTGTTCGCCCCAAAGGGCGCCGGACTTGCCGGCAAGCTGGCCCCCGCCATCGAGGACGCGGTCCGCGACGGCGCCAGCGACAAACCGTCCGACGCCGACCGTGGCGAAGAAGGCTATGATAAGGACCAGCGTCGAAAGTCCGACGATCTGGTGGAGAAATCGCGATGACGTCTTTCGGCCAGTCGACCGACCGCTTCTCATCCATGCCCTGGCGTGATCCCGAGGATGACACCCTGCGCCTGGAGTGCGGCGTGTTCGGCGTATTCGGCGCGCGGGACGCCTCAGCCATCGCGGCGCTGGGCCTGCACGCCCTGCAGCACCGGGGGCAAGAGGCCTGCGGCATCGCCGCCTTCGACGGCCAGCGCTTCCACACCGAACGCCACATGGGCCACGTCGGCGACGCCTTCACCGGCGCCGACCTCGTCCAGCGCCTGCCGGGCCACATGGCCATCGGCCACACCCGCTACTCCACGGCCGGCGGCAGCGGCATCCGTAACGTCCAGCCGATGTTCGCCGACCTGGAGACGGGCGGCCTGGCCCTGGCCCACAACGGCAACCTGACCAACTTCCTGACCCTGCGCGAGCGTCTGGTGCAGGAAGGCGCGATCTTCCAGTCGACCTCGGACAGCGAGGTCATCCTCCACCTGATCGCCCGCTCGCGTAAGGCCCGCATCGTCGACCGCTTCATCGACGCCATCGGCCAGATCGAAGGCGGCTACGCCCTGGTGGCCATCACCAACAAGAAGATGATCGGCGTGCGCGACCCGCTGGGCATCCGCCCGCTGGTGCTGGGCGACCTGGACGGCAAGCCCGTGCTGGCCTCGGAAACCTGCGCCCTCGACATGATCGGCGCCCGCTTCGTGCGCGACGTCGAGCACGGCGAGATGGTGGTGATCAGCGACACTGGCGTCAAATCGCTGCGGCCGTTCGCGGCCCCGGCCGCCCGCCCCTGCGTGTTCGAATATGTCTACTTCGCCCGTCCCGACAGCGTCGTGAACGGCCGCTCGGTCTATGAGGTGCGCAAGCGCATGGGCCGCCGCCTCGCCATCGAGACCGGCGTCGAGGCCGACGTCGTGGTGCCCGTGCCCGACAGCGGCGTGCCGGCGGCCATCGGCTACGCGGCCGAAAGCGGCCTGCCCTTCGACCTGGGCATCATCCGCAACCACTATGTGGGCCGCACCTTCATCCAGCCGACCCAGGGCGTTCGCGAACTGGGCGTGCGCATGAAGCACAGCCCCAACCGCGCCGTGCTGGAAGGCAAGCGCGTCATCCTGATCGACGACTCGATCGTGCGCGGCACCACCTCGCTGAAGATCGTCCGCATGGTCCGCGAGGCCGGCGCCAAGGAAGTGCACCTGCGCTCGGCCAGCCCGCCGATCAAGTGGCCCGACTTCTACGGCATCGACATGCCGGAGCGCGAACAGCTGCTGGCGGCGACCAAGTCGCTGGAAGAGATGGCCAAGTTCCTGGAAGTGGACAGCCTGGGCTTCCTGTCGGTCGAAGGCCTGTACGAGGCCCTGGACTGCGCGCCGCGCGATCCGGCCGCCCCGCAGTTCACCGACCACTACTTCACCGGCGACTACCCCACGCGCCTGACCGATCGCGAGATCGCCGAGGGCCGCAACGACCAGGTCGAAAAGCAGCTGTCGCTGCTCAGCGCCTGACGCCAGCCTTTCGGGTCCTTCGGCTTGTTCGAAGGACCCAAGCTGCGCTAACCCGGTATACGGCCAATTCGCTTTGATCTTCCGGCCGCTCGGGTCGCCCGCCAACGCCGGGCGACGACCTTTGTGAGAGTCGCCCCTTGGCCAATCCCGTCTCCGCCGTCCTCTCCAAGCTGAAGATCGACGCCTACATCATCGCGCTGTTCAGCATGGTGGTGCTGGCCTCGTTCCTGCCAGTGCGGGGCCAGGCGGCCGAGATCACCGGCTGGGTGGTGAAGGTCGCCATCGCCCTGCTGTTCTTCCTGCACGGCGCAAAGCTGTCGCGCGAGGCCGTGGTCGCCGGGATCACCCACTGGCGGCTGCACCTGACGATCCTGGCCTTCACCTTCCTGCTGTTCCCGGTCCTGGGCCTGGCCATCAGCAAGGCCGGCGTGCTGTCGCCGACCATGGCGGCGGGGATGGTGTTCCTGGCCTGCCTGCCGTCCACCGTGCAGTCGTCGATCGCCTTCACCTCGATCGGGCGCGGCAACGTCGCCGCCGCCGTCTGCGCGGCCTCGGCCTCGAACCTGTTCGGGATCTTCCTGACGCCGGTGCTGGTGGGCCTGCTGATGAACGCCCACGGCGACGTCGGCGGCTGGGAGTCGATCCAGTCGATCGTCGTCCAGCTGCTGCTGCCGTTCGTGGCCGGCCAGCTGGCCCGGCCGCTGGTCGGCAAGTGGATCGAGAAGCACAAGACCCTGGTCGGGCGCGTGGATCGCGGCTCGATCCTGCTGGTGGTCTATTCGGCCTTCAGCGCCGCCGTGGTCGAGGGCCTCTGGCACAAGGTTTCGCCGCTGGAGCTGATCGTGCTGCTGCTGGTCTGCGGCGTGCTGCTGACGCTGGTCATGCTGGCCACCATGTTCGGCGCCCGGGCGCTGGGCTTCTCCAAGGCCGACGAGGTGGCGATCGTGTTCTGCGGCTCCAAGAAGAGCCTGGCCACCGGCGTGCCGATGGCCGGCATCCTGTTCCCCGGCGCGACGGCCGGGGTGCTGGTGCTGCCGCTGATGATCTTCCACCAGATCCAGCTGATGGCCTGCTCGGTGCTGGCGCAGCGCTACGGCGCGCGGCCCGCCGACGAGGCCTGACTAGACAAAGACAAACGCCCGCCAGAGCGTGATAGCCGAAAGCGTAAGCGGTTTCGGCGGCCATCACGCTCTGAACGTAAAATGGAGGCGCAGGAAACGCTCATGACCACCACCGACACGCCGCTGGCCGGCCGCATCGCCCTCGTCACCGGCGCCACGCGCGGCATCGGCCGCGCCATCGCGCTGGGCCTGGCGCAGGCCGGCGCCCATGTCGTGGCCCTGGGCCGCACCCAGGGCGCGCTGGAGGCCCTGGACGACGCGATCCTGGCCGCCACCGGCGAACACGCCACCCTGGTCCCCCTGGACCTGCGCGAGGCCGATGGCCTGGATCACCTGGGCGCGGCCCTGCACCAGCGCTTCGGCAAGCTGGACATCCTGGTCGGCGCGGCCGGCGTGCTGGGCGCCCTGACGCCGGTGGGTCACCTGGACCCCAAGGGCTGGGACATGATCCTGTCGACCAACCTGACGGCCAACTGGCGGCTGATCCGGGCCATGGACCCGCTGCTGCGCGCCTCCGACGCCGGCCGGGCCATCTTCCTGACCAGCAGCGTCGCCAAGAGCCACCGGGCCTTCTGGGGCGCCTACGCCGCCTCCAAGGCCGGGCTGGAGGCCATCGTCGACTGCTATGCCGACGAGATGGAGAACACCGCCGTGCGGGCCTTCTGCATCGACCCGGGCGCCATGCGCACCAAGATGCGGGCGCTCGCCTTCCCGGGCGAGGATCAGGCCACCGTGCAGGATCCCGCCGAGATCGCGCCCTTCGTCGTCGACCTGGCTCGCCCTGAGCGCGAGCCTCCGCGAGGCGTCGTTCGCTTCAAGGAACGAGGCCAGGAAGCCGCCAGTCTCGGCTGAACGGATGGCTGTTAAGCAATCCCAGGTGCAGATTACGTATTCCAAGTAAAATCAGGATATCCGAAATCGCGGATTTCGCCGGATCGTCTACGATCTGCAATAAGCTCTTGAGTCGACAATGGGACTTAAGGCGTTGAAATTGTTGCTCGCGTCAATCCGACGCACCTGATGCAAGATTTCGAAGAACGTTGTTAAGCAGGGAATAACGGATCAAAGCTCACCCTTGGGTCGTGGCGAACCCCGCCGCTAGCCTTCCGGCGGAGCTCGGATCCGATGTCATTCCTGTCGTTCAAGCGCGGTCGCGATACGGCCGACCAGCGCCTCGCCGAGCTCGAGGCCACCGTCGCGGCGATCCATCGCTCGCAGGCGGTCATCGAGTTCGAGCTCGACGGCACGATCCTGACGGCCAACACCAACTTCCTGAAGACGGTGGGCTATTCGCTGGAAGAGATCCGCGGCCGCCACCACAGCATGTTCGCCGATCCGGAGTTCGCCCGCAGCGACGAGTACAAGCAGTTCTGGCTGAACCTGGGCCGCGGCGAGTTCTTCGCCGGCAAGTTCCAGCGCCAGGGCAAGGGCGGCGTCGAGATCTGGATCCAGGGCGCCTACAACCCCGTGTTCGACGCGGACGGCAAGCCCTGCAAGGTCATCAAGTTCTGCACCGACATCACCCAGGCCGAGCATGAGCGACTGGCCAACGAGACGCTGCGCAAGACCGAGGCCGAGCAAGGCGCCGTGGTGCTGACCCTGGCCGACAACCTCAAGCGCCTGGCCGCCGGCGACCTGACCGCCGACATCACCGCCGCCTTCGACGGCCGCTTCGCCTCGATCAAGAGCGACTACAACGCCGCCCTGGCCGCCCTGCGCGACGCCATGAACCAGATCGGCTCGTCGACCAACGGCGTGCACAACGGCTCCAACGAGATCACCGGGGCGTCGGAAGACCTTTCCAAGCGCACCGAGCAGCAGGCCGCCGCCCTGGAAGAGACCGCCGCGGCCCTGGACGAGATCACCGCCACCGTGCGCCGCAGCGCCGAGGGCGCCCGCTCGGCCTCGACCGCCGCCTCGACCACGCGCCAGGAGGTCACCCGCTCGGGCGAGATCATGCGCGACGCCATCGAGGCCATGGGCGAGATCGAGCAGAGCTCGGGCAAGATCGGCCAGATCATCGGGGTGATCGACGAGATCGCCTTCCAGACCAACCTTCTGGCTCTGAACGCCGGGGTGGAAGCCGCCCGGGCCGGCGAGGCGGGCCGCGGCTTCGCCGTCGTCGCCCAGGAAGTGCGGGCCCTGGCCCAGCGCTCGGCCGAGGCGGCCAAGGAGATCAAGACCCTGATCGCCAACAGCAGCGCCCAGGTCGACCGCGGCGCCAAGCTGGTGGTCGACACCGGCCAGTCGCTGAACGGCATCGTCGGCCGCATCGCCGAGATCGACACCCTGATTTCCGAGATCGCCCAGTCGGCCCACGAGCAGGCCACGGGTCTCAACCAGGTCAACACCGCCATCAACCAGATGGACCAGGTGACCCAGCGCAACGCGGCCATGGTGGAGGAAGCCACCGCGGCGGCCGCCTGCCTGCGCAACGAGGCCTCGTCGCTGGCCGAGCTGGTCTCGCGGTTCGACACCGGGACCCAGATCGCCAAGGTCGCGCCGGCCGCCGCCGCGCCCCGCGCCCCGGCGCCCCGCAGCCCCGTCGCCGCCGCGCACGAGCGCATCGCCCAGTCGTTCCGCCCGGGCGTGGCCGTGGGCCAGGACTGGGAAGAGTTCTAGACCCCTCCCCGCCCTGGCTGACGGGTTAGCGGCCCTTGGGCTTGCCGCCGGGCGTCTTGTTGCCGCGCACCACGCGCGAACCGGCCACCGGACGACGCGGACCGCCGGCCTTGCCGCCCGCGGCCTTGGTCCCGACCTTGTAGCTCGGGGTGGTCGAGACCTTCTTCTGGGCCTTGGGACCCTGCGGCTTCACCGACTTGACCGCCGCCTTGCCGGTATCGGCCTTGGCCGGCGCCTCGCCCTTGGCGGCATCGGCCTTGATGGCCCCAGCGCGCTTGCCAGAAGCGGGCTTGCTGGAAACGGCCTTGGTCGGGACAGGCTTGCCCGGCCCGGCCGCGCTGTCGTCCGCCGGCGCCTCGGCCAGGATCGCCGCCCTCTGGGCCGACTTCTTGACCGTGTTGCGCGAGGCCTTCAGGCGCGCCTTCTCGGCTTCCTTCTTCTCGAAGGCCCGTTTGCCACGAACCACATGCCCCTGCTCGGGCTCGGCATAGGGGTTGGCGCCCGACTTGATGGTGATGCGCAGCGGCACGCCCGGCAGGTCGAAGCTTTCCCGCAGGCTGTTCACCAGATAGCGCCGATAGTGATCGGGCATCTGGTCGGCGCGGCTGGAGAACAGCACGAAGGTCGGCGGCCGGGCCTTGGTCTGGGCCATGTACTTCGGCTTCACGCGCTTTCCGCCGACCGAGGGCGGCGGGTGGCGTTGCATGGCCAGTTGCAGCCAGTCGTTCAGGTCGCGGGTCTTGACCTTGGTCGACCAGTCGCGGTGCGTCTTGATCACGGCCGGCATCAGGCGCTCGACGCCGCGGCCGGTCTCGCCCGACAGCGCCACGACGGGCGCGCCGCGCAGCTGGGGCAGCATGCGCTCGGCGTGCTCGTTGAATTCCTTCAGGATCTGGCCTGGATCCTCGATCAGGTCCCACTTGGCCAGCACGAAGACGACGCAGCGCCCTTCCCGCTCGGCCAGGTCGGCGATCTGCAGATCCTGGGTCTCGAACGGGTGGGTGGCGTCCATCACCAGCAGCACGACCTCGGCGAAGGTCAGCGAGCGGATGGTGTCCTGGGTCGAGAGCTTCTCGAGCTTCTCGTTGACCTTGGCCTTCTTGCGCAGGCCGGCGGTGTCGACGAGGCGGATCTTGCGGCCGTCCCAGGTCCAGTCGACCGAGATCGAATCGCGGGTGATGCCGGCCTCGGGGCCGGTCAGCAGGCGCTGCTCGCCGATCAGGCGGTTGACCAGGGTCGACTTGCCGGCGTTCGGACGGCCGATGATGGCGATCTTGATCGGCTTGGTGTCGTCGTCGTAGTCCTCGAACTCTTCCTGCAGCTCGTCGGGCGTCACCGCCAGCAGCGCCGCATAAAGGTCGGCCATGCCCTCGCCGTGCTCGCCGCTGATCGGGATCGGCTCGCCCAGGCCCAGGCGGTGGGCCTCGGCGGCGCCGGCCTCGGCCTGCTTGCCTTCCGACTTGTTGGCGGCGACCACCACCGGCTTGTTCCGGCGGCGCAGCATCTCGGCGAAGATCTTGTCGAGCGGCGTCAGGCCCTCGCGGGCGTCGAACACGAAGAGCGCGACATCGGCTTCGTCGATGGCGAGCTCGGTCTGGGCGCGCATGCGCGCTTCCAGGCTCTCGTCGGTGACGTCCTCGAAGCCGGCGGTGTCGATCAGTTCCAGATCGAGGTCGCCGAGGCGGCCGTGCGCGAAGCGGCGGTCACGGGTGACCCCCGGCTGATCGTCGACCAGGGCCAGCTTCCTGCCGGCCAGACGGTTGAACAGCGTGGACTTGCCCACATTGGGGCGGCCGACGATGGCGAGTTTCAAAGGCATAGGCGGTCAGTAGTCGATTTTTCTGGTCCCGGCAAAGCAACAAGCCCGGGCCGGCGTTTCCGCCAGCCCGGGCCCGGGACGATTTGTGTTGCGCCGGGCCCCGAAGGGAGCCCGGAAAGTATCAGCGGATCGCGATCAGCTGGGCCTCGTCGGTCACCAGATAGACCTTGTCGCCGACCGCGATCGGCGACAGCAGGACCGGCGAACCGATCTTCAGGGTCTTTTCCTTTTCACCGGTCTTGGCGTTCAGGGCCACGGCCTCGCCGTAGCTCGACACCGTGATCAGGCGGCCCGAAGCCAGGATCGGGCTGGACCAGATGCGCGGGTGCTTGGCCAGCTTCTTCTTCTGCTTCTTGCTGAGCTTGTCGCTCTCGTTGAGATCGCGGATCCAGTGGACCTGGCCGCCGTCACGCGAGACGCAGATCACCTGGCCGGCCTTGTCGACCACATAGACCACGTCGCCGGCCGCCCAGGGGGTGGTGATGGCGGTGACCGGCAGGCTCCAGCGGGCCTGGCCCGTGCGCAGGTCGGTGGCCGAGAACACGCCCGAGTGACTGACGGCGTAGACGTCGCCCTTGTAGATCACCGGACGGCCGGCGATGTCGCGGATTTCCGACAGGGCGTTGGTGCGGCTGGCGCGGCTGAGGGCCTCGCTCCACAGGTCGTTGCCGTTGCCGGCGCGCAGGGCCACCAGTTCGCCCGAGGCGAAGCCGGCGACGACGGTGTCGCCGCTGACCGCGGGGCTGGAGGCGGCCAGGATGCGGGCCGGCTCGATCAGGGCCTGGTAGGTCCAGCCCGGCGTGCCGTCGGCCGCCGCGAAGGTCAGCAGTTCGTTGTCGGTCGAGACCACGAACACGCGGCCATCGACCACGGTCGGGGCGGCGTGGACCGGCGTGCTGGTGGGCTGGCGCCAGTTTTCCTTGCCGTTGGCCGCGTCGATCTGGGCCACGAAGCGGAAGCCGGACGAGACGTAGAGCTTGCCGTCGGCATAGGCGATGCCGCCGCCGAAGCCCTCGGTGTCGCCCTTGTCGCCGCCGATGCCGAAGAAGCCGCGCTTGCCCGGCTGGGCGGCCGGACGCAGGTCCTTGCGCCACAGGGTCTCGCCCGTGGTCGCGTCAAGCGCCGAGACCTTGGCCTCGCCGTCCATGACGAAGATCTTGCCTTCGGCCGAGACCGGGGTCGCGGTGATGTGGAAGGTGCGGTTGGCCTTTTGGCCAAAGCTCTTTCGCCAGGCGATCTCGACGTCCTTGGCGGCGGCGACGTGCTCGACCGACTGCTCGGGCGAGCCGCCCGGCAGACGCCAGTCGGCCTTGGGCTGGGCTTCCGGCAGGAAGAAGTCGACGCCCTTCAGGCCGTCGGCGGCCTCGACCTTCTGGTCGAAGGCGATGACCGAGATCCGCTGGCCTTGCGTGGCCTGGGCCTTGTTCTTCTCGTCCTTGCCGAACGGATTGAGTTTCGAAACCGTCGAGCAACCGGTCACCGACACTGCGGCCGACATCATCGCGGCGAGCAGCAGGGAGCGCTTCAAAGTCATGGGTCGGCGGCTCATCGAGCTTGGGGTTGCAGGCCCGGCGGCAGCTGGCCGGGCGCGAGTTGGATCGGCGGCGGCAGAGCGACGGCGGCCTTGACGGCGGCCGGCAGCGACTTGGCCGAGCCGGAGTCGATCATCTGGATAGCGGCCTGGGCCCGCTGGCGCGTGTCGTCGGACGCATCCGACAGCAGCGACAGCACGACGAAGTCGCCGCGCGCGTCGGCGCTCTTGCCCGCCTGCAGCTTCGCGAAGGCCAAGGCCTCCTTGGCTTGCACGCGGTAAGGGCTCTTCTCGCCGGTCAACGGGGTCAGCCTCGACTCGATCTCCTGATAGGGAGCCGTGTCCATGAGCGCGAAGGCGGATTTGAGGCGAGCTATGTCACCCATGACAGGATCGGGAGCAATCTTGGCCGCTTCGTCGAAATAACCGACAGCTTCGGCGGTCTTGCGCTCGTCCAGGCGGATGCCGCCCATCTGCATCAGGGCCAGGGCGCGGTAGCCCGCATTGCCTTCCTTCGACAGCTTTTCGAACTCGCCGAAGGCCTTGGCCGGGCCTTCCTTCTCGTAGGATTCGAGGGTCGCCTGGACGGCTTCCGACGCCTTGTTGGCGCGGTTGGTCTCGTACGTCGTCCAGCCCCACCAGCCGCCGACGCCCAGGACCGCGACCGCGGCGACCGCGCCCAGGACGGGCAGCGACTTCAGCGCGAAGGTCTTGTAGCGGTCGGAGCGAAGCTGCTCTTCGACCTCGTCAAACACATCGACCACGAACGAGGCTCCGGTACGGGCGCGGGAAGCGCCGGGACGTCGAGAACCGGAAGGGTTTCCGGACGACGCAAGGTTGAACATCAAGTCGCCACGGCCCCTGGCCGCGACGCAGGCGGCGAACCTATAGCGTGTCCGCCGCCGCCGCAACGGCGGGATCAGGGTCCTTCTCCCCTTGCGGGAGAAGGTGGCGGCGAAGCCGACGGATGAGGGGTTTCTCAAACGTTCGAGGCTTCGCCCAGGTTCGTGGCGGATGGTTTTGAGAGACCCCTCACCCGACCTCCTTCGGAGGCCACCCTCTCCCGCAAGGGGAGAGGGGAAAAGAGGTCAGTCCTTCTTGGCGTAGTACGTCTCGGCCGCGCCGGGGAAGCTGCGGTCCTTGACGTCGCGGGCGTAGTCGGCGGCGGCCTTTTCGATCTGGCCCTTCAGGTCGGCGTAGCGGCGCACGAACTTGGGCGTCCAGTCGAACAGGCCCAGCATGTCGTCGCTGACCAGCACCTGGCCGTCGCAGCCGGCCGAGGCGCCGATGCCGATGGTCGGCGGGGCGATCGTCTCGGTGATCTCGCGGGCCAGGGCCTCGGCGACGCCCTCGACCACCACGGCGAAGGCGCCGGCCTCGGCGGTGGCGCGGGCCTCGGCCAGGATCTTCTGGCGGCCTTCCTCGTCGCGGCCCTTGGCCTTGAAGCCGCCGTCGACCAGCACCGCCTGCGGGCGCAGGCCCACATGGCCCATCACCGGCACGCCGCGATCGACGAGGTAGCGGATGGTCTGGGGCACGGTGGGGCCGCTCTCGACCTTCACGGCCTGGGCCCCGGTCTCCTTCATGATGCGGACGGCGTTGGCGTAGGCCTCTTCCGGCGCGCCCTCGTAGGAGCCGAAGGGCATGTCGACGACGACCATGGCCTTGCGGGAGCCGCGCATGACCGCCTGGCCGTGCAGGATCATCATCTCCATGGTCACGCCGACCGTGTTGGGCAGGCCGTGGACGACCATGCCCAGCGAATCGCCGACCAGCAGCACGTCGCAGGCGTCGTCGAGGGCGGCCGCCACCGGGGCGGTGTAGGCGGTGAGGCAGACGATCGGAACGCCGCCCTTGCGGGCGGCGATATCGGGGGCGGCGAGACGGCGGACCGTCTCCTGGCGATGGGCGGACAAGACTCGCTCCGGCTCTCTTCGATGACCGGAGCGCGACGGGGGCCGCCCTCCGGAATTAGAACTCTTCGACCAGTCGGGTGACGGCGAAGGCCAGAGCGATAGCCGCAAGCGCCGCGCCAAGCCACAGGGTTTCGACGCTGGCCGGCGTGGCGACGAACTGGTCGATCCGCCCCATCAGCTTGTCGACGCCCATGTCCATGCTGGTGACGCCCTGCGCGGAAGCGTGCTGCAGGTCCGAGGCGAAGCGGCTGGTGATCAGTTGCCCCACCGCCACCACGCCGGCGACGGCGCCGGCCGCGCCGATCAGCAGGCGACGCATGGCCCAGCCGCGATCGAGCCGCCGCTCGACCTTGGCCTGAAAGGCTTCGGCGTCGGAAAAGGCCGGCGGGGCGGCGAACAGCCGCGAAAGCTGGGCGTCGAAGTCGCGATCAACCATGACCTTCCCTCCGCGCAGATGAGTCCGGTGACGGGGCCAGTCTGGCCCGGAGCTTATCGAGACCACGTTTGACATGGGATTTGACCGTCCCGATCGGGATATTCAAGGCCTCCGCCGCCTCGGCGTGCGACCAGTCGGCGCCGTAGCACAGCGAGACGCACAGCTGCTCGCCGCGCGACAGGCCCTTGAGAGCCTCGTCCAGGTCGAGCCGGTCGCCCGGCGAGGCGCTGGTCGCGGGCGAAGGATCCTCCGGCGTCTCGTCCGAGAAGATCAGGCGCGAGTCGCGCTTGACCTTGCGCAGATAGAGCCGCGCGGCGGTCTTCTTGATCCAGCCGCCGAAGGAGCCCTCGCCGCGATATTCGGCGATCTGCTCGAAGCCGACCAGGAAGGCGTCCTGGGCGACGTCGTCGGCCGTGGCCGGATCGGCGCCGAGGCGACGCAGCAGCCCCCGTACGGCCGAGCCGTGCCTGCGCACGAGCTCCCCGAAGGCGGCGCGGTCGCCGGTGGCGGCGAGGGCCGCCAGCTCGACGTCGTGACCGGTGGTTGGCGGGCGTTGAACACCCATGATGACAAGTCCCCTCTTCCCCAGCGGACGGCCTCAGTTCAGAGGCCGCGCGCCCTTGTTGGGGTTGAAGAAGCTCAGGACCACATAGGCGACGCCGATCAGGGCCGGGATGGCGGCGACGCCGAGAATCGGGTGCAGCGCCTCGTTCTCGACCTGGCCGAGCATGAAGCCCAGCACGGCGAGACCGCCGCCGACGGCGATCAGGATCACGCCCACGCGCATGTCGCGCAGGGCCGAGGATTCCTTCGGCGGTTTGACTTCCTTGCTCAGCGCCTCGATCAACTCGGGCGGCAGCGCCTGGCCCTTCTCAATGGCGGCGCGGACGGTGGCCTGCATCTCCCGGCGCTCGCGGCTCTTCAGCCACATCGGGATGCAGACGATGCAGACGACCATGATGAACGGCGCCAGCGGCACCAGGATGCCAAGTTCCATGACTCGTTCCCCTCGGAATGTTTTCGACGAGAGCCTGTCGCTTTCGTCTCGTATAGGGAAGAGGCTTTGGCGGCGCCGTTTGGAGGCGCCTAGCGAGATGAAACTTTCGTAAGGCGGATCAAGCCGTTGCGACGGCCGCGGCGGTCCGTTGAGGCGCAAGGCTGGCGACGATGTCCTCGACGGCGTCGAGCAGCACGGTCGGGGTGTGGTCGACCAGCAGCTGGCGGGTGGCGTAGCCCCAGGTGACGGCGCCGGACGCCAGGCCCAGGGCGTTTGCCGCGTCGATGTCGCGGGTCTCGTCGCCGATGGAGATCACCCGGCCGGGCCGCACGCCGGCGGTCTTGATCACCTTGAGGAACTTCTTGGCCTTGCCGAACAGCGAGGCGCCGCAGCCGTAGTGGTCGATCAGCTTGGCGAGGTCGGGACCCAGCACGGTGCGGATCGTGGCTTCGCTGTTGGAGCTGACCACGGCCAGGCGCACGCCGCCCGCCGCCAGGGCGCGCAGCATGTCCGGAACGCCCGGGAACAGTCCGATCGAGCCGATCTCGGCGGCCATCAGCTTCTTGCCGTGGGCGGCGATGATCGGGATCTTCCAGGCCGAGACGCCCAGGTACTTGATGATCTCGCGATTGGGACGACCACGGAGCATCTCGACTTCCTCGTCGGTGACGCTCTTGAAGCCGTAGATCCTGGCCATCGGATTGACGAGCTTCAGCACCACGGCGCCGCTGTCGGCCAGCGTGCCGTCGAAATCGAAGATCGCCAGATCGTAAGGAAGCCCCGAAGTCACGCCCACTCAATCATCCTGTCGTCGCCATTCTCTGGTCACAGAGTCCGGCCGTTTCCCAAAGACTTAGCCGCTGTTTGCCGCGGTTGTCGCCCCAAAGTTCGCCAACTCGCGTATTTCGCGCAAGCGCTGTTTCACGCTTCAGGCGAGAACCGCCGCATAGGCCTCGGGCTTGAAGCCGGCCAGCAGCTTGCCGTCGATATCGAGGATCGGCCGCTTGATCATCGACGGCTGGGCCAGCATCAGGTCGACCGCCTTGGCCGCGTCGATCCCGGTCTTGTCGGCGTCGGGCAGCTTGCGGAAGGTCGTGCCGGCGCGGTTCAGCACCGTCTCCCAGCCCAGCTGCGCGACCCAGCCCTCGACGCTGGCGCGGTCGATCCCGGCGACCTTGTAGTCGTGGAAGGCGTAGGCCACGCCGCGCTCGTCGAGCCAGGTGCGGGCCTTCTTCATCGTGTCGCAGGCCTTGATGCCGTAGATCGTCACCGTCACCGGACGCGCTCCAGAACTTCGCCCGCGAGTCGGGCTCTCCTCCGACGGATTAGCATTTTCGCCAAAGTACGAGGCGGATTTGATCCAGAGCAGTTGCGTCTCAATCGCGAGGGGGCGACATTCACCCCATGAACGCCATGACCGATCTCGCCAACGCCGAAAGCCTCGCCAAGCGCCTGAAGGCCGGAACGACCCAGACCCACGAGCGGCTCGACAAGAGCATCATGGCCGGCCGGCCGTTCGAGGATCGCGAGCGTTATGGACGGTTCCTGGAGGTGCAGCAGCGCTTCCATCGCGACATCGACGCCCTCTACCAGCGGCCCGAACTGGCCCAGCGCCTGCCGGACCTGGAAGGCCGCCGGCGGCTGGCGGCGATCGAGGCCGACCGCGCCGATCTTGGCCTGCCCGCCCTGGAGGACCTGCCGCCGCCGGCCTTCACGGCCGACGAAGAGCCGGACCTGGCGACGGGGCTGGGCTGGCTCTACGTCGCCGAGGGCTCGAACCTGGGCGCGGCGTTCCTGTTCAAGGCGGCCGCCAAGCTGGGACTGGGCGAGACCTTCGGCGCGCGCCATCTGGCCGGCCATCCCGACGGCCGCGCCGCCCACTGGCGACAATTCACCGCCGCGCTGGACGCGGCCGATCTCGACGCGGCCGGAGAGGCCCGCGCCATAGCCGGGGCGAAAGCCGCCTTTTCGCAGGTGCAGGCCTATGTCGACGCCGCCTTCCGCTGAGATCCCCGCCGACGAGCTCCCTTCGACGGGGCTCGAAGCCGTCAGCGCGCCCGCCACGTCGCGCGGGGTGCGGATCGGCTATCTCGTGGCCGGCTTCGCCTTCACGGCGCTGGGCATCGTCGGGGCGTTCCTGCCGCTGATGCCGACGACGGTGTTCCTGATCCTGGCCGCCGGCTGTTTCGGCAAGTCTTCGCCGAAGCTGGAGGCCTGGCTGCTGAACCATCCGAAGTTCGGCCCCTCGGTGCGCGCCTGGCGGGCCAACAAGGCCATTCCCCGCAAGGCCAAGATCGCCGCGTGCCTGGGCATGGCGGGCGGCATGGCGGTGTTCCTGCTGGCGGCGCGGCCCAAGCTCTGGCTAGGCCTGCTGGTCGGCGCGATCATGGCCGCCTGCGCGGCCTTCGTGGTGTCGCGGCCGGAGCCGCCGGCGGCCTGATACGCGCGCTCAGCCCTTGAGGGGCCAGCGCCCGAGCACGATGTGCCGGGTCTGGCCCAGCAGGCTGTGGATCAGCACGAACTCGGAGACCGGCCACGACACCGGCTCCACCGCCGTCTCAGGCGCCAGACCGCGGTCGTAGAGCAGCGTCACGTGCGGATTGAACTGCCTGGCGACCTGCTTGCCCAGGCCCGCATGGGCCATGGCCAGGCCCAGCGCCTTCTGGAAGGCGTGCAGGCCGACCAGCCCCTCCCCGCCTTGCAGGACGAAGGGGTTGTTGCCGCGGTTGTTGAAGCTGGCGGCCTTGTCGAAGGTCACCTCGAACGGCGCCGAGGTCGCGGCGACAGCCGCGCCGGCCTCCAGGGCCTGGGCGACGATGCCGCGCGGCAGGCCGGCGTAGTCGCCGATGTGATGCAGGGTGACGTGGAAGCGGTCGGGCGTCAGCGGCGCGCCGGAGAGGTCCAGGCGGCCCTTCAGGTCGCGCGCCCGGCCGGCGATGGCCTCGGCGACGGGCGGCTCGGGGAAGATCCCGAAGAACAGGCGGTCGGACGGCGGGACGTCGAGTTCGGGAAAGAGCGACATGCCCAGTTTCTTGAGCGGAATCGGCGGCCGTTGAAAGGGCGGACGGCGCTCGCCGCCTGCCCTTTCGTCGAGCTTACGGACGCGCCGGAATGTTGAGGCCGCGCTGCACGGCCGGACGGGCGAGACCCCGCTCCAGCCAGGCCGGGACGTTCTTCAGGCTCTTGTAGTCGACCAGATCGGCCGCATCGTAGAAACCGACGAGGTTGCGCACCCAGCCGAGCGTGGCGATGTCAGCGATCGTGTAGTCGTCGCCCATGATCCAGTCGCGGCCCTCCAGGCGGGTCTCCAACACGCCCAGCAGACGCTGGCTCTCGGCGCGGTAGCGCTCCAGCGGGCGCTTGTCCTCGTATTCGCGGCCGGCGAACTTATGGAAAAAGCCCAGCTGGCCGAACATCGGCCCCACGGCCGCCATCTGGAAGAACACCCACTGCAGGGTCTCGTAGCGGGCGGCCGGATCGGCCGGCAGCAGCTTGCCGGTCTTCTCGGCCAGATAGACGAGGATCGCGCCGCTCTCGAACAGGCCCAGCGGCTTCCCGCCCGGGCCGTCGGGATCGATGATCGCCGGGATCTTGCCGTTGGGGTTGAGGCTGAGGAATTCCGGGGTCCAGGTCTCGTTCTTGCCGATGTCGATCAGGTGCGGCTCGTAGGGCAGGCCCAGCTCTTCCAGGATGATCGACACCTTCACGCCGTTGGGCGTGGGCAGCGAATAGAGCTGGATACGGTCGGGATGAGCGGCGGGCCAGCGGCTGGCGATCGGGAAGGCCGAGAGGTCGGACATGGGAGCTCCTGGGAAGGGTCCCGGTCGATATAGGCGCCGCATGGGCCAACCCCAGCCCCCTATCGCAACTTTATTGGTTTCAGTTCGGGTTTCAGCTCTTGGCGGCGGTGCGCAGGATGAAGCCCAGGATCTCGGCCACGGCGACGTAGAGCGCCTCGGGGATCTCCTCCTCCATCGGGATGGTCGACAGGGCCTGGGCCAGGGCCGGGTTCTCCTCCAGCGGCACGCCGTGCTCGCGGGCGGTCTCGACGATCTTGTCGCCAACCCAGCCGCGGCCGCTGGCGACCACGCGCGGGGCGTCGGGCGCGTCGTAGCGCAGGGCGACGGCGATGCGGGGACCGGAAACGCGGGTCATGTGGCGCGGTCCACGAAGCGGCCAGGCGCCGGCGGCGCGGCGACCGGCGCCGGCGAAGCGTGGAAGGCCACTTCCGGCTCCAGGGCGGCCTCGCGCAGGGCGGCGTCGAGGATCTCCTGGCCGCCGCGCAGGCGGTTCATGGTCTCGGTCCGTTCGGCCCACAGCGACACGCGGGCCCGCTCGCCGGTCAGGGCCAGCTGGGCGTCGATGCGGCCCATGGGCTCGACGTCGAGCGAGAAGCGGACCTTCCAGGTGCGGGCCTCGTCCGGTCCGCCGGCGGCCCCGCCGCCACCGCCGTCGCGGCTGATCTCGAACTGGGCGACGGACGATCCCTGGGGCGTGGCGAAGGGCACGTCGAACACCCAGCGGGGGCCGGTCTTCTCCTCCACGGCGCGGCCATCGAGGGGCTGGGCGGCTCGGGCGACGTCGGCGCGCTCGGGCAGCGAGGCGACCTGCATCAGTTCCTGGCGGGCCAGGGCGGCGTCGACGCCCTTGGACAGTTGATGAGCGACCGTGGCGGGCGGCGCGTCATGGGCCAGGGTCGAGGTCACGGCCGCCTGGGCGACGACCGGTCCGCCGGCGAACGGCGGCGGCGGTCCCTTTCCGGGCGGCGTCAGGGGCGTCTGGACCAGGGGTTGGCGCACTACCGGTTCCTCGAAGCCGGCGGCGGCCTCCTGGGCCAGGACGAACAGGGCGGCGGCGGGCTGGGCGGCCTGCTGCGGCGTGGGGCGTGGGGCGACGGCGGCCAGGAAACGGGCGATGGGCGTCTCGGCTTCGTCGGGCGCGGCTGGAGCGGGAGGCGCCGTCTCGGGCTCGACGGGCGTGGCGGAGGCCGACGCAGGGCGGGCAAGCGGGGTCGGAGCCCCCTCCTCCGCCACCGCGGGCTGCGCAGGCGCGCCGGCCGTCTGGATGGTCGAGGTCGAGACCGGATCAGCTTCGGTCTGGAGCGGGGCGGGCAAGGCCGGCGACGTCGCGGCGGCGGAGGTCGATCCGGCGGCCGACGGTGTCTGCGAGGGCGTCGTGGAAGCCGCCGTGGACGAAGGTCCGGCCGGGCCGGTCTGGGCGCTCCAGCTGGCGACGGCGGCGCGCAGCACCAGCATGGCGGCCTTGAGGTCCTTTGCCGCCAAAGGCGCGGCGCCGGGCTCGGCCTCCTCGGCCAGGCGCTGCTCCATGAACAGGCCCGAACGGCTGAAGGCCTGGCGGATTTCGCCGGCGGTCACCGCGCCGTCGATCGGCGAGCGCAGGGCCAGCATGTTGGCGGCGGCCTGGCGGACGACGGCGGGGGCGTCGGGCGAGATCGAGACCCGCTCCAGGTCGGCCAGCAGCGGCGCCATGCCGCCCTGAGCGGGCGCGGCGCGACCGACGAGGTCGGAGACGGCCTTGGCCTGCACCGTGGGGCTGGACAGCAGGATCTCGCGGGCCTGGCCGGTGGCGCCGCCCTTGAGCAGGCTCTCGACGGTGTCGGCGGTCTCGGGCGCGGTCTGGGCGCCGGCCTCGGTCGCGATCCGTCCCAGGGTCTCGGCGGCTTCGGCCAGGGCCTTCTGGGCCAGCATGGCCGGCGGCGGCAGGCCCGGCTGCCCGGTCTGGCCGCCTTGCGGACCGGCGGGCGCGACCATCGCCGTCGGCATGACCGAGGCGGACGTCGGGACAGCGGGTCCAAGCGGTTGAACCGACACGGCGGGCTCCACGAGCGCGCGATGCGCGCAGGGTTTCCGCAAGATTAATCCACAGGCGTGAAGCGGGTCTTAAGCCCGCCCAGCGCCTCGACTTTGGGCGGCTCGGCTTTCGAGGAAATCGAGCATGGCGTCGGCGGCGGCTTCGGCCGGATCGGGCAGACCGCGCCCCAGCTTGTCGAGGGCCGCGTATTGCTCGGCCACCTGACGCCGGCGCAGGGCCGGGTCGTCCAGACGCTTGGCCAGCTCGGCCGCCAGGCGCTCGCCGGTGCAGTCGTGCTGCAGCAATTCGGGCGCGACCTCGCGGTCGGCGGCGATGTTGAACAGGGTCACCCAGCGCGGCGTCATCAGCCGCTTGAGGAGCGCGTAGCTGATGGCGCCGATCTTGTAGCCGACCACCATCGGCGCGCCGGCCAGGGCCAGCTCGATGGTCACCGTGCCCGAACAGGCCAGGGCCACCGTGGCGGCCTTCATGGCGTCGTCCTTGGCCAGGTCGTCCTCGATCACGTGAGCGCGGAACGGCCAGCCCGCGACACGCGCCTTGACGGCTGTGACCACGGTCGAGGCGGCGGGCACGACGACGTGCAGGCCCGGGCGCTCAGCCTTGAGCAGGCGCACGGCGTCCTCGAAGGCGGGCAGCACGCGCTCGATCTCGGACGGACGGCTGCCCGGCAGGACGGCGAGGATCGGATCATCCGGCCCTGCCCCGATCGCGGCGCGGGTTCGGGCGGCGTCGGCGCCGCTGAAGTCGCGGGCCAGGGCCGGGTTGCCCACGAAGACGCTGGGCAGGCCCACGGCGTCGAAGAACGGCTTGTCCATCGGCTGGGTGGCCAGCAGCAGATCGACGGCCTGGGCCAGGGTCGCCGCGCGGCCCGGGCGCGAGGCCCAGACCTGCGGCGCGACGTACTTGATCAAGGCGATCGACGGGTCGAGCGCGCGCAGGCGCTTGGCCAGGCGGATGTTGAAGCCCCAGGAGTCGATCAGCACGGCGACGTCGGGCTTTTCGCGTACCGCCACGGCCTCGACGTCCTTCAGGCGGCGCAGGACGCGCGGATAGGCCTTCAGCCCCTCGAACAGGCCCAGGATCGACAGCTCGGCGATATCGAACGGGCTCTGCACCCCTTCGGCCGCCATGCGCGCGCCGCCTAGGCCGACGAAGCGGACCTGGTCGCCCAGGCGCGCCCGCAGGACCCGGGCTAGGCCCGCGCCGAGATTGTCGCCCGAGGCCTCGGCCGCGACCAGCATGACCGTCAGCGGTCGAGCGCTGGACACCTCGGCGGTCATCAGCCCGGCTCGACGCCGTAGACGAAGAGGCCCAGGTCGTCGGCGCAGGCGATGACCTGCTCGCGATCGACGATCAGCAGGCGGCCAGCCTCGCCGACCACGCCGGCCAGGCCCGCGCGCGCGGCGCGCTGGATGGTGGCGACGCCGATGGTCGGCAGGTCGACCTTGGTCTCCTGGATCGGCTTGGGCGCCTTGGCCAGCACTCCCTTGGGCGCCTCGGGACAGCCGCGGATCGCCTGGGGCAGGTCGGCCACCCGGCGCAGCATGGCGTCGGTGCCCTCCTGGGCCTCGACGGCCAGGACGAGGCCGTCGCAGACCACGGCCCCCTGCCCCACGTCGAGCCCGCCGATGGCGCGGGCGACGGTCAGGGCGCGGTCGATGTCGGCGCCGTGCTCGGCGCGCGGGGCGTAGCGGCCCAGCGGTCCGGACGGCAGGGTCATCTCGCCGCGCACCTCATGGGCGCCTTCGACGACGAAACCTTCCTTCTCGAACTCGGTCAGCACGCGGCGCAGCAGGGCGTCGTCGCCCTCGCGCGCGGCCTTGATCAGGCCCGGCAGCACCTTCACGCCCCGGAAGTCGGGGATCAGGGCCGAGAAGTCGGGGCGATCGACCGTGCCGGCGAAGCAGACGGCCTCGCAGCCCTCTTCCTTCAGCGCCTTGAAGGCCTTGCCGAATTCGGCCAGACCGACCTCGATGCCCGCGTACTGCTCCAGCGTCGCGTCGGCGAAGCCCTTGAGCCGCATGACGGCGAACGGACGGGAGGCGCGCTCGCAGTGGGCGGCCAGTTCGATCGGCAGGGCCCCGCCGCCGGCGATCAGTCCGAGCTTGCGCAAGACTAGACCTCGCGTTCGGGCAGGCAGAGCGGGCGGTTGCCCTCGTCGCGGATGAACGCGATGATTTCCATCACCTCGGGAATGGAGGCGTAGGTCTCGGCCGCGTCGTCCAGGCGCTCCTGGAAGGTGCCTTCGTCGGCGAACATCATGCGGTAGGCCGAGCGCAGGGCGTTGATCGCCTCGCGCGAGAAGCCACGGCGCTTGAGGCCCACGAGATTCAGACCCTCGAGGTGGGCGTGGTTGCCCCACACCGAACCGTACGGAATGACGTCCTTGGTCACGGCGGCCAGGCCGCCGATGAAGCTGTAGCGGCCGACGCGCGAGAACTGGTGGATGGCCGCCAGGCCGCCGACGAACACGAAGTTGCCGACGTCGACATGGCCGCCCAGGGTCGCGCCCTTGGCCAGCACGACATTGTCGCCGACCGTGCAGTCGTGGGCCACGTGGGCCTCGGCCATGAAGAAGCCGTCGGCGCCGATGGTGGTCACGCCGCGGCCCGAAGCCGTGCCGGTGTTCATCGTCACCTGCTCGCGGATCGTGTTGCGCGGACCGATGACCAGCTGGGTGCGCTCGCCCTTGTAGCCCAGGTGCTGCGGCGGACCGCCCAGGGCCGAGAAGGCGTGGACCACGGTGTCCTCGCCGATGGTGGTGACGCCATCGACCACCACATGCGACAGCAGGCGCACGCGGTCGCCCAGGGTCACGTCGGGGCCGACGATGCAGAACGGCCCGATTTCGACGTCCTGGCCCAGCTTGGCGGCGGCGTCGACGATGGCGGTCGGATGGACTTTGGTCATTTCGTCGGGGTCTCCACGACCATGGCGGCGAACTCGACCTCGGCGGCGACCTTGTCGCCGATCTTGGCCACGCCCTTGAACTTGAAGATGGTCGAACGCGCGCGCAGCACCTCGACCTCCATGCGCAGGACGTCGCCCGGGCGCACGGGGTTGCGGAAGCGGGCGTTGTCGACCGACATGAAGAAGATCGTCTTGCCCTCGGTGTCGACTTCCAGCGACTTGCTCATCAGCACCGCGCCCGTCTGGGCCAGGGCCTCGATGATCAACACGCCGGGCATCACCGGGTTGCCCGGGAAGTGGCCCTGGAAGAACGGCTCGTTGACGGTCACGCACTTGATGCCGACGATCGACTGGTGCGGGACATAGGCTTCGGCGCGGTCGACCAGCAGGAACGGATAGCGGTGCGGGATCCGGTTGAGGATCTCGGCGATGTCGATGTCGGTCTGCGGGGCCGCGGTTTCGGTCTGGCTCATGCCTCGTCTTTCATCCCCCGACTGCGCGCGCTGCGCGACAGCCATGCCGTTTCCCTCAGCCACCGCTTGATGGGGCGCGCGGGAAACCCTGTCCATGTCTCGCCGGCCGGCACGTTCTTGAACACCGAGGCCGAGGCCCCGATGCTGGCGCCGGCGCCGATCTTCAAGTGGTCGGCGACGCCGGCCTTGCCGCCGAAGGCGACGCCGTCGCCGACGACCGTGCTGCCCGACAGCCCGGTGTAGGCCGCCAGCAGGCAGTTTCGGCCAAGCTGCACGTTGTGCGCAACGTGGACCAGATTATCGATCTTGGTGTTTTCGCCCACCGTGGTGTCGTCGAACGCGCCGCGGTCGATGCAGCTGTTGGCGCCCAGGGTGACGCCGTCCTGCAGGACCACGCGGCCCAGCTGCGGCAGGTCGACGACGCCCTTGGGGCCGCCGGCCGCGCCGAACCCGGCCTCGCCCACCGCCGAGCCGGCGTGCAGGCTGACACGGTCGCCGATCAGGGCGAAGCCGACCACGGCGTTGGCGCCGATCACGCAGTCGCGGCCGATGGCCACGCCGGGACCGATCACCGCGCCAGGTCCGATCACCGTATTGCGGCCGATGCGGACGTCCTGGCCGATCACCGCGCCGGGCGACAGGCGCACGCCATCCTCCAGCACGGCGGAGGGATGGATGGCGGCCGAGCCCGGCTCGTGGCGGCGCGGCGCGTAGAGGCGCGCGACGGCAGCGGCCCAGGCCGCCTGGGGATGGGGGGTGAGCAGCGCGGCGCAGCCATCCGGCGCGAACTCGCGATGCTGGGGCTTCATGAAGATCGCGCCCGCCTTGCAGGCCGACAGGCCGGCGGCCCGGCGCGGATCGGAAAGGAAGGAGACGGCGTCCGGCCCGGCGCCGTCCAGCGGCGCGACGGTGGCGATCAGGCGCTCGCCCAGGGTCGGATCGGAAAGTTCGGCGCCGCCGGCCAGGGCCAGATCGGACACGGAAACCGGACCCAGGGTCTCGAAAAAGCGGGGGTCCGGCATGGAAACCTCTCGACGACGGCCGTCCCGGGAATCGCCCGATACGGACGAAGTGTAGGCGGCCGAAAGCCGTCCCGAGTCAATGCCGTAACGGAAGGCGCCCGCCCGGCGAGAAGCCGGGCGGGGCCCTCTTAGTCCTTAGTTCCGCTGCAGTTCGGCGGCCAGTTGGGCGGCCTGCTGCGGGGTCAGCTTGGTGCGTTCCAGGGCCTGGAACGACGTGGCCTTGCCACGGGCGTCCAGCAGGCTGACGACCTGCGGGGTGATGTCCATGGCCGGGTTGAAGATGGCCACGGCGTTGCGCTCGACCAGCAGGCCGCAGGCCTTTTGCTGATAGGCGGCGATCACGGCCGGCTGCAGTTCCACCTGGTACTGCTGCTGGGCGGTGTTGGCCGTGGCGACCAGTTCCATCTGGGTGTGGGCGGCGTCGCGCTGCAGGGCGCTCTGCTCCAGTTCCAGGTCCGACTTCTGCTTTTCGCGAGCGGTGATGTCGGCGGCCGGGGTCTTGGCGGCGGCGTTGAAGGCGTCGATCTTGGTCTGCAGGGCCTTTTCACGGGCGGCCAGCGGCGACTCGGCCGTGGTCTGCAGGGCCTTCAGGCGGGCGTCGAGCGCCTTGCCGGTGGCCGAGGTGCCGCGAACGGCGCCGGCCGAGAACACGCACAGGCTCGGGATCGCCGCGCCGTGGGTGATCGGCGGAGCGGCCGGGGCGGCCGGAGCCTTGGCGAGCGGAGCGGCGGCTTGCGCGAAAGCGCCGGAAGCCACGGCGAGCGCGGCCAGGCCCGAAGCGGCCGCGGCGAAGAACTTGGAGGACATGCTGTCAAGAGCCTTGTGGAGATTAGAAACGGGTTGAAGTGGAGAAGCGGAAGGTTTCCGTCCGGTCGTAGTCTTCCTTCTTCAGGATCTGGCTGATGTCGAACCGGATGGGACCCATGGGCGACTTCCAGTCGATGCTGATGCCGGCGGAAGCCCGCAGACCGAGGTTGTCCCGGATGTTTTCGTCGAAGACTCCGGTCGAACTTTGGCGATCGACGTCATCCAGCTGACCGGCGGTGCCGAAGTCGGTGAACAGGGCGGCCTTGATGCCGTACTGCTCGGGCAGGAAGGTCGGGATGCTCAGCTCCAGCGAGCCGATGGCGTACAGCTTGGCGCCCAGGGCGCTGCTGTCGGTCGAGGTGTCGCGCGGGCCGATACCGGCGGTCTCGAAGCCGCGGAAGCTGGAACCGCCCTTGTAGAAACGGTCGTTGATGCGGACGCTGTCGCCGCCCCAGCCCTCGATGTAGCCGGCCGAACCGGTGGCCTGCAGGACGAAGTCCTTGTTGAAGCCCCAGTACCAGCCGCCGTCCACCTCGGTCTTGAGGTAGTTCACGTCGCCGCCGAAGCCGGCCAGGTCCTGGTTCAGGTCGGCGAAGAAGCCGCGGGTCGGACGCAGCGGATCGTTCCGCTTGTCCAGGCGCAGGCCGTAGCCGACCAGCGAGGTCATGTAGGCGCCGCGCTGCAGGCAGAGGATCGCCGAGACGGTGCCAGCGGTGCAGTAGCTGTCGGCCACGTCCACCTCGTCCTGGCGCAGGGTGTAGCGCAGGCTCATCGAGGTGTTCTGGGTCAGGCCGAAGCCCAGGGTGAAGCCGCCGCCGATCGACTTGGTGTCGTAGGCCGCGTAGTCGCTGAGGTCGTAGCGGTACGAATAGAGGTTCACGCCGGCGGCCAGGTTGCGGCCCAGGAAGCGCGGCTCGGTGAAGGCGAAGTCGACCTGCTGACGCAGCGAGCCGACCGAGACGCGGGCGCGCAGGTTCTGGCCGCGGCCGCGGAAGTTCCGCTCGGTGACGCCGACGTCGAGCACCAGCTGGTCAACCGAGCTGTAGCCGGCGCTGAACGACAGTTCGCCCGTCGGCTGCTCCTCGACCTTCACGCGCAGGGCGGTGCGGTCGGGGGCGCTGCTCGGCACTTCCTCGATGTTGACGTCCTTGAAGAAGCCCAGGCGGCGCATGTTGTTGCGCGACCGGTCGACCAGCACGCGGTTGTAGGCGTCGCCTTCGGCGACTTCCATTTCGCGGCGCAGGACGTAGTCGAGGGTGCGGGTGTTGCCGACGATGTCGATGCGGTCGACGTAGACGCGCGGGCCTTCACGCACCTGGAACACCACGTCGACCGTCTGGGTCTCGCGGTTGGGCACGTAGCGCGGACGCACGTCCACGAAAGCGAAGCCGGCCGCGCCCGCCGCGAAGGTCAGGGCGTCGGTGGCCTGCTCGATGCGCTCGTCCTCATAGATCTGGCCGGTCTTGATCGGCAGGATCTGGGCCAGCAGGTTGCCGTCGAGTTTCTTCAGCTCGGTTTCGACGGTGACCTTGCCGAACTTGTACTTGGGGCCTTCGTCGATCGTGTAGGTGACCGCGAAGCCGTTCTTGTCGGTGGCCAGTTCGGCCGTCGAGGCCACGACGCGGAAGTCGAAGAAGCCGCGGTTGCGATAGTACTTACGCAGCTGCTCGCGGTCGTACTCGATACGGTCCGGGTCGTAGTTGTCGTTGCTGGTCAGGAACTTGTACCAGTGCGACTCCTTGGTGACGATGACGTCGGCCAGCTCGTTGTCCGAGAACTCCTTGTTGCCGAGGAAGTTGACGCCGAGGACGCCGCTCTTGGGGCCTTCGTTGATCTCGAACACCAGGTCGACGCGCTTCTGCGGCAGTTCCACGACCTTGGGGGTCACGGTGGCCGAGATGCGGCCCGAGCGGCGGTAGAGCTCGATGATGCGCTGGACGTCGGCCTGAACCTTGGCGCGGGTGAAGATGCCGCGCGGACGGATCTGGACCTCGTCCTTCAGCTTGTCTTCCTTGAGCGCCGAGTTCCCTTCGAAGACCACCTGGTTGATGATCGGGTTCTCGACGACCTTGACCACCAGGTCGCCGCCGACCAGCTCGATCGAGACGTCCGCGAACAGGTCGGTGCGGGCCAGGGTCTTCAGCGCCAGGTCGAGGCGGGCCGGATCGACGGTCTCGCCGGCCTGGATCGGCAGGTACGACAGCACGGTGCCCGCTTCGATCCGCTCGTTGCCCTGCACGACGATGCGCTGCACCACGCCCGAGGTCTGGGCCTGGGCGAACGCCGCCTGCGGCGCGATCAGGGCGGTGGAGCCGAAGAGGAGCGCAACGCCGGTGGCGAACGCGGCGCTGTGTGCGCGAATTTTGCTCATGGGACCAATCATGGACGGGCGGGCGGCGTTCACGTGAACAGGCCGCCGATGAATTTGAACACGTCGAAGCGGTTGAGGTCGTTCCAGGCCGCGAACAGCATGAAACAAAGGATCAAGGCAAGGCCCGCCCGGAACCCGGCGGCCTGGAAGTCGGCGCGCAGAGGGCGTCGGAAGACGGCCTCGTAGGCGTAGAGCAGCAGGTGGCCGCCATCGAGCACGGGGATCGGCAGCAGGTTCATGAAACCGATGCTGACCGACAGGCTGGCGATGAACAGCAGTTGGTTGAACAGCAGCCGCAGCATCACCGTGCCGACGTCAGGCGCGCCTTCGACGCTGGCCTTGGTCACCGCGCCGGCCGAATGGCCGATGCCGATGATGCCGCTGATCTGGTCGGCCGGCAGCTGACCGGTCAGCAGGCGGCCCAGATAGAAGGCGATGGTCTTGAGCATGTCCCAGACCTGGCCGACGGCGTCGGGAATGGCGCTGAGCAAGCTGGACTTCTGCAGATAGGGCCGGCTGCGGCTTTCGAGGCCCAGCTGGCCGACCTTCACGCGGCCGCTGAACTGGTCCTTCTGCTCGACCAGGCGCGGCGTGGCCGTCAGAGAGACGGTCTGGCCGGCGCGCTCGACGCCGAACGCGATCGGCAGCTTGGCGCGCAGGGTCACGTAGCGCTGGACCTGCTGGAAGTCCTTCACCTTGCGGCCGTCGATGCGGACGATGGTGTCGCCGGGACGGAAGCCCGCCTCGGCGGCGGCGCTGCCCGGCGTAACGGCCGAGATGGTGGCCGGCGACTTCAGGTCGCCGATGACCAGCAGCACGACGGCGAAGATCAGCGTCGCCAGCACGAAGTTGGCGAACGGACCGGCGGCGGCGATCACCGCCCGCTGCCAGATCGGCTTGAAATGGAAGTACTTGCCGACGGCCTCGGCGCCTTCGCGCTGGGCGATCTCGGCCTTCATGGCGTCGAGGTCGTTCTGGTCGGGCACGCTGGCGGCGTTCTCGTCGCCGGCGAAGCGCACGTAGCCGCCCAGCGGGATCGAGGCGATCCGCCACTCCACGCCGTGCTTGTCGCGCCACGAAAACAGGGCCGAGCCGAAGCCGATCGAAAAACGATCGATCGCGACGCCGCACGCGCGCGCCGCCCAGAAGTGTCCGAGCTCGTGCACCGTCACCACGACGGACAGCACGATGATCATCGACACGATCGAGATCAGAAGACTGATCATCGGCTTGGAATCAGAGCTCCCCGGTCACTTCACTAAAGGCGCTTGTGAGCGACAACCTCGGCCGCAATACGGCGGGCCGAGCCGTCGATCATCATGGCTGTGTCAAGAACGTCACCCGCCGTTACGGCGAGGTCCCCTACCCCATTCATGCGTTCAAGCGTCCCCTCAACCGAGGCGGCAATATCGAGAAAGCCGATCTGCCGGTCAAGGAAAGCCGCGACGGCGACCTCATTGGCCGCGTTCATCGCCGTCGGCGCGCCGCCGCCGAGGCGCAAAGCCTCCCGCGCGACGCCCAAAAGCGGGAACCGCTCGAGGTCCGGATCCTCGAAGGTCAGCTGGCCGTAAGCGCCCAGATCCAGGGGCTTGGCCGGCCAGGCCAGGCGCTCGGGCCAGGAATAGGCGTAGGAGATCGGACTGCGCATGTCCGGAGGCCCCAGCTGCGCCAGGGTCGAGCCGTCGGTGTACTCCACCAGGCTGTGGATCACGGACTGCGGGTGGATCACGACGCCGATGCGCTCTTCCGGGGTGTCGAAGAGGTAGGAGGCTTCGATCATCTCCAGCCCCTTGTTCATCATCGAGGCGGAATCGACCGAAATCTTGGCGCCCATCGACCAGTTGGGATGGGCCACGGCCTGTTCGGGCGTGGCGGCGGCCATCTGCTCGCGGGTCCAGGTGCGGAAGGGGCCGCCCGAGGCGGTGAGGATCAGGCGTGCGACGCGGTCCAGGCACGCCGGCTGCAGCACCTGGAAGATGGCCGAGTGCTCGGAATCGACCGGGATCACCGTGCCGCCAGCCTCGCGCGCGATGCGCAGCAGTTCGGGGCCGGCGCAGACCAGGCTTTCCTTGTTGGCCAGGGCCACGACCGCGCCGGTGCGGGCGGCCGCCAGGGTGGGCGCGAGACCCGCCGCGCCGACGATGGCCGACATCACCCAGTCGGCGCCCATGGCGGCGGCCTGCTCGACCGCGGCCGGACCGGCGGCGGCCTCGACGCCCGAACCGGCCAGGCGTTCGCGAAGCTCGCCCAGCAGGCGCTCGTCCTCGATCACCGCCAGCCTGGGGCGCCAGTGCAGGGCCTGCTGCGCCAGGCGCTCGACGTTGCGGCCAGCGGCCAGGGCCAGGATCTCGACCGGAACCTTGGACTGCTCGAAGAGATCGAGGGTGGAGACGCCGATCGAACCCGTCGATCCCAGAACAACAACCTTACGGGACGCGGTCAATGAGCCCATCCCCAGTGGTCGATCAAACGCACGGCGGCCACCACGATGGCCGCGAACATCAGGCCGTCGACGCGATCCAGCAGGCCGCCGTGGCCGGGGATCAGATCGCCGCTGTCCTTCACGCCGAAGCGGCGCTTGAGCATCGATTCCCAGAGGTCGCCGGCCATGGTGGCCAGGCCGCCGAGCAGGCCGATCAGCGCCGCCGCCGGCCAGACCAGGCGCAGATTGGCCAGTTCCGACACCGCCACGGCGCCCAGCGTGGCCGCCACGAGGCCGCCGACGAAGCCCGACCAGGTCTTGTTGGGCGAGATGCGGGGCCACAGCTTGGGGCCCTTCAGCACGCTGCCGGTCGCATAGGCGAAGATGTCGGCGAACCAGGTGACGACGAACAGCAGCAGCGTCCACCACAGGCCGTCCGACAGCGAGCGCACCCAGACCATCGCGATGACGGCGGGGGCGATGTAGATGACGCCATAGGCCGCGTCGGCCCGGCGCTCGACCGCGCCGCGCGCGATCAGGCCGGCCAGGAAGGCTCCGGCCAGCACGACGGCCCAGGCGACGAAGAAGTGGGCTAGGAAGGCGGCGATCACCGCCACGGCGCAGAACACGGCGACCACGGCGCCGACCGCGTTGGGGGCCTTGGGGGCGCTGATCTTGCCCCACTCGCGGGCCAGCAGGCCCACGCACACCAGGGCCAGGGCCAGGAACCAGTAGCTCCCCAGCCAGACGGCGGCCACGACCGTGGGAACGAGCACGGTGGCCGAAGCCACGCGCGTCCAGAGATTGCCCCAGTTGAAGCGCTTAGCCGGCGACGGCGACGTCATCGGCCGCAATGCCTCCATAGCGCCGGTCACGGCTACGATATTCCGCGACGGCGGCGGCCAGGTGCTCGGGGCCGTAGTCGGGCCAGAGAACGTCCTGGAAGATCAGTTCGGCGTAGGCGCATTCCCACAGCAGGAAGTTGGAGATGCGGTGCTCGCCGCTGGTGCGGACGATCAGGTCCGGCGCGGGCGCGGCCGAGGTCGACAGGAAACCGCCGAACATCTGCTCGTTGAGGTCAGCCGCCCTCGCCTCGCCTCGCTCGACCTGCTCGGCGAAGCGGCGCGCGGCGTCGGTGATGTCGGCCTGGCCGCCGTAATTGAAGGCCACCTGCAGCAGGAAGCGGTCGTTGTTGGCCGTGCGGCGCTCGGCGCGCTCGATCACCTCGAGCACGTCGGGCGACAGGCCGGTGCGCCGGCCGACGATCCGCACACGGACGCCTTCGCGACTCAGACGCTCGAGGTCCGATTCGACATAGGCCTTGAGCAGACCCATCAGCTCGGAGACTTCCTGGGCCGGGCGGCGCCAGTTCTCGGTCGAGAAGCCGAACACGGTCAGCACGGCGACGCCGGCCGAGGGCGCGCCCTCGACCGTGCGCTTCAGCGCGTTGACGCCGGCCCGATGGCCCAGCGCGCGCGGCATGCCGCGACGCTTAGCCCACCGGCCGTTGCCGTCCATGATGATGGCCGCATGCAGACCCGCGCCGGCCTCGCCCCCGGGGCGCGCGGTCTTGGTCTGCAGGCCGGTCTTCGGCGACATGCGCTCTTAGCCTTCCCTTCTCATCCCCCAGGCGTCCACCAGAGAGGACGATCAGACCTGCATGATCTCTTGCTCTTTGGTTTTCAAGGCCTCGTCGATGCGCTTGATGGCCTCGTCGGTCAGCTTCTGGACCTCGGTTTCCATCTTCTTGCGCTCATCCTCGTTGATGGCGCTGTCCTTCTCGGCCTTCTTGAGGTCGTCGTTGGCGTCGCGGCGAACGTTGCGCACGGCGATCTTCTGTTGTTCGGCGTACTTGCCGGCGATCTTGGAGAGGTCCTTGCGGCGCTCTTCGGTCAGCGGCGGGATCGGAATGCGCAGGTTCTGGCCTTCGACCACCGGGTTCAGGCCCAGGCCCGAGGCGCGGATGGCCTTCTCGACCGAGACCACGACGCCGCGGTCCCAGACGCTGACGTTGATCTGGCGCGGCTCGGGGACGCTGACCGAGGCCACGGCGTTCAGCGGCGTGCTGGAGCCGTAGGCCTCGACCATCACCTGGTCGAGCAGGCTGGCCGACGCGCGGCCGGTGCGCAGGGAGCCGAACTCGTCCTTCAGGGCGAGCACGGCCTTGTCCATGCGGTCTTTGTAGCGGGAAAGGACGGGCTTTTCGGCGGCGGCCATGGCTTGGGCTCTCTTCGCTTAGATAAAATCAGGCGTTGGCGACGACGGTGTGCGTGCCTTGGCCACGCAGCACGTCGAGCAGGTTACCCCGCCCCTTGATCGAAAACACCACGATCGGGATGTTGCTGTCGCGCATGAGGGCGACGGCCGAGGCGTCCATGACGCGCAGGTCCTTGGCCAGCACGTCCATGTAGCTCAGGCGGTCGTAGCGCTGGGCGGTGGGATCCTTCTTGGGATCGGCGGTGTAGACGCCGTCGACGCTGGTGCCCTTGAACAGGGCGTCGCACTGCATCTCGGCGGCGCGCAGGGCGGCGGCGGTGTCGGTGGTGAAGAACGGGTTGCCGGTGCCGGCGGCGAAGATCACCACGCGGCCCTTCTCGAGGTGGCGCTGGGCGCGGCGGCGGATGTAGGGCTCGCAGACGGTGGCCATCGGGATGGCCGACTGCACGCGGGTCTCGACGCCGATGCGCTCGAGGGCGTCCTGCATGGCCAGGGCGTTCATGACGGTGGCCAGCATGCCCATGTAGTCGGCGCTGGAGCGCTCCATGCCCTTGGCCGCGCCGGCCATGCCGCGGAAGATGTTGCCGCCGCCGATCACCAAGCACAGCTCGACGCCCGACTTGACGATCTCGGCGATGTCGAGAGCGACGGATTGGACGGTGTTGGTGTCGATCCCGTAGGGCGTGTCGCCCATCAGCACTTCGCCGGAAACCTTGAGCAGAAGACGACGGTACGGCTTGGCGGGGGTGGGATCGGACATGGACCGGGCTCTTCCTGAGTCGTCGGCACGCACCATAGTGTGCGTTACACAAAAGTGGGATCGGTTTTGCGCCATCCGGGCGCGACGCCGTTCAAGCGCAAAAAAAGGGCGCGGCGCGCGTTCGATGCGCGCCGCGCCCTTGATTTGACGACAGCGAAAGCGGCGAGACCTGCCCGCCGCCTTGCCTGTCTTCTCCAGCCTTAGGCTTGGCCGGTCATCGAGGCGACTTCGGCGGCGAAGTCGTCCTGCTTCTTTTCCACGCCTTCGCCGAGGGCGAGACGGGTGAAGCCCTTCACGACGATCGGCGCACCGAGGGTCTTGCCGGTTTCGGCGACCAGTTGCTCGACGGTCTGGTCCGGGTTCATGACGAAGGCCTGCTTCAGCAGCACGACTTCTTCCAGGAACTTGCGGATGCGGCCTTCGATCATCTTCTCGACGACGGCAGCCGGCTTGCCCGATTCCAGGGCCTGCTCGGTGAACACGGCCTTTTCGCGCTCGATGGCGGCCGGGTCCAGATCGTCCGGCGACAGCGACAGCGGGGCGGTCGCGGCGACGTGCATGGCGATCTTGCGGCCCAGCTCGCGCAGGGCGGCCTTGTCGCCGGCCGACTCGAGGGCGACCAGCACGCCGATGCGGCCGAGGTCCGGCGCGGTGGCGTTGTGGATGTACGAGGCGACGACGCCGTTCTCGACCGTCCACTTGGCGGCGCGACGGACCATCATGTTCTCGCCGATCGTGGCGATCAGGTTGGTCAGGTGGTCCTGAGCGGTCTCGCCGCCGGCCAGCTTGGCCGCGCCGATGGCTTCGACCGAACCGTCGGTGCCGAGGGCGGCCTGGGCGATCTGACGGGCAGCGCCCTGGAACAGGTCGTTGCGCGACACGAAGTCGGTTTCGGCGTTCACTTCGACGGCGGTCGCGGTTTCACCAGCGCCGGCTTCGGCGACGGCGATGGCCACCAGGCCTTCGGCGGCGGCGCGATCGGCCTTCTTGGCGGCCTTGGACAGGCCCTTGGCGCGCAGCCAGTCGATGGACGCTTCGATGTCGCCGTTGTTCTCGGACAGGGCCTTCTTGCAGTCCATCATGCCGACGCCGGACTTTTCGCGCAGTTCCTTGACCAGCGCAGCCGTGATCTCAGCCATGGAAAATCTCCAGATTCAAACGTTTAGCGACCGGGCTTGATAGCCCGGTCGCGTGTCGGTAGCGCGACGGCCGCCCGCCCTCCGTCAGGAGAGCCGGCGGCCGAAGAGAAATCAGCCGGCGGCCGATTCGTCGGCGGCCGGAGCGGCGACTTCTTCAGCGGCAGCTTCCGGGGCGGCCGCTTCGGGAGCGACTTCCGGGGTCAGTTCGCGGGCCAGGGTCGGCTCGATCGGAGCGACCGAAGCGCCCAGGTCGACGCCCGAGGCGGCTTGACCGGCGGCCAGGCCGTCGAGGACGGCGTCGGCGACCAGGTCGCAGTACAGCTGCAGGGCGCGGGCGGCGTCGTCGTTACCCGGGATCGGGTAGGTGATGCCGTCCGGATCGCAGTTGGTGTCGAGGATGGCGACGACCGGGATGTTCAGCTTGCGGGCTTCCAGGATCGCGATCGCTTCCTTGTTGGTGTCGATCACGAACATGATGTCGGGGATGCCGCCCATGTCCTTGATGCCGCCCAGCGACAGCTCGAGCTTGTCGCGCTCGCGGGTCAGCTGCAGCAGTTCCTTCTTGGAACGGCCCGAACCGTCGCCGCCCAGGACGCCTTCCAGCTCGCGCAGACGAGCGATCGAGCCCGAGACGGTGCGCCAGTTGGTCAGGGTGCCGCCGAGCCAGCGGTGGTTCACGTAATACTGGGCGCAGCGCTTGGCGGCCGTGGCGACCGGATCCGAAGCCTGGCGCTTGGTGCCGACGAACAGCACGCGGCCGCCGGCGGCGGCGACTTCACGGACCTTCACCAGGGCCTGGTGCAGCAGCGGGATGGTCTGCGACAGGTCGATGATGTGGATGTTCGAGCGCGAACCGAAGATGTAACGGTCCATCTTCGGGTTCCAGCGGTGGGTCTGGTGGCCGAAGTGGGCGCCGGCTTCCAGGAGCTGACGCATGGAGAATTCGGGAAGAGCCATCGGGCCTTAATCCTTTTTCCGGTTGAACCTCCGCGGACACCCCCGCTCCAGACCATTCTGGAGGCGGGACCGGAACGGCGACGTCGGGATGTCTCCCCGGCGCTGCCGAACGTCCGCGTGTGGAATGGCGCGCAGATAGTCGCGAAACGCGCTGAATGCAAGCCTTTCCCGACGCTCGCCGGCAGCGAGGGTCGTTCTTTCCGGACATTCGCGGCCGCGCGCATGCACCGGCCGGCGATGGCGAGATCGCCGACAGGTCAGGGCGGAATCACCGACCGCCCTCCCCGGCCGTTGCCGAACGCCGGCCGAAAAGGTTGAGTGCGCACCCGCGCTGCACCCTTGCCGCGCACCGTACGGGATCCCGATGTCAGACCTCTCGCACCTGTCCGACGCCGAACGTCGCGTCTTGCTGCTGCTGGCGCGCGGCCACACGGCCAAGAGCGCGGCCGCCGAACTGGGCGTCAGCGAAGGCGCTGTCAACGAGCGGCTGCGCGAGGCGCGGCGCAAGACCGGCGTCGGCAGCAGCCGGCAACTGGCGCGCCTCGTGGCGGACGACGGGGTGGACGGTGGAACGGGCGTCGCGGTGGGTGATGGAACGGCCGCCGTGGCCGATGGCGCGCCGGCCGAAGTCCTGCCTGGGGCGCTCCCGGCTTCGCCACAAGAAAGTCGGGACGAGAAAATCGGGATGGCCGCGCGTCGCCCGCCGGGTCAGGACGGACGGCGCAACCCCGCCCTCCGGGCCGCCTGGCCCCTCCTCGCCGGAGCTTCAGCAATGATCGTCATGGCCGCCGCCATCGGCGCCGTCGCCGCCCTTGCCGTCGCCGACCACAAGCAGCCGCGGCCGCCCGCGCCGCCGCGTGTCGTCGCCGTCTCGCCCACACCCGGCGCCGTGGTCCGGGCCGGGCCTCTCGCCCTGAGCGTCACCTTCGACCAGCCGATGCAGGCCGGCTGGTCGTTCGTCACCCGCGATCCGGCCACCTTCCCGGCCTGCGCGCCCAAGCCCGCCCAGTCCAAGGACCGGCGCAGCTTCACCCTCTACTGCACCGTCCAGGCCGGGCGCAGCTACGAGGTCGGCTTCAACAACGACCGCCACCGCAAGTTCGCTTCGGAAGCGGGCGTTTCGGCGATCCCGGCCGTGGTCAGGTTCTCGGCGCGGTAGGAGGACGGGGCTGGCATCCTGTCAGCGCACACGATCTCGTCGCGGCCACCATAGCGTCCAGGCGGTTCGTGGACCTGAGACCCGAGACTCCCCAGGTTCCTAAAGCCGAGCGGCGGGAGGTCCCCCACTGAGACCGCACGACGACAGGTTTCGGGCGAGCCGCCGGGGTGAAGTGATGGAGGGGCGGGGCCTGAGCTTGCCCGCTCCCAAGCGCTCCTGCCCGCGCACCCTCGAAGCAACATCGACTGGAGCGGCGACAGACGTTGGCGCCTGTTCAGACCGACCCGGTCGCCCTTTACGTCAGAACGACTTGCCGTCGACCTGCTGCGGCTCCAGGGCGAAGACGTCGACGCCATCGACGCAGCGGACATTGATCGCCGCCATCTTCGCGCCGTTCGGCGCTTCGCCGCGGGCGAAGGATTCGATGCCGCAGTCGGCGCAGAACAGGTGCTGGATCTTGCCGGTGTTGAACCGGTACTCGGTTAGAGCGTCCTCGCCCGAGACGAGGCTGAACTGGTCGATCGGCGCAAAGGCCAGGACCGAGCCCAGCTTGCCGCAGCGCGAACAGTTGCAGGTGATGGTCTGCGACAGGTCGGCCTCGACCTCGAAGCGGACCTTGCCACATTGGCAGCCGCCGGCGTGCTTGGCCATGTCGTCCTCCCTTTCGCCGGCTGCGGCTCGCGGCCAGCGTCCTCAATCAGGCTCCGCGCCTATTCCGCACGTGAGCCCCAAGTTCGCATCGTAGATCTATCCGGCTCGCCCCGCCCAGCGCGCCGAAAAGCCCGCGACAGTTCAGGGCCGGACAGCGACGCTAGACGTCTTCCAGCAGCGCCACGCCCGGCGCGGTCTTCAGCGCGCCGCGCAAAGAGGCGTCAAGAGTATAGCGGCCCGGCAGCTTCAGTTCGATCTCGCGGCCGCCGCCGAGGGCCGCCACGAAGCTGATCTCGCCGCCCTTCTGGGCCGCGGCCGGTTCGATGCGGCGCTTGAGCGCCTCGATCTCGGTGGCCGACGGCGACAGGTGCACGCGCAGGCCGGCCACCACGTTCTCGATGGCCTTCTCGATCGGCTCGGCGTCGTCGCCGAAGAACCGCACCTCGCCGTCGCGGGCCTTGGAGCGGACCTTGATGACCACGCCCTTGCCCGGCTCGAGCACGTCGCGGCACTTGCGCAGGGATTCCGGCGGGAACAGCACCTCGTACTCGCCGGACGGATCCGACAGCGACACGAAGGCGAAGCGCTCGCCGCTCTGCGAGGCGCGCTCCTGGCGGCGGCGGACGATGCCGCACATCCGCAGGGCCTCGGCGCCGGCCTCGGCCTGGGCCAGGGCCTCGGTCAGCATGACGGTGCGCCGGCGGCGCAGCATGCCGATCATGTCTTCGAGCGGGTGGCCGGTCAGGTAGAAGCCGACGGCCGACAGCTCTTCGTCCAGCAGATCGACCTGGGTCCAGGGCTCGACCTTCTTCAGGCGCGGGCGGCTGGCGGCGGCGTCGCCGCCGAACAGGGCGTGTTGGCCGCCCTGGCGGTCGGCGGCGATGCTCTGGCCGTGGGCGATCAGCACGTCGGCGTTGGCGAACACCTGGGCGCGGTTCTTGTGCAGAGAATCGAAGGCCCCGGCCCTGGCCAGGTTTTCGATGGCGCGCTTGTTGACCTGCTTGGGATCGACGCGCTCGACGAAGTCGAAGATGTCGCGGAACGGCCCGCCCTCCTCGCGCACGGCGACGAGGTGCTTCATGGCTTCCAGGCCGACGTTGCGCACGGCGCCCAGGGCGTAGAGCACCTCGCCGTTCTCGACCTCGAAGTCGGCGCCCGAGCGGTTGACGTCCGGCGCCCGCACCGTGATCGAGAAGCGGCGGGCGTCCTGGTGGAAGACCGCCAGCTTGTCGGTGTTGGAGATATCGAGGCTCATCGACGCCGCGAGGAACTCGACCGGCGTATTGGCCTTCAGCCAGGCGGTCTGATAGGCGATCAGGGCGTAGGCGGCCGCGTGGCTCTTGTTGAAGCCGTAGCCGGCGAACTTGGCCACCAGTTCGAAGATCGAGCCCGACTGGTCCTCGGGGACGCCCTTCTCCTTGGCGCCGGAGACGAAACGGATCTTCTGGAGATCCATCTCCTCCTTCTTCTTCTTGCCCATGGCGCGACGCAGCAGGTCGGCCTCGCCCAGGCTGTAGCCAGCCAGGATCTGGGCGATCTGCATCACCTGCTCCTGGTAGACGATGACCCCATAGGTCTCGCGCAGCACGCCTTCCAGCGATGGGTGCAGGGTATCGACGGGCTTTCGGCCGAACTTGCAGTCGACGAAGGTGTCGATGTTGTCCATCGGGCCGGGGCGATAGAGCGAGATCAGCGCGGTGATCTCCTCGATCGAGCCGCAGCGCATCTTGCGCAGGGTGTCACGCATACCCTGGCTTTCGAGCTGGAACACCCCGACCGTCTGGCCCGAGGCGAGCAGTTCGTAGCTCTTGGTGTCGTCGAACGGCAGGCGGCCGAGATCGACCTCCATGCCGCGCTTGCGCAGGTGCTTCACCGCCCGGTCGAGCACGGTCAGGGTCTTCAGGCCCAGGAAGTCGAACTTCACCAGGCCGGCGCTCTCGACCCACTTCATGTTGAACTGGGTAGCCGGGAAGTCCGAGCGCGGATCCTTGTAGAGCGGAGTCAGCTGCGTCAGCGGCCGATCACCGATGACCACGCCGGCGGCGTGGGTCGAGGCGTTGCGGAACAGACCTTCCAGCTGCAGGGCCACGTCCAGGCAGTTGGAGACGTTGGCGTCCTCGTTCTTGGCCTGCTTGAGGCGCGGCTCGATGTCGATGGCCTGCGCCAGGGTCACCGGCGCGGCCGGGTTGTTGGGCACCATCTTGCAGAGACGGTCGACCAGACCCAGCGGCAGCTGCATCACCCGGCCGACGTCGCGCAACACGGCGCGAGCCTGCAACGAACCGAAGGTGATGATCTGGGCCACGCGGTCGCGGCCGTACTTGTCCTGGACGTAGGCGATCACCTCTTCGCGTCGCTCCTGGCAGAAGTCGACGTCGAAGTCGGGCATGGAGACCCGCTCAGGATTGAGGAAGCGCTCGAACAGCAGGCCAAAGCGCAGCGGATCCAGGTCGGTGATGGTCAGCACCCAGGCGACCAGCGAACCGGCGCCCGAACCCCGCCCCGGACCGACCGGAATGCCGTGATCCTTGCCCCACTTGATGAAGTCGGAAACGATCAGGAAGTAGCCGGGGAAGCCCATCTTGACGATGATGCCCAGCTCGAAGTCGAGCCGTTCCCAGTAGACGTGCTCTTCCATCGCCAGGGTGAGGCCGTCGAGGCGCTTGCGCAGGCCTTCGCGGGCCTGGTGGGCCAGTTCCTCGGCTTCGTTGCGGCCGTCGCCGGTGGGGAAGCTGGGCAGGATCGGGTCGCGCTTCTTGACCATGAAGGCGCAGCGCCGGGCGATGTCGAGGGTGTTGTCGCAGGCCTCGGGCAGGTCGGCGAACAGCTTGCGCATCTCGTCGGCCGGCTTGAACCAGTGCTCGGGCGTCACGCGCCGCCGCTCGTCCTGGCCGACGAACGAGCCGTCGGCGATGCACAGCAGCGCATCGTGCGCGTCGTAGAGCTCGGGCTTGGCGTAGTAGCAGTCGTTGGTCGCGACCAGCGGCGCATCGTGATCATAGGCCCAGTCGACCAGGCCCGGCTCGGCCGCCGCCTGCTGCGGCAGGCCGTGGCGCTGGAGTTCGACATAGAAGCGGTCGCCGAACACCCGCTGCATCTCGGCCAGGGCCGCGTGACCTTCGGCCGTCTTGCCGGCCGCCAGCAGCGAGTCCACCGGACCATCGGTGCCGCCCGACAGCAGGATCAGCCCTTCGGCGTGCTCGACCACCTTGGCCCAGGGCACCACCGGCTCGGCCAGTTCGCCGCTTTCCAGATAGGCCAGGGACGACAGTTCCGAGAGGTTCAGATAGCCCTTCTCGTTCTGCACCAGCAGGGTGATCGTCGGCTCTCGCGCCCAGCGCTCGGACGGCTTGGCGCCGATGCCGTTAACAGGCAGGGCGCAGCCGATAAGCGGCTGCACGCCGTTGTCCTTGGCGTAGACCGAGAACTCCAAGGCGCCGAACAGGTTGGCCCGGTCGGTGATCCCCACGGCGGGCATGCCGCCGGCGGCTGTCATGCCCGGGATCTTGTCGGCCTTGATGGCCCCTTCCAGCAGCGAATAGGCCGACCGGACGCGGAGGTGGACGAAACCCTGACCTTCCACACCCGACATGACCATGACCTCGCTGTTTCTCGACTCAGGCCACCAACTGGGCGACCGAACACATCATCCAGACGAAGCCGGCGACAGATACAAGCGCCAAAGACTCACGCGCGATCCGGACCATAACATCCCTCCACAGCTCGTTGGCCAGTTGCCTTTTTGTTCTCTATTCCCCTTTCGTTCTCATCGCAATAGTCCACAGGCAAATTGCGAGCTTTTTTGCCGCGTGGGGTTGATAGTCGCGCCACAACCTTCCGGCTCTGGCCTTGCCGGCGGGAACACGGCAGAAGCCGTTTCATGCGCCTGATCATCGACACCGACACCGCCGGAGACGACGTCTTCTCCCTGATGCTCGCCCTGCGCCGCCCGGGCGTGACCGTCGAGGCGATCACCATCAGCCACGGCAATGTCGGCTTCGAGCAGCACGCCGAGAACGCCCTCGTGACGCTGGAGGCCTGCGAGGCGGCCGGCGTTCCGGTCTATCTGGGGACCCAGAGGCCGTTCAGCCGTGTTCCGCTGGACGCCGCCTATGTGTTCGGCGCCGACGGCATGAGCGACGCGGCGTTCCCGAAGACCGCCCAGCGCCCCTCCCCCGGCCACGCGGCCGACGAGATCGTGCGGCGGGTGATGGAAGCGCCCGGCGAGATCACCCTGCTGGCCCAGGCGCCGCTGACCAACATCGCCCTGGCCGTGCTGCGCGAGCCGGCCATCGCCCAGGCCGCCAAGGCCCTGTGGGTGATGGGCGGCACCGACAACGGCGTCGGCAACGTCACCCCCGCGGCCGAGTACAACTTCTATGCCGATCCCGAGGCGGCCAAGATCGTCGTCAACGCCGGCTTCGACCTGCACGTGGTGACCTGGACCGAAACCCTGCGCGACGGCCTGCTGAGCACGGCGCAGCTCGCCGAACTGGATGCGATCGGCACGCCGCGCGCCAGGTTCTTCACCAAGGTCAACGAGGCCTCGCTGGCGTTCGCCCGCGACACCGAGGGCCTGGACGGCAGCCTGCACCCCGACGCCCTGACCTGCGCGGCGATGCTGGACGAGGCCCTCGTCCTGGACGCCGAGCGCTGCGTCATCGACGTCGAGACCATGGGCGAGCTGACGCGCGGCTATCTCAGCGTCTCGCACTCGATCCTGCCGGACATCGAGATCGCCGACCCGGCCCTGAAGCGCCGCGAACCCAACGCCCGGGTGATCAAGAAGATCGACCAGGCCGGGTTCTTCAACGCGATGCGCGAGGCGCTGCTCTAGACCCTAGAAGGTCTGCGGCTCCAGGTGGCCGTCGCGCAGGGCGAAGACGCGGTCCATGTAGCGGGCCAGTTCCATGTTGTGGGTGGCGATCAGGGCGGCGACGCCCTGGCCGCGCGCCAGGTCATAGAGCGCCTGGAAGGTGGCCGCCGAGGTGCCGGGATCGAGGTTGCCCGTCGGCTCGTCGGCCAGCAGGAGCTTGGGCGAATTGGCCAGGGCGCGGGCGATGGCCACGCGCTGCTGCTCGCCGCCCGACATCTGGCCGGGCTGGTGATCGACGCGAGCCGCGAGGCCCAGCTGGCTGAGCAGCCCCACGGCGTGCTCGCGAGCCTCGCCGCGACGGCGACCGGCGATCATCAGCGGCAGTTCCACGTTCTCGGCGGCCGTGAACTCCGGCAGCAGGTGGTGGAACTGGTAGACGAAGCCGACCGTCGACAGCCGCACCTTGGTGCGCTGGCGCTCGGAAAGCTTGGAGCAGTCCTTGCCGTCGACGGCGATGACGCCGGCGTCGGGGCGCTCCAGCAGACCCGCGGCGTGCAGCAGCGACGACTTGCCCGAGCCCGAGGGCCCGATCAGGCCGACCACTTCGCCCGGATAGACGTCGAGATCGACGCCACGCAGCACGGTCAGCTTGCCGGCCTCGGTGACATAGGTGCGCTCGACGCCGCGCAGGGCCAGGACCGGACTACTCATAGCGAAGGGCCTCAACGGGATCGAGGCGCGAGGCCCGCAGCGCCGGCGGCAGGGTCGCCAGCACGCTCATCAGGGTGGAGATCGAGACGACGCCAGCCACCTCGGCCCAGTCGATCTTGGCCGGGATATGGGCCAGGAAATAGATGTCGGCGCTGAACACCGCCGTGCCGGTGACCCACTCGACGAAGTTCTGGATGGCGGTGATGTTGGCGCAGAACAGCGTGCCCAGCAGCAGGCCCGCCAGGGTGCCGGCCACGCCGATCGAGGCGCCGGCCATGATGAAGATGCGCAGGATCGAGGACCGGCTGGCCCCCATGGTGCGCAGGATGGCGATGTCGCGGCCCTTGTTCTTCACCAGCATGACGAGGCCGGAGATGATGTTGAGGGTGGCGATGGCGACGATGAAGAACAGGATCAGCCGCATGACCTTGCGCTCGACCTGCAGCGCGTTGAAGTAGCTGCTGTTCTTGTCCATCCAGTCGGTGATGAAGGCGCCGGGGCCAACCGCCTGCTCGATGGTGGCCTTGGCCGTCTTGGCGTTGTCGGGATCGGTGAGCTTGACCTCGACATAGTCGATGGCCGTGTCGCGCCCGAAGAACGGCTGGGCCTGGGCCAGCGGCATCATCACGTAGGACTCGTCGAACTGGCTCATGCCGACGCTGAAGATGCCGCCGACCACGTAGTCCTTCTCGCGGGTCGAGGTGCCGAAGGCGGTGGCCGGGCCGGCGGGCGAGATCAGGGTGATCGGGTCGCCGACCGAGAGACCCAGGTTGCGCGCCATGCGGTCGCCGATCAGCACCATGTCGCCGCCATACTCGCCCTCGCCGAAGCCCTCGAGCGAGCCCTGCTTGATGTTGGCGGAGATCAGCTTCATGCCGCGCAGGTCGGCCGGGTTGACGCCGCGGACGATGGCGCCGGTCACCTGGTTGGGACCGATGACCATGGCCTGGGCCTCGACCAGGGGCGCGGCCTGGATAACGCCGGGCACGGCCTTGATGCGGGCGATGACGCCCTCGCGGTCGGGGCCGTTCACGAGCGGTCCCTGGGCGTAGATATGGCCGTTGAAGCCGAGCAGCCGGCCGAGCAGTTCGGCGCGGAAGCCGTTCATGACGCTCATCACGGTGATGAGGGCGAAGACCGCCAGCATCACCGCACTGAACGAGATCACCGAGATCAGGGCAACGCCGCCGTTCTTGCGCTTGGTGCGCAGGTAACGCCAGGCGACCGCCCGTTCCCAGGTTCCGAAAGGCCCCGCGCCGATAGCCATCAGGCGGCCTTGCCGGTCAGACGAGCCAGGACCGCGTCGAGCGGCTCGGACACGCGCTCGCCGGTCTTGCGGTTCTTCAGCTCGACCAAGCCCTCGGCGACGCCCTTGGGACCGACGATCAGCTGCCAGGGCAGGCCGATCAGGTCCATGGTGGCGAACTTGGCGCCGCCGCGCGCATCGGTGTCGTCGTAGAGCACATCGACGCCGGCCGCCTGCAGGGCCTTGTAGGCGGCGTCGCAAGCCGCGTCGCAGGCGCCGTCGCCCTGGCGCATGTTGACGATGCCGACGTGATACGGCGCGACGCTTTCCGGCCAGATGATGCCGCCGTCGTCGTGGCTGGCCTCGATGATCGCGCCCAGCAGGCGCGAGACGCCGACGCCGTAGCTGCCCATCTGGACCGGCACTTCCTTGCCGTCGGGACCCATGACCAGGGCCTTCATCGGCTCGGAATACTTCGTGCCGAACGAGAAGATGTGGCCGACCTCGATGCCGCGGGCCGACAGGCGGTCGCCCTCTGGGATCGCGTCGAAGGCGGCTTCGTCGTGCATTTCCTCGGTGGCGGCGTAGAGCGCGGTGCGCTGGTCGACCAGCGGCTGCAGGTCGCCGTACCATTCGACGTCCGGGCCGGGCGCGGCCATCTCGACCAGGTCCTTGTGGCAGAAGACGGCGCTTTCGCCGGTCTCGGCCAGGACGATGAACTCGTGGGAAAGGTCGCCGCCGATCGGGCCGGTGTCGGCGCGCATCGGCACGGCCTTCAGGCCCATCCGCGAGAACAGGTTCAGATAGGCCACGAACATGCGATTGTAGGACTTGCGCGCGCCCTCGGCGTCGAGGTCGAAGCTGTAGGCGTCCTTCATCAGGAACTCGCGGCCGCGCATGACGCCGAAGCGCGGACGGCGCTCGTCGCGGAACTTCCACTGCACGTGGTAGAGGTTCTTGGGCAGGTCCTTGTAGGACCGCACCGAGCCGCGGAAGATCTCGGTGACCATTTCCTCGTTGGTGGGCCCGTACAGCAGTTCGCGCTCGTGGCGGTCGGTGATGCGCAGCATCTCCGGGCCGTAGGCGTCGTAGCGACCCGACTCGCGCCACAGGTCGGCCAGCTGCAGGGTCGGCATCAAGAGCTCGATGGCGCCCGCGCGATCCATCTCCTCACGGACGATCTGCTCGATCTTATTGAGCACCCGCAGACCCAGCGGCAGCCAGGCGTAGATGCCGGCGGCCTCCTGGCGGATCATGCCCGCGCGCAGCATCAGCTGGTGGGACGCGATCTGGGCGTCGGAGGGAGCTTCTTTCAGAACGGGCAGGAAGTAGCGCGACAGGCGCATGGACGGAACGTCTCCGGGGGAATTCGAGGCGTTGAGATAGCCGGTCGCCGTTCAGCTTGGCAACGCGCGCGGCGAAAAGATGACGTTTTGAGTGTCGAGGACGTCCAGGCGGCGAAACCGCGCTCACTTTCGCCTGACGCCCTCGAGCTAGGCTAAACGAAAAGAAGGCCGCGCGGTTCACTCGCGCGGCCATCAAGTTCATCGTCGGGGAAGACGCCACAGAGCAAGGCCGAACCCGGCCTCGTCATGACAATCTAAGCCTCCGAACGACTGTTGGGGCATCCGATTGCCGCCAAGTGGGCAAGTCGGCCTGTTTCGCCCAACCGATGGGCGTTTGACGGGCAGAAGGCCAGCGCCCGCCCAAGGCTTGGGCGCCGGGCCGCGTTCTGCAAATTTTTCAATAGGTGGACGGCAGGTCCGGCAGACTCACCAGCTGGAACTTCACCACCAGCCAGAACACCACGAACACCACGACCGAGATCCAGGTGGTGGTGAAGAACTTGCGCTTGAGGTTCGGGTTCACCGGCGCGCCGGGATCCGCGCCCGGCGGCGGCTCGATTCCCAGCTCGTGATAGCTGCGCGTGCCGATCGGCAGCACGGCGAACAGCACCGTCCACCAGATGGTCAGGAAGATCGCGATGCCGGTGATCGGACCCATCAGTGGTGCGCGTCCTTGGGGCTTTCCATCAATTCCACGAGCAGGCCGCCCATGTCCTTGGGGTGAACGAAGACGATCAGCGTTCCGTGGGCGCCGATCCGGGGCTCGCCTAGCACGGTCGCGCCCTTGGCGACCAGAGAATCGCGCGCCTCGTAGATGTTCTCGACCTCGAAGCAGATGTGGTGCTGGCCGCCCTTGGGGTTCTTGGCGAGAAACCCGTGGATCGGCGAGTTCTCGCCATAGGGCTCGATCAGCTCGATCTGGCTGTTGGGCAGATTGACGAAGCACACCCAGACGCCCTGCTCGGGCATGGCCCACTTGTCGGTGACCGAGGTGGCGCCGAGCAGTTCGCGATACATCTTCACCGACTCGTCGATGGACGGGGTGGCGACGCCGACGTGGTTGAGCCTGCCGATCATGGTGCGGGGTCCTGGCTATAGAGGATCTGGCCGCCCACTAACCGCGCCTCCGCTCACGGCAGTCAAGCCGTGCGAGCGCCCTTCAGCCAATGGAAGCGGACGGGCAGGATCGGGATCAGCAGGAAGCCCAGCACGAACCCGCCGAGATGGGCCTGCCAGGAGACCAGGATCATCCCCTGCTGCGAGGCGAGGCCATAGGCGCCGGCGGCGACCACGACGATCAGGTTCATCACCACGAAGGAGCCAACCGAGCGACCGACCTGCGGCGAGAAGATCGGCGCCAGTTCCGCCCTCCCCGGCCCCGCCAGGCGCGCACCGGCGCCCCACAGGCCGCAGATCGCGCCCGAGGCGCCGACCAGCCAGCTTTCGGGGCTGAGCACCATCGACAGCATGGCCCCGGCCACCCCGCAGACCAGGAACAGCGCCGCGAACAGCAGGCCGCCGACGGCGTCACGCCCGAAACGCTGGGCCAGGCCCGGCCCCAGGCCCACCAGGGCGGCCGAGTTCATGGCGATGTGGAACCAGCCGGCATGCATGAAGATGTAGCTGATCGGCGTCCACCACAGCCCCTCGCGGAAGTTGCCGGGGTGAAAGGCGCCGAGGCTGAGCAGTTCGTTTTCGAAGCCCAGGGGCGCGCTGGCCAGTTGGACGGCGAAGACCGCCCAGATCAGGCCGAGCGTCACCAGCACCGGCCAGGCCTCGAACCAGAGGATGGCCGGTCCCGTGCCGAACAGCCTCTCGCGCCGGGGCGCGGGGGTCTCTTCGGTCAGGGTCGGATCCTCTGGCGTCGACATGCGGCGATCAGAGGCGCAGGACGGTCGTCTCGACGACCGGCTTGCGTTCCCAGATGCGGAAGGCGGCCTTCTTCACCGCGCGCGAGATGGCGTTCTCGATGGTCTCGTCGATCTCGCGATCGTCGCCCGACAGGCGCTTGAAGGCCTCTTCGGCCTCTTCCGCCAGATCGTCCAGAGCCTCGTCGAGGGGGTACTCCTCGTCGCCGGCCAGACCCAGACCACGCACCTGCGGGCCCGAGACCACCTTGTTGCGGCCGTCGAGCACGATCGACACGGCCAGCACGCCGTTGAACGCCGCGTGGCGGCGCTCGCGCAGGGCCTCGCCGTTCTCGGGCGTCACGACGCCGCCGTCGACGTACAGCCGGCCGGCCGGCACCTCGTCGATGATCTCCGGATGGCCGGGGGCCAGGCGCACCATGTCGCCGTTACGGGGCGAAACGGCGTGCGGGACCTGCAGGTCCTTGGCGAAGGCGGCGTGCTCGAGCAGGTGGCGGCGTTCGCCGTGGGTCGGCACGGCGATCTGCGGCCGGGCCCACTGGTACATCTGCTTGAGCTCGTCGCGGCACGGGTGGCCGGAGACGTGGATGCCGGGGGTGTCGCGCTCGGTGTGCAGGCGCACGCCGCGGTCGGCCAGCTTGTTCTGCAGGTTGCGGATCGGGATCTCGTTGCCCGGGATCACGCGCGAGCTGAACACCACGTGGTCGCCCGAGGAGAGCTTGACGTGCGGGTGGTTGCCCTCGGCGATGCGGGCCAGAGCCGCCCTCGCCTCGCCCTGGCTGCCGGTGCAGAGATAGAGGATCTCGTTCTCCGGCATATGCTTGGCCTGGTCGTCGTTGACGAACGGCTCCAGGCCGTCGAGCAGGCCGACCGAGCGGGCCGCGGCGGCCATGCGGTGCATCGAGCGGCCGGCCAGGCAGACCTTGCGGCCGGCGGCCTGGGCGGCGCGGATGACGGTGTCCATGCGGGCCACGTTCGAGGCGAAGCAGGCCACGGCGATCTTGCCGGTCAGGCTGGCGATCAGCTTGTTCATCTCGACGCGGACGTCGGCTTCCGAGCCGGCGGTGCCTTCGACGAAGACGTTGGTGCTGTCGCAGACCATGGCCAGCACGCCCTCGTCGCCGAGGCGGCGCAGGGCGTCGACGTCGGTGGCGGCGCCGAGCTGGGGATCCGGATCGATCTTCCAGTCGCCGGTGTGCAGGATGGTGCCCAGCGGGGTCTTAATCGCCAGGCCGTTGGGTTCGGGGATCGAGTGGGTCAGCGTCACCATTTCCAGGTGGAACGGCCCCAGGTCGAAGTTACCGCTCAGCGGCACTTCGTGGATCTCGACCTCGTCCAGCAGGTTGGCGTCGCGCAGCTTTTCGCGCAGCAGGAAGGCGGTGAACGGCGTGGCGTAGACCGGGGCCTTCAGCTGCGGCCACAGCCAGGCGACGGCGCCCAGGTGGTCTTCGTGAGCGTGGGTCAGCACGATGCCCAGAATGTCCTTGGCGTAGGGGACGATATATTCCGGGTCGGGCAGGATGATCTCGACGCCCGGCGTGGTCTGGTCGCCGAAGGTCACGCCCAGGTCGACGACGATCCACTTGCGATCGTGCGCCGGGCCAAAGCCGTACAGGTTGAAGTTCATGCCGATCTCGTTCGACCCGCCCAGGGGCAGGAAGACGAGCTCGTCGTCAGGGTGCTTTTTCATTCGTTCTCTAGGTGGGTATTGCGGCGATGAATTTCGAGGAGACCACGGATGGTCAGATCAGGGTCGAAGTGGTCGATGCTGTCGGTGGCGCCCTCGAACAGCGAGGCGACGCCGCCGGTGGCGACCACGGTCAGGGGTTCGCCGCGCTCGGCCTTGATGCGCGCGACCAGCCCTTCGATGAGTGAGATATAGCCCCAGAACACGCCCGATTGCATGGCGCTCACCGTGTCGGTGCCCACGACGCGATTACGGGCGGGACGCTGGATGGCGATGCGGGGCAGCTTGGCGGCCGCTTCGTGCAGCGCCTGCATGGAAAGATTGATGCCCGGAGCGATAATGCCGCCCTCGAAGGCGCCGTCAGCGCCCACCACGTCGAAGGTGGTGGCCGTGCCGCTGTCGATGACGATCAGCGGGCCCTTGTAGGCCATGCTGGCGCCCACGGCGTTGACCAGACGGTCGGCGCCGGCCTCGCTGGGCTTGTCGATGCGGACGTCGACGCCGAGCTTGGCGTTCTCGCCGATCACCAGCGGCTCGACGTTCAGGTAGCGGCGCGACAGGTTGCGCAGGTTGAACAGCGACTGGGGCACGACGCTGGAGATGATGCAGGCGTCGAGCGCCCGGAACCCCAGGCCCTGCATCGACATCAGCTGCGACAGCCAGACCACGTATTCGTCGGCGGTGCGGGTGCTCTCGGTCGCCGCGCGCCACTGGGCGATCCACGACTGGCCGTCGTGGATGGCGAACATGGTGTTGGTGTTGCCCTGTTCGATGGCCAGCAGCATCAGGGGTTTCCTCCGAAGAAGACGTCGCCGGCGGTGATCCGGCGCAGTTGGCCGTCGGCCAGGCGCAGGCGCAAGGCGCCATCGGCGTCGAGGCCCTCGGCGATCCCTTCGATCGTCTCGGTCGAGAGCCGCGCGGTGCAGGGCTCGCCCAGGCCGTGGGCCTTGGCGGTCCAGGCGTCGGCGATGGCGGGGAAGCCCAGGCGGGTCCAGACATCGAGCCAGCGGGCGAAGGCCGGGGCCAGGATCTCGATCGCCTCCACCGGCGAGGGCGGCGGCTCGGCCCGCCAGGTCGGCAGGGCCGTGGCCGGGCGCTCGCTGTCGATGGGCTTGCGGGCGAGGTTGACGCCGATCCCGACGGCCAGCCACAGGCCGCCTGCGGGGCTCTTGCCGGACTCGACGAGGATGCCGCTGATCTTAAGCCCGCCGACCATCGGGTCGTTGGGCCATTTCAGGCTGACCAGCCGCTCGGCGACATAGGCGCTCAGCAGGTCGGCGACGGCCAGGGCCGCCACGAACGAGATCTGCGCGGCCTCGGCGGGCGGCTTGTCGGTGGTGAGCAGGAGGGTTGCGGCCAGGTTGCCGTCGCCGGTTTCCCAGGCGCGGCCCCGGCGACCGCGGCCCGCGGTCTGCCGCAGGCCGACGATCCAGACCGGGCCCGCCTGCCCCGCTTCCGCGCGGCGGCGAGCCTCGGCGTTGGTCGAGTCGATCTCGTCGAGAACGACGACGGGCGGCCCCTCGGCGGACGCGCCCGTCACGTCACGCGTGGCCAAAGGCCGCCGCGGCCGCCTTGGCGGCGGGGTCGAGCCAGACCAGGGCGATCAGGACGATCGGGAACGAGAACAGGGCCGCGGCGAAGCCGATCGCGCGAGCGGTCGGTTGCGGCTTGTCCACCGCGCTGGTCGGCGCGTCGAACCACATCGTCTTGATCAGACGCAGGTAGTAGAAGGCGGCCACGACGCTGCCGACCAGGCCGATGACGGCGGCCCACTGCAGCGGCACGTCGCCCGAGCCCATGGCGGCCTTGAAGACGTAGAACTTGGCCCAGAAGCCCGAGAACGGCGGCAGGCCCAGGGCCGACAGCGAGAACGCGGTCATGGCCAGGGCGACGCCCGGACGTTCCTTCACCAGGCCGGCCATATCCTCGATGGTCTCCATCGGCTTGCCGTCGCGGGTCAGCGCCTGCAGGCAGGCGAAGAAGCCGGTGACGTCGACCATGTAGAGCACCATGAACACCAGCATCGAATGCAAACCCACCTCGCCGCCGGTGGCGACGCCCAGCAGGGCGTAGCCGACGTTGGCGATCGAGGAATAGGCCCACAGGCGCTTGAGGTTGCTCTGGGCCAGACCGGCGAAGGCGCCGACGAACACCGACAGCAGGGCTGCGATGATCAGCACCTGGCGCCATTGGGCCACGGCGTCCGGGAAGGCGTCGCCCAGCACGCGGGCGAACATCATCATGGCGGCCAGCTTCGGCGCGGCGGCGAAGAAGCCGACGACCGGGGTCGGGGCGCCTTCGTAGACGTCCGGGGTCCACATGTGGAACGGCGCGGCCGAGACCTTGAACGCCAGGCCGCAGATCACGAAGATCAGGCCGAACAGCAGGCCCACGCCATGGGCGCCGTGCGAGGCCGCGGCGATGTCGACGAAGCGGGTCGAGCCCGAGAAGCCGTAGATCAGCGAGGCGCCGTACAGCAGGATGCCCGACGACAGAGCGCCCAGCACGAAGTACTTCAGGCCCGCTTCCGAGGCCTTGGCGTCGTCGCGGCGGAAGGCCGCCAGGACGTACAGGGCCAGCGATTGTAGCTCGACGCCGATATAGAGGCTGATGAGGTCGCCGGCCGAGGCCGTGATGCCCATGCCCAGCGCGGCCAGGATCACCAGGACCGGGAACTCGAACTTCTGGTCGCCGCGGGCGGCCAGCCAGCGGTCGCCCAGCACGATGGCCAGGGCGCTGAACAGGAAGATCGCGACCTTGGCGTAGGTGGCGGCGGCGTCGGCCGAGTAGACGCCGTTGAAGGCGTCGCCGCGCGGTCCGTGGATCGCGAAGGCGGCGGCGACCACCAGGGCCAGCACCGAGGCGCCCGTGAAGACCGGCGTGGTCTTCTTGGAGAAGGCGCCCCAGACCAGCAGCAGCAGGGCCGAAATCGCCAGGACGACTTCAGGCAGGACGAGGGAGAAGTTGGCGGAGAACGTCATGGGATCCCTCACCCGCCCACGGCGGCGCGCCAGGCGCCGACGAGCCCGTCGACGGACGACGCGGTCAGGTTGAACACAAGATTAGGATAGATGCCGAGGACCAGGGTCATGATGATCAGCGGCGCGAAGAGCAGGATTTCCCGCGCGTCGAGGTCCTTGATCGTCTTCAGTTCGGGGTTGGTGATCTCCCCGTACATGACCCGGCGGTACAGCGTCAGGGCGTACATGGCCGACAGGATCACGCCGGTGGCCGAGACGATCGCCGTCCAGGTCGAGGCCTTGTAGACGCCCGTCATGGTCAGGATTTCGCCGACGAAGCCCGAGGTGCCCGGCAGGCCGACATTGCCCATCGTGAACAGCAGGAACACGAAGGCGTAGTGCGGCATGCGGTTGGTGAGGCCGCCGTAGAAGGCGATCTCGCGGGTGTGCATGCGGTCGTAGACCACGCCGACGCAGAGGAAGAGCGCGCCGGAGATCACCCCGTGGCTGATCATCTGGAACAGGGCGCCCTGCTCGCCGGCGGCGTTGCCCGAGAAGATGCCCATGGTCACGAAGCCCATGTGGGCGACCGACGAATAGGCGATCAGCTTCTTGATGTCGGTCTGACGGAAGGCGACCAGCGAGGTGTAGACGATGGCGATGCCCGAAAGGGCGAAGACCAGCGGCTGGAACATCTCCGAGGCGTTCGGGAACATCGGGATGCTGAAGCGCATGAAGCCGTAGCCGCCCATCTTCAGCAGGATGCCGGCCAGGATGACCGAACCCGCCGTCGGGGCTTCCACGTGGGCGTCAGGCAGCCAGGTATGCACCGGCCACATCGGCATCTTCACCGCGAACGAGGCGAAGAAGGCCAGCCACAGCCAGGTCTGGAGCCACGGCGCGAACTTGTAGGTCATGAGCTCGGGGATCGACGAGGTGCCGGCGATCGAGATCATGGCCAGGATGGCCGCCAGCATCAGCACCGAGCCGAGCAGCGTGTAGAGGAAGAACTTGTAGGCCGCGTAGATCCGGCGCTTGCCGCCCCAGATGCCGATGATCAGGAACATCGGCACCAGGCCCCCTTCGAAGAAGAGGTAGAACAGCACCAGGTCCAGCGCGCAGAACACGCCGATCACCAGGGTCTCGAGGACCAGGAAGGCGATCAGGTATTCGACGACGCGCTTTTCCACCGACTTCCAGCTGGCCACGATACAGATCGGCAGCAGGAAGGCGGTCAGCAGGACGAGCAGCACCGAGATGCCGTCGATGCCCATGCGGTAATGCAGGCCGCCGAACCAGGCGATGTCTTCCACGAACTGGAAGCCGGGGTTCTTGGCGTCGAACTGGAGCGTCAGCACCAGCGACAGGGCGAAGGCGACCACGGTGGTCGCGAGCGCGATCCACTTGGCCAGGGTGTCGGTCTTGGCGCCGGGACCCTGGATGGCCCGAGCCACCAGGATAACGGCCACGCCGACGAGCGGAGCAAAGGTCGTAAGGCTGAGCAGGCCGGTCATCGATCCGTCCTCAACGGAATGCGTAAAGGGCGAACGTCAGCAGGCCGGCGACGCCGAGCAGCATGACGAAAGCGTAGTGGTAGACGTAGCCGGTCTGGGCTTTGCCCGTCTTGCGGCCGACGGCGTAGGAGACGGCGCTGACGCCGTCCGGACCCAGGCGATCGATGATCTTCTGGTCCCCGCCCTTCCAGAACAGGTCGCCGAGGAACTTGGCGGCCCGCACGAAGGTGGCCTCATAGAGCTCGTCGAAGAACCACTTGTTGTAGAAGAACACGTACAGCGGGCCGTTACGCTCGGCGAGCTTGAGGCCCAGGCGCTCGTTGCCCCTGATCAGGTAGACGTAGACCGCGATCAGCAGGCCGACGATCGAGGCGATCAGCGGGCTCCACTTCACCCACTCGGCCACTTCGTGGGCCTCGTGCAGCACGTGGTTGGTAGGCGCGTTGAAGATCGCGCCGCGCCAGAACTCTTCCTGGTGGTGACCCACGAAGTAGCCGGTGAAGACGAAGCCGGCGGCGACCGCGCCGATCGACAGTACGACCAGCGGCAGCAGCATCACCCAGGGGCTCTCGTGCGGCTTGTGATCATGGCCGTGGCCGTGATCGTCATGACCGTGATCGTCGTGCGCGCCATGGGCATGGTCGTCATGACCATGGGCGGCGTGCGCGTGATCGTCGTGGCCATGAGCGTGCGCATCATGGGCGTGGTCGTCGTGACCCCAACGGGCCTTGCCGTTGAAGGTGAAGAAGGCCAGGCGCCAGGAGTAGAACGAGGTCAGGCCGGCCACTAGGACGCCGATCGCCCAGGCGAACATGGCGATCTGGTTGTGCGAGCCCGCGGCGAACGCCGCCTCGATGATGGTGTCCTTCGAGTAGAAGCCGGCGAAGCCCAGGTGCAGCGGCGGGAAGCCGAGGCCCGTGATGGCGATCGTGCCGATTGTCATGGCGATGAAGGTCACCGGCAGCAGCTTGGCCAGGGCGCCGTAGCGACGCATGTCCTGCTCGTGGTGCATGCCGTGGATCACCGAACCGGCGCCCAGGAACAGCAGCGCCTTGAAGAAGGCGTGCGTGAACAGGTGGAACATCGCCGCCTGGTAGGCGCCGACGCCGGCCGCGAAGAACATGTAGCCCAGCTGCGAACAGGTCGAGTAGGCGATCACGCGCTTGATGTCGTTCTGGGTCAGACCGACCGTGGCGGCGAACAGGGCCGTGATGGCGCCGATCACCGTGACGATGTTCTTGGCCACCGGGGCGTATTCGAACATCGGCGACAGCAGGCACAGCATGTAGACGCCGGCGGTCACCATGGTGGCCGCGTGGATCAGGGCCGACACGGGGGTCGGGCCTTCCATGGCGTCAGGAAGCCAGGTGTGCAGGAAGAACTGGGCCGACTTGCCCATCGCGCCGATGAACAGCAGGAAGCAGGCGATGTCGACCAGCGGCCAGCTGTGGCCCGCGAACTCCCAGGTGCGCGAGGCGCCGGCGGCGATCATCGGGAACAGTTCGTGGAACTGGATGGTGCCGAAGGCCCAGTAGGTGGTCATGATGCCAAGGGCGAAGCCGAAGTCGCCGACCCGGTTGACCACGAAGGCCTTGATGGCCGCGGCGCTGGCCGAGGGCTTCTTGAACCAGAAGCCGATCAGCAGGTACGAGGCAAGACCCACGCCTTCCCAGCCGAAGAACAGCTGCATGAAGTCGGCGGCGGTGACCAGCGACAGCATGGCGAAGGTGAAGAGCGACAGGTACGCGAAGAAACGCGGCTTGCTGTCGTCCTCGGCCATGTAGCCCCAGGAATAGACGTGCACGAGCGCCGAGACGGTCGTGACCACGATCAGCATGGTCGCCGACAGGGCGTCGATGCGGATCGACCAGTTGGCGACGAAGTCGCCGATGTGGATGAACGGCAGCAGGGTGACCGTGAAGGCCTCCATGTGCCCCCAGGTCCACTTGCTGAACGTGAACCACGACAGCGCGCAGGCCAGGATCAGCAGGCCGGTGGTGACCGACTGCGACGCGACGTTGCCGATCCGCCGGCCGAACAGGCCAGCGATGATCGCGCCCACCAGCGGGGCGAAGACGAGAATGGTGACGAGCGATTGCACTGGGTCAGCCCTTCATCATGCTGGCGTCGTCGACCGCGATGTCGCCGCGGTTACGGAAGAAGGTCACCAGGATGGCGAGGCCGACGGCCGCCTCGGCGGCGGCCACGGTCAGCACGAACATCGCGAAGATCTGGCCCACCACGTCATGCAGGTAGGCCGAGAACGCCACCAGGTTGATGTTCACCGCGAGCAGGATGAGCTCGATCGACATCAGGATGACGATGATGTTCTTGCGGTTCACGAAGATACCGAAGACGCCGATCGTCAGAAGGATGGCGGCGACGATGAGGTAATGCGGAAGGCCGATCATTCGCTGATCCCCTCGCCCGGCTTGATCTGCACGAGTTCCATTCCGGTCTTGGGCGTACGGGCGATCTGCTTGCCGATGTCCTGGCGCTTGACGCCCGGCTTGTGGCGCAGGGTCAGGACGATGGCGCCGATCATGGCGACCAGCAGCACCAGGCCCGCCGCCTGGAAGAAGAAGACATAGTCGGTGTAGAGCACCCGACCGAGCGCCTCGGTGTTGCTGAAGCCGCCCGGCGAGGCGTTAGGCAGCGCGTTGGCGCTGGCCTTGCCGTTGGTGGCGACGCTGACGGCGACCATGATCATCTCGATGGTCAGCACGCCGGCGACGAGGCCGCCGATGGGCAGGTATTGCGCGAAGCCGTCCCGCAGCGCTTCGAAGTCGATGTCGAGCATCATGACCACGAAGAGGAACAGCACCGCGACCGCGCCCACATAGACGACGATCAGCAGCATCGCCAGGAACTCAGCGCCCAGAAGGACGAAGAGGCCGGCGGCCGAGAAGAAGGCGGTGATCAGGAAGAGCACCGAGTGCACGGGGTTCTTGGCCGACACGACGAGAAGACCCGCCGCTATCGTCACGAACGCCAGCAAATAGAAAGCTATCGCCTGCAAGGCCATTGGCCAGGGTGCTCCCCTGAAAGTTCAAATAACGACGACGCGCGAAATACACGCCGCCAACCTCGGATTCGCGCCGGACCGTTTAGCGGTACGGAGCGTCCAACTCCAGATTCTTCGCGATCAGCCGTTCCCAACGGTCACCGTTGTCGAGCAGCTTTTCCTTGTCGTAGTAGAGTTCTTCACGCGTCTCGACCGCGAACTCGATGTTCGGGCCTTCGACGATGGCGTCCACCGGGCAGGCCTCTTGGCAGAGACCGCAGTAGATGCACTTCACCATGTCGATGTCGTAGCGGGTCGTACGGCGGCTGCCGTCCTCGCGCGGTTCGGCCTCGATGGTGATCGCCTGAGCGGGGCAGATGGCCTCGCACAGCTTGCAGGCGATGCAGCGCTCTTCCCCGTTGGGATAGCGACGCAGGGCGTGCTCGCCACGGAAACGAGGCGACTGCGGGCCGCGCTCGTTCGGGTAGATCACGGTCTTCTTCGGCGCGACCAGATACTTCATGGCCAGGCCGAAGGCGCCCGCGAAATCGAGCAGGGCCACCCCTTTGACCGCTTGCGTGATGCGCTGGAACACCAGAGCTCTCCTAACACTTTTCCTTAGGGAAAGGACGGACGTCCCTACCCCGCTCTTCCTGCTGACGCCGCACCTGCTGGCGCAGCACGCAGTCCTTGGTCTCTTCCTCGGCCTTCCGGCGGGCCTCGATCTGCTCCTCGAGCGATCGCTCCCGCGGCGGCCGAATGCTTCGCCCCGGTATCGTGCAGCCGGCCAGCAGGCCGATCACCGCGATCCCGAGGACGACCCGCCTCATTTCCCGGCTCGGGGAATGACGCAGGTGTAGTTCGAAAGCTGGGCGGGATCTCCCCCGTCCATCTTGGCCTGCAACGTCCCGCCCTCGGCCTTGCACTTGTCGCCGGCCCGGCGCAGTTCGTCGTAGTTCACGATCCCCCGTCCCAGCGAATAGGAGCGGTCCGAGGCCTCGCTCGACGCGCATGCGCCCAGCGAAGTAAGGACCAGCCCCGTCAAGGCCAGGGCGGCGGGGCGCATCAGCCCGCCACCGGCGAGAAGACGCGCCAGCCGGCGACCAGGGCGACCAGCACCAGCGACATCGGCAGGAAGACCTTCCAGCCCAGTCGCATCAGTTGGTCGTAGCGGTAGCGAGGCACGATCGCCTTAGCCATGGCGAACATGAAGAACCAGAAGACGATCTTGGCGTAGAACACCAGGGCCAGGGCCAGCTTGCCCCACCAGCCCCACATCGCCACCAGGTCGATCGGCAGACCCAGGTTCCAGCCGCCGAAGAACAGCACGCTGATCATCGCGCACATCAGCACGATGTTCGAATATTCGGCGACCATGAACAGCAGGTACGGGGTCGACGAGTACTCGACCTGGTAACCGGCCACGAGTTCGGATTCGGCTTCCGGAAGGTCGAAGGGCGGGCGGTTCGTCTCGGCCAGGGCCGAGATGTAGAACATGCCCATGGCGATCACCATGACCGGCAGCAGGATGATGTTCTTGAGGCCGCCGCCGCCGAACACGTTCCAGTTCCAGATCCAGCCGGACTGGTTCTCGACGATGGTCGACAGGTTCATCGAGCCGGCCAGCAGGATCACCGTGATGATGATCAGGCCGATCGAGACTTCATACGACACCATCTGCGCCGCCGAACGCAGCGCGCCCAGGAACGGGTACTTCGAGTTCGAAGCCCAGCCGCCCATGATGATGCCGTAGACGCCCAGCGAGCTCATCGCCAGCAGGTAGAGGATGCCGACGTTCAGGTTGGAGACGACCCAGCCCGGCGCGAACGGCACCACGGCCCAGCCGATGAAGCCCAGAACCAGGCTGATCAGCGGGGCCAGCAGGAAGATCGCCTTGTCGGCGCCGGCCGGGATGACGATTTCCTTCAGCACGAACTTGCCGAAGTCGGCGAAGGACTGCAGCAGGCCGAAGGGGCCGACGACGTTCGGGCCCTTGCGCATCTGGACGCCGGCCCAGATCTTGCGGTCGGCCAGCAGCAGGAAGGCCAGGCTCAGCAGAACCCAGATCACGACCAGCAGGATGCCGCCGAGAGTGAGGCCGAACCAGATAAGCGGGTTGGTCTGAGACACGGCTTACTCCGCGGCGATCTTGGCGGCGGCCGAGACGTTGGCCGCGCACTCGGCCATGGTCACGCTGGCGCGCGCAATGGGGTTGGTCAGGTGGAAGGCCTTCACCGGGCTCTCGAACGGAGCATCGGAGACGTCCCCTTCCCCACCGACGGCGGCGAGGTCGAACACGGTCGGGACCGAGCCCGGCGCGAAGTCGATCTGGCCGAAGGTGGGGTGATCGGCGAACAGCTTGGCGCGCAGCTGGTCCAGGCTGTCATAGGGCAGCTTGGCGCCCAGCACTTCCGACAGCGCCCGCAGGATCGACCAGTCTTCCTTGGCCTCGCCCTTCGGGAACACGGCGCGCTTGCCCATCTGCACCCGGCCCTCGGTGTTGACGTAGAGGCCGTTCTTTTCGGTGTAGGCGGCGCCCGGCAGGATGACATCGGCCTTGTGGGCGCCGGCGTCGCCGTGGGTGCCCAGATAGATCTTGAAGGCGTCGCTGGCGGCGGGCTCGCACTCGTCGGCGCCCAGCAGGAACAGCACGTCCAGCGCGCCCGGCTTCAGCATGTCGCGAGCCGAGAGAGCGCCCTCGGCCGGGACGAAGCCCAGGTCGAGGCCGGCCACGCGGGCGGCGGCGGTGTGCAGCACGTTCCAGCCGTTCCAGCCTTCGCGCACGACCTTGAAGGTCTTGGCGACGCCGGCGGCGGCCTTGAGGATCGCCGCGCCGTCGGCGCGGGCCAGGGCGCCCTGGCCGATGATGATGGCGGGACGCTCGGCGGCCTTCAGGGCGGCGACGAAGTCGTTCTTGGCCTTGGCCAGGCCCGACAGCGTCTTGGCGCCGGCGCCGAGGTAGTCGTAGTCGAACGTCAGGTCGGCCTGTTCGCCGATGACGCCGAAGCGGGTCTTGCCGGCGATCCACTGCTTGCGGAAGCGGGCGTTGAGGACCGGAGCCTCGAGGCGCGGGTTGGCGCCCACGAACAGCACGACATCAGCGTCTTCGATGCCGGCGATGGTCGAGTTGAACAGCCAGCTCTCGCGCGGGCCATTGCCCAGGGCCGTACCGTCCTGGCGGGCGTCGAGGTTCTTCACGCCCAGGGCGGTGAAGAGGTCCTTGGTCGCCTTCAGGCTTTCGGCGTCCTGCAGGTCGCCGGCGATGACGCCGATGCGCTCAGGGGCGGTCGCCTTGATCTTGGCGGAGACGGCGGCGAAAGCCTCAGACCACGTGGCCGGCTTCAGCTTGCCGTCAACGCGGACGTACGGGCGGTCGAGGCGCTGGCGCTGCAGGCCGTCGACGGCGTAGCGCGTCTTGTCGCTGATCCACTCTTCATTGACGTCCTCGTTGACGCGCGGCAGCACGCGCAGGACGGCGTTGGCGCGGGCGTCGACGCGGATCGAGGAGCCCAGGGCGTCCTGGACGTCGACGCTCTCGGTCTTCTTCAGTTCCCACGGGCGGGCTTCGAAGGCGTAGGGCTTGGAGGTCAGGGCGCCGACCGGGCACAGGTCGATGACGTTGGCCGACAGCTCCGAGGTCACCGCGGCGCCCAGATAGGTCGTGATTTCAACGTCTTCGCCGCGCGAGATCAGGCCGATCTCCGGCGAGCCGGCGACTTCGGTGATGAAGCGGACGCAGCGGGTGCACTGGATGCAGCGCGTCATCACGGTCTTGATGAGCGGGCCCATGGCCTTCTCTTCGACCGCGCGCTTGTTCTCTTCGTAGCGGCTGTCGTCACGACCGTAGCCGACGGCCTGGTCCTGCAGGTCGCACTCGCCGCCCTGGTCGCAGATCGGGCAATCCAGCGGGTGGTTGATGAGCAGGAACTCCATCACCCCTTCGCGGGCCTTCTTGACCATCGGGGTCTTGGTGAAGATCTCCTGGCCCTCGGCGGCCGGGAGGGCGCAAGACGCCTGCGGCTTCGGCGGACCGGGCTTAACCTCGACCAGGCACATGCGGCAGTTGCCGGCGATGCTCAGACGCTCGTGATAGCAGAAGCGCGGGATCTCTTCCCCAGCCAGCTCCGCGACCTGCAGAACCGTCATGCCGGGTTCGAACTCGACCTCGACGCCGTTGACCTTGGCGATTGCCATTCTCGTTACTCCGCCGCGATCAGCTTGGCGCCCTGCACGTGCAGGCGACCGCTACGATAGGAAGCGATCCGCTCCTCCACCTCGTGGCGGAAGTGGCGGAACAGACCCTGGATCGGCCAGGCGGCCGCGTCGCCCAGGGCGCAGATGGTGTGACCCTCGACCTGGGTCGTGACGTCCAGCAGGGTGTCGATCTCTTTCGGATCGGCTTCGCCGGTGGCCATGCGCTCCATGACCCGCCACATCCAGCCGGTGCCTTCGCGGCACGGCGTGCACTGGCCGCAGCTCTCGTGCTTGTAGAAGTACGACAGGCGGGCGATGGCGCGGACGAGGTCGGTGGACTTGTCCATGACGATGACGGCGGCGGTGCCCAGGCCCGACTTCAGGTTCCGCAGGGCGTCGAAGTCCATCGGCAGGTCTTCGCACTGCTCGGCGGGGATCATCGGAACCGACGAACCGCCCGGGATGACGGCCTTGAGGTTGCCCCAGCCGCCGCGAATGCCGCCGCAGTGGTCTTCCATCAGCTGACGGAAGGGGATGCTCATCGCTTCTTCGACGTTGCAGGGCAGGTTCACGTGGCCCGAGACGCAGAACAGCTTGGTGCCGGCGTTGTTGGGACGGCCGAAACCGGCGAACCAGGCCGCGCCGCGGCGCAGGATGGTGCCGGCGACAGCGATGCTCTCGACGTTGTTGACCGTGGTCGGCATGCCGTAGAGGCCAGCGCCCGCCGGGAACGGCGGCTTCAGGCGCGGCTGGCCCTTCTTGCCCTCCAGGCTTTCCAGCAGGGCGGTCTCTTCACCGCAGATATAGGCGCCGGCGCCGTGGTGGACGTAGAGGTCGAAGTCCCAGCCGTGGACGTTGTCCTTGCCGATCAGCTTGGCCTCGTAGGCCTGCTTGACCGCCGCTTCCAGGCGCTCGCGCTCGAAGACGTACTCGCCGCGGATGTAGATGTAGCAGGCGTGGGCCAGCATGGCGCGCGAGGCGATCAGGCAGCCCTCGATCAGGAGGTGCGGATCGTGCCGCATGATCTCCCGGTCCTTGCAGGTGCCCGGTTCGGACTCGTCGGCGTTGACCACCAGGTAGTGCGGACGGCCGTCCTTCACTTCCTTGGGCATGAAGGACCACTTCAGACCGGTCGAGAAACCAGCCCCGCCCCGGCCTCGCAGACCGGAGTTCTTCATGTTCTCGATGATCCAGTCGCGACCGGCGTCAAGAATGTCCTTGGTGCCGTTCCAGCAACCGCGCGCCTTCGCACCTTCCAGACCCCAGTCCTGGAGCCCGTAAAGGTTGGTGAAGATGCGATCCTTGTCTTCGAGGATACCGACCATGACTCTAGCTTTGCGGATCGAATGGATGGGTGCGGACATAGCGCGTCCGCCGGACGATGACATAGGCGAAAAGCAGCCAACCGGCGCCGATCACCAAAAGACCTGTGGGCGCCGCCCAGGCCGGAGCCCCAGGGACCTCCCGCCCCCAGATCAGCAGCAGGACGCCGGCCAGGCAGGCCACGAAACCCAGGACCCGCTCCTTGCGGTAGAGCCCCTTGATCGTGGCCAGATAGGCCGCCCGCCTGGCGGAAAGGTCGTCGCTCAAGGCGCCCTCCCCGCTTGCGGCTCGGAACCGGCTTCAGGCTTGGTGGCCTTCATCCAGCCGAGGATGAACCAGATCTGGGCGCCCAGCCCGACCACGACGGCCAGGATGAACACCGGAAGCAGCCACCAGACGTGGAAGGCCACGTGGCCGACGATCGCCGCGCCGGCCAGCAGGAAGCACACGACGTCGATGGCGAGCATCGTCGTGAGGCGCTTCTTCTGATGGACGGCGACGTCGGTCATCAGGCGGCGGGCTCCGCCTTGGTCTTCTTGGGCTTCTCGGGCAGGTTCGGGATCTTGATCTTCTTGGCCGCCGAGCCGTCGTACAGCTTCGGATCGGTCAGGGTCTGGATCTTTTCCTTCGGCTCCGAGGACTTGCGGCCCTCGTAGCTGCCCGGCTGCGGGGCCTTGCCCGCGGCAAAGTCGTCGAGGATTGCGCTGAGGCTCTCCGGCGTCAGGTCTTCGTAGTAGTAGTCGTTGATGGCGGCCATCGGGGCGTTGCAGCAGGCGCCGAGGCACTCGACCTCTTCCCAGCTGAACTTGCCGTCGGCCGACACGGTGTGGGCCGGGCCGATCTTCTTCTCCAGCACCGACTTCAGGTCGAGCGCGCCGCGCAGTTGGCACGGCGTGGTGCCGCACAGCTGGACGAAGGCGGTCTTGCCGACCGGGGCCAGCTGGAACATCACGTAGAAGGTGGCGACTTCCAGCACGCGGATGACCGGCATCTCGAGCTGCTTGGCGATCTCCTGGATCGCCGGCTCGGAAATCCAGCCTTCCTGCTTCTGGGCCAGCCACAGCATCGGGATCACCGCCGACTGCTTGCGGGCGGCGGGATACTTGGCCTTCCACCAGTCGGCCTTGGCCTGGCTGTCCTTCGAGAAGGCGAAGCTGGCGGGCTGCTCTTTGGCGAGACGACGAACGCTCATCGTGCGAAATCCACGCGGACGATCTTGTCGCCCTTGAAGGTGTAGATGGCGGCGACCTGGAAGGGCGCGTCGCCGTTGCCGCGGTCGACGTGCTCGTGATCGATCACGTTCGAGCCGACCACGATGCGGTTCAGGAGCTCGGCCTTGTTCTTGGGGAACTCGGCGAAGGTCTTGGCGTAGAAGGCGCGGTAAGCCTCGATGCCCGTGCGCGCGACTTCGCCGTTCAGGCCGGCCACGACCACGTCGTCCGAGAAGTGGGCGCAGTGGGCGTCCAGGTCTTGGGCGTTGTAGGCGTCGAGCTGAGCCTGGGCGATGCTCTCGAGGCTCATCGATCGACCTCGCCGAACACGATGTCGAGCGAACCCAGGATGGCCGAAACGTCGGCCAGCTGGTGGCCGCGGTTCATCCAGTCCATGGCGGCCAGGTGCGAGAAGCCCGGAGCCTTGATCTTGCAGCGGTACGGCTTGTTGGTGCCGTTGCTGACCACGTAGACGCCGAACTCGCCCTTGGGGGCTTCGACGGCCGCGTAGACCTCGCCTTCCGGCGTCTTGAAGCCCTCGGTATAGAGCTTGAAGTGGTGGATCAGGGCTTCCATCGAGCGCTTCATCTCGGCGCGACGCGGCGGGCTGACCTTGTTGTCCTCGGTCAGCACCGGACCCGGCGTGCCGCGCAGCATGGCGACGGCCTGCAGGATGATCTTGGTGCTCTCGCGCATCTCCTGCATGCGGCAGAGATAGCGATCGTAGCAGTCGCCGTTCTTGCCCAGCGGGATGTCGAACTCGAACTCGTTGTAGTTCTCGTACGGCTGGTTGCGGCGCAGGTCCCAGGCGATGCCCGAACCGCGCACCATCACGCCCGAGAAGCCCCAGGCCCACGCGTCTTCCTTGCTGACGACGCCGATATCGACGTTGCGCTGCTTGAAGATGCGGTTGTCGGTGATCAGGCCCTCGATGTCGTCGCAGATCTTCGGGAAGGCCTTGGCCCAGCTCTCGATATCGTCGATCAGCGAGGGGGTGAGGTCCTGGTGGACGCCGCCCGGACGGAAGTAGTTGGCGTGCAGGCGAGCGCCGCAGGCGCGCTCGTAGAACACCATCAGCTTCTCGCGCTCCTCGAAGCCCCAGAGCGGCGGCGTCAGGGCGCCGACGTCCATGGCCTGGGTCGTCACGTTCAGCAGGTGGTTCAGGACGCGGCCGATCTCGCAGAACAGCACGCGGATGACCTGGCCGCGCTTGGGCACTTCAACGCCCAGCAGCTTTTCGATGGCCAGGCAGAACGCATGCTCCTGGTTCATCGGCGCCACGTAGTCGAGGCGGTCGAAGTACGGGATGTTCTGCAGGTAGGTGCGCGCTTCCATCAGCTTCTCGGTGCCGCGGTGCAGCAGGCCGATGTGCGGATCGACGCGCTCGACGATTTCACCGTCGAGTTCGAGCACCAGACGCAGCACGCCGTGCGCGGCAGGGTGCTGGGGGCCGAAGTTGATGTTGAACTTGCGGACCGGGGTTTCCGGGATCACCGGAACCGTCGGTTCGTCGCGGAAGAAGTCGGTCGCCGCGGCGGGCGCGTTCGTGCCAGTCATGACTTAAGCCTTTTCCGCCTTCTCGTCGCCCGGCAGAGCGTACTTCGCCCCTTCCCACGGAGACAGGAAGTCGAAGGCGCGGAACTCGGTGATCTTCACGGGTTCGTAGACGACGCGCTTGAGCTCGTCGTCGTAGCGGACCTCGACATAGCCGGTCATCGGGAAGTCTTTCCGCAGCGGGTGGCCGTGGAAACCGTAGTCCGTCAGGATCCGGCGCAGGTCCGGGTGGCCTTCGAAGAACACGCCGTACATGTCGAACGCCTCGCGCTCGAACCAGTCGGCCACCGGGAACACCGGCGTGGCGCTCGGCACCGGGGTGTCTTCGTCGGTCTGCACCTTCACGCGGACGCGGACGTTCTTCACCATCGACAGCAGGTGGTAGACCACGTCGAAGCGCGCGGCGCGCTCGGGGTAGTCGACCGCCGTCAGGTCCACCAGCTGGTGGAAGCGGTAGTCGGGGTGATCACGCAGATAGGTCAGCAGCTCGACCACGCGGTTCGTCGAACCGAGCAGGTTCAGCTCGCCGAACGCGACAGTGTACGAGGCGATGGCCCCGGCCGAGTTGGCGACGATCGCCTGGCCGAGGGCTTCGAGGTCTTGGCTCATCGCTCGATGGTCCCCGTGCGACGGATCTTCTTCTGGAGCTGCAGCACGCCGTAGACGAGCGCTTCGGCCGTGGGCGGGCAGCCCGGCACGTAGATGTCGATCGGGACGACGCGGTCGCAGCCGCGCACGACGCTGTAGCTGTAATAGTAGTAGCCGCCGCCATTGGCGCAGCTGCCCATCGAGATGACGTAGCGGGGCTCGGGCATCTGGTCATAGACCTTGCGCAGAGCCGGAGCCATCTTGTTGGTCAGGGTGCCGGCGACGATCATCACGTCCGACTGACGCGGGCTGGCGCGCGGCGCGAAGCCGTAGCGCTCCAGGTCGTAGCGCGGCATGGCCGAGTGCATCATCTCGACGGCGCAGCACGCCAGGCCGAACGTCATCCACATCAGCGAGCCGGTGCGCGCCCAGGTGATCAGGTCGTCGGCGGCCGCGGTGATGAAGCCCTTGTCGGCCAGCTGCTGCGACACGCCGTCGAAGAATGCGTCGTGCAGCTTCGGGTCATAGCCCTGCACCGTCGAGCGGCCAGCGGCGCCGGCCGCCGGAAGCGGCGAGCTGTTGGCGGGAACGATCACTCCCATTCGAGGGCGCCCTTCTTCCATTCGTAGATAAAGCCGACAGTCAGAACGCCGAGGAAGCTCATCATCGACCAGAAGGCGAAGACCGAGGCTTCATGCGGAAGCTTCAGCAGGGTCACCGCCCACGGGAACAGGAAAGCCACTTCGAGGTCGAAGATGATGAAGAGGATCGAGACCAGGTAGAACCGGACGTCGAACTTCATGCGCGCGTCGTCGAAGGCGTTGAAGCCGCATTCGTATGCGGACAGCTTTTCCGGGTCCGGCGCCTTGGGCGCGAGCACGGCGGCAGCCAGCATGAAGACGATGCCGATAACCGCCGCGATCCCGAGGAAGATCACGATCGGCAGGTACTGGAGAAGGAAGGCGTTCATGACAGCCCTTGGCTTGAATCGGCCGCGTTGTAGCCCAGTGTCTTCCAGGCTTCAAACGCCCCGGGCACATTGAGAAACGATCGCAACTTCTGGCCATCCACAGGTTCGGCGACATGGCCGTTGACACGAGTCTTCGCCCGACATATCAGACGCCCCTCGCCGCACGGCGGGTCGCACTTTCGCTTCGGCGGAGGGTAATGCGGATGTAGCTCAGTTGGTTAGAGCGCCGGCCTGTCACGCCGGAGGTCGCGGGTTCGAGCCCCGTCATTCGCGCCACCTTCTCCTGGAAGGTCGCGATCCGAGATAAAAGCGAGCGCTTCGTAGGGTTTTACGACCTTACGCGACGCGGATGTAGCTCAGTTGGTTAGAGCGCCGGCCTGTCACGCCGGAGGTCGCGGGTTCGAGCCCCGTCATTCGCGCCAC
>NZ_JBWKNI010000012.1:0-52991 GCF_059415485.1 Caulobacter sp. GW821-FHT10C03 | reverse complement strand
ACTTTCCCCCTCCCCCATTTTTTGAACTGCCCAGACAAGCGCCTCGTGCTGCTGCTTGTACGCGCGTTCGCGACGCCGACTGCGACAAATTGTGTCCGCGGACGGTTGTTACCGAGCGGTCGCATCCCGATCTAGCGGGCATGACTCAGCCCGCCGATATCCCGCTTTCCGTCCTGGATCTGTCGCCGGTTCCTCAAGGAACATCGGTCAGTAAAGCCTTGGCCAATACTTTGGACCTTGCGCGTCATGCCGAGTCTCTGGGTTTCCACAGGTTTTGGCTGGCCGAGCACCACAACATGCCCGGTATCGCCAGCGCCGCCACAACCGTGGTGATCGGTCACGTGGCCGCCGGGACCTCGAAGATTCGAGTCGGGTCGGGCGGAATCATGCTGCCGAACCACGCGCCGCTGATGGTCGCCGAGGCTTTCGGCACGCTGGCGGCCCTGCATCCGGGCAGAATCGATCTGGGTCTGGGCCGCGCGCCGGGCACCGACCAGGCCACCATGCGGGCGCTTCGCCGCTACATGGGCGGGGTCGACCGCTTCGCCGAGGACGTCGTCGAGCTGCAGCAGTGGTTCAAGCCGGCCTCGGAAGACCAGTCGGTGCGCGCCGTGCCGGGCGAAGGACAGGACGTGCCGATGTGGCTGCTGGGCTCCAGCACCTATGGCGCGCAACTGGCCGCGGCGTTGGGCCTGCCCTACGCCTTCGCCGCCCACTTCGCGCCGGACCAGCTGATGGAGGCGATCGAGGTCTATCGCCGCGGCTTCCGGCCGTCCGAACAGCTAGACAAGCCCTACTTCATGATCTGCATCGGGGTGTGCGCGGCCGACACCGACGAGGAGGCGCGACGCCTGTTCACCTCGACCCAGCAGCAGTTCCTGGCCCTGCGCCGCGGCCGCCCCGGCCTGCTGCCGCCGCCCGTAGATGACATCACGGCCATCGCCGCGCCGCACGAACTGGCGGGCCTGGACCATACGTTCCGCTATTCGGCGATCGGCTCGCCGGAAACCGTCGCCGCCAAGGTCAAGGCGGTGATCGCGGCCACCGGCGCCGACGAGGTGATGGCCGCCTCGCAGATCTTCGACCACGCCGCGCGGCTGCGCAGCTACGAGATCCTGGCGGGTCTGCGCGGCGAACTGCGCCAGGCCGCCTGACGCTTTACTAGTGCGAAGCGGCGACTTCCGCCGCTTCGCCGACGAACGCCCGCGAGCCGGTGAGGCGTCCGTAGATTCCGGTCAGGCGCTCGAACACCGGCGTCCAGCCGTGCCGGGCCTCGGCCCGCTGGCGCGCGGCGCGCCCCAGGGCGGCGACGTCGCGGGCGAACAGCGCCTCGACCGCCTCGGCGAACACTCCGCCTTCCGAGGCGGACGCCAGCATGCCGACGGCTTCATCGACGCTTTCGGCCACGCCGCCGGCGTCGATGCCGACCACCGGCAGGCCGCAGGCCATGGCCTCCAGTACGATCAGGCCGAAGGGCTCGTTGTCGTTGGCGTGCACGAAGGCGTCGCAGCCGGCCAGGATGGCGGCCAGGGCTTCGGGATCGCGCTGATAATCCATCGAGATGACGCGGTCGCTGGGCCGCGCGCCCGCCCCGGCCCCGACCAGCAGCAGAACATAGGGCTCGCCCAGCTTCTCGACGGCGTCGACCAGCACGTCGAGCTTCTTTTCGCGCGCCGGGCGGCCGGCGAAGACGAGAATACGGTGACGGTCGGTCAGGCCAAGGCGCCGGCGCAGGGCCGCGCGATCGCCGCGCGCCGGGTGGAAGGTGTCGACGTCGACGCCCAGCGGCAGGCCGATGGCGTCTCGAACCCCCGCTTCGACGAGCCGGCCGGCGATGAAATGGCTGGGCGCCACGACCTGGTCGAACTGGCGATAGATCGCCGCCCAACGCTTCTGGACCGGCTTTTCGGCCCACTCGCCGATGTGCAGCGCCGCCAGGGCGCCAAGATCGGTGTGGCAGAATCCGACGACCGGCACGCCCATGGCGTCGCCAGCCTTCAGCGCCGCCAGACCGGGGGTGTAGGGGTCGCCAGCCTCGATGATGTCGGGCCGCTGGCGAATCAGCCGCTCCATCCAGCTGGTCTTGCCGATCGGCCAGCGGTAGCCGTCGCCGAACGGCAGAGGCGCGGCGTAGATCGACACGCGGCCGTGGCCGTCGTGGGCGTCGCGCGGCCCGGGCACGACCAGGGTGTGGCGCACGCTCGGGCGATTGGCGGCCAGCCAGGCGCGTTTGGCGTTGAGATATCGGCGCACGCCGCCGCTGCGCGGCGCGTAAAGCATTGTCGTGTCGATCAAACGGACGGGCCGACCTGAGGCGGATCGAATCTGCGGCGCGCCGGCTTCGGGGCTCGGCGGGGAAGTGGGCAGAAGATCGATCACGCCGTACCTCGCTGTTGCAGCGGGGCCGTCTTACGCGGCCGCCAAGCGATTAAGGTGCTCAGCGACGGGAGGTTCCCCCGAAGCTTGGCCGCTGTCCAGCGGCTCGCCGCGCCACCCTACGTCGTGCCCGCGCCAGGCGCAAAAACATCTGATACGAGACCGTTCGCTAGGTTGCGTAGGGGGCGAGGATCATGGCGCGGTTTCTGTTCACGACCTGGGAGGGCGGCGGCCACGTCCAGCCGCTGCTGATGGTCGCCGCCGACCTCGCCGCGCGCGGTCACGAGGTGCTGGCGATCAGCGATCCGGCCAACGCCGCCGACGCCGCGGCGCTGTCCGTGCCGTTCCGCGCCTGGACGACCGCGCCGTTCCAGACCGGCAAGTCCCGCGAGGACGACCGGCTGCGCGACTTCGAGGCCGACAACCCGATGGCGGTGATCGAGCGCCTGCTCGACCGGGTGATGACCGGCCCGGCCGCGTCTTACGCCCGCGACGTGCTGGAGGCGCTGGACGATTTCCCCGCCGACGTGGTGGTCAGCCAGGAGCTGCTGCTGGGCGCGATGGTCGCCGCCCAGGCGCGGGGAACCAAGATCGCCCTGCTGGCCGCCAATGTCTGGTCGCTGCCGAACCTGCCCGGCGCGCCGCCGTTCGGGGCCGGCATGGCGCCGGCGGCCGACGACCAGGAGCGGGCCATGCACGCGATGGTCGCCCAGATGGCGCGGGGCCTGTTCAAATCGGGCCTGCCGGCGCTGAACGCCGCCCGGGCCGAGCACGGCCTGCCTGAACTGGCCGACCTGTTCGCGCAGTACGAGGCCGCCGACGCGATCCTGCTGGCGACCAGCCCGGCCTTCGACTTCGCGCCCGATCCCCTGCCCGCTCCGTTCGCCCATGTCGGCCCCTATCTGGCCGATCCGGCCTGGGTGGAGACCATTGAGGTTCCGCAGGGCGATGCGCCGCTGGTGCTGGTGTCGTTCTCGAGCCTTTACCAGGCGCAGGAAGCGACGCTTCGCAACGTGTTGGCCGCCCTTTCCGCCCTGCCCGTCCGCGCCCTGATCACGACCGGCCCGACCTTGGATCCCGCAGAATTTGACGCACCGGCCAATGTTAAGGTGGTGCGCAGCGCCCCGCATGGCGCGCTGTTGAAGAACGCCGCCGCCTTCGTGACCCACGCCGGCCACGGCTCGACCCTGCGGCCGTTGATGGAAGGCGTGCCCCTGCTGTGCCTGCCCATGGGCCGCGACCAGAACGACAACGCGATGCGGGCGGCCCACCGGGGCGCGGCGATCACGCTGGCGCCGGACGCCTCGCCGGAGAAGATCGGCCAGGCCCTGATGCGTCTGCTGGATGAACCGACCTGGCGCGAAGCCGCCAAGGCCTTGGGCGATCAGATTGCCGCCGACGCGAGGAGCCGCAGCGCCGCTCAGGCGCTGGAGGCTTTGATCTGATGCTCACCAGTCGTCGCGGCCGTTGAGGTGGTTCACCGGCAGGGGCGACAGGTCGAAGCCTTCGAGCAGACGAGCGTTGATGGCGACGCGGGGATTGTCGTAGTCGGCCTGGCCGCTGCTGAAGTCGGGAAACTGGCTGTAGGTCCCGCAGCCACAGACGCCGCAGTGATGATGCGTGCCCATGTAGTCGCCCCACTGGTAGGTCGCGACCCGGTCGCGGGCGGTCAGCAGCCTGAAGGCGGCGAGCGGGTAGTAGGCGACCAGATTGCCGCGCTTGGAGCAGAACGAGCAGTTGCAGTCGGCGAGTTCGGTCGGCTCGGTCTCGACCTGGAACTGGACGGCGCCGCAGTGGCAGCTTCCCTTGACGGGCATGACGATCTCCCTTTTCGGCGTCGGAACGCCTGGGAGACTGCCGAAGATCGCTGACAGTTCGTGTCAGCAGTCCCTGGTGGGCGGTGAGGGGATCGAACCCCCGACCCTCTCGGTGTAAACGAGACGCTCTACCGCTGAGCTAACCGCCCGCTCGGGAATGGAGCGCGCTTCTAGCCGCCGAATGGCGGTCTGGGAAGCACGCATGAAAAAGGGCGGGACGCCGTTGGAACGCCCCGCCCCTTTGAAGACCGAAAACGGGATTAGCCGTTCAGGGTGGTCTTCAGGCCTTCACCGACCTGGAAGCGGGCGGTCTTGGAGGCCGGACGCTCGACGGTTTCACCGGTGCGCGGGTTGCGCGCGGTGCCCGCGGCGCGGGTCACGGCCTTGAAGGTGCCGAAGCCCACCAGACGCACGTCCGAGCCCGACTTCAGCGAAGCGGTGACGGTGTCGATGAAAGCTTCCAGGGCGTCCTTCGCCTGGTTCTTGTTGATGCCCGCCTTTTCGGCGATCGCCGTGACGAGTTCGGCTTTTGTGGTCATTTTTATCTCCCAGCCAATAAGCGGCGGCGCTGCAACAGCTTACGCCGCTTCGCTCGCCGGGAAGTATGCGGGGAACGCTTGCCCCGTCAAACGAAGGCGGCGCGGAAAATTCCCGCGCCGCCCCAGTTATCAACAATAAGTTACTGTTAGTGCGTGAGAACCGCGTCGTCTCCGGCTTCATCGCCCTTCGCGGGGCTCGCCAGAGGCTCCTCCGATTCGCTCCACTCGACCGGAGTCAGGGGTCCGGTGAGGGCGTGCTTGAGCACTTCGTCGACCGTCGAGACCGGAATGATCTCGAGACCGGCCTTCACCGATTGCGGCACGTCGACGAGATCCTTCTCGTTTTCCTGCGGGATCAGCACCGTCTTCACGCCCGAACGCAGGGCCGCCAGCAGCTTCTCCTTGAGACCGCCGATGGCGGTCACCCGGCCGCGCAGGGTGATCTCGCCGGTCATGGCGATGTCCTTGCGGATCGGGATGCCGGTCAGCACCGAGACCATGGCCAGGGCCATGGCGATACCGGCCGACGGACCGTCCTTGGGCGTGGCGCCGTCCGGCACGTGCACGTGGACGTCGGTCTTCTCGAAGATCGGCGGCTTGATGCCGAACGCGGTCGCCCGCGAGCGGACGTAGCTGTTGGCCGCCGAGATCGACTCCTTCATCACTTCCTTGAGGTTGCCGGTGACCGTCATGCGGCCCTTGCCCGGCATCTTCACGGCTTCGATGGTCAGGATGTCGCCGCCGAACTCCGTCCAGGCCAGACCGGTGACGATGCCGACCTGGTCGACTTCGTCGGTCTCGCCGTAGCGGTACTTCTTGACGCCGGCGTACTTGGCCAGACGCTCGTCGTCGATCGTGATCGAGGTGATCTTCTCGCGCGACAGGTCACGCACCGTCTTGCGGGCCAGGGCGCCCAGTTCCCGCTCCAGCGACCGCACGCCGGCTTCCCGGGTGTAGTAGCGGATCAGGTCGCGGATCGCCTTTTCCGGGACGATGAACTCGCTGTCCTTCAGGCCGTGATCCTTGGCCAGCTTGGGCAGGACGTGGCGCTTGGCGATCTCCAGCTTCTCATCCTCGGTGTAGCCGGGGATGCGGATGATCTCCATGCGGTCCAGCAGCGGCTGGGGCATGTTCAGGCTGTTGGCCGTGGTGACGAACATCACCTGGCTCAGGTCGTAGTCGACCTCCAAGTAGTGGTCGCCGAAGGTCGAGTTCTGCGACGGGTCCAGAACTTCCAGCAGGGCCGAGGCCGGATCGCCGCGATAGTCGCTGCCCATCTTGTCGATTTCGTCGAGCAGGACGAAGGCGTTGGTGGTCTTGGCCTTCTTCATCGACTGGACGACCTTGCCGGGCATCGAGCCGATATAGGTGCGGCGGTGACCGCGGATCTCGGCCTCGTCACGCACGCCGCCGAGGCTCATGCGCACGAATTCGCGACCCGTCGCCTTGGCGATCGACTTGCCCAGCGAGGTCTTGCCGACCCCCGGAGGACCGACGAGGCACAGGATCGGGCCCTTCAGGGAGTTGGTCCGGGCCTGCACGGCCAGGTACTCCAGGATCCGTTCCTTGACCTTGTCGAGGCCGTAGTGGTCGGCGTCGAGGATCTCCTCGCTCTCGTTGAGATCGATCTTCTTGGTCTTGGCCTTGCCCCACGGGATCGACAGCAGCCAGTCCAGGTAGTTGCGGACCACCGTGCTCTCGGCCGACATCGGGCTCATGTTGCGCAGCTTCTTCAGTTCGCCCTCGGCCTTGGCCCGGGCTTCCTTCGAAAGCTTGGTCTTCTTGATGCGCTTCTCGAGCTCGATCAGTTCGTCGCGCTGATCGTCGGGGTCGCCCAGCTCGCGCTGGATCGCCTTCATCTGCTCGTTCAGATAATACTCGCGCTGGGTCTTCTCCATCTGGCGCTTCACGCGCGAGCGGATCTTCTTCTCGACCTGCAGCACCGAGATCTCGCCTTCCATGAGGGCGAAGACCTTCTCCAGGCGCTTGGTGACGTCGAAGATTTCCAGCAGGTGCTGCTTGTCGCCGATCTTCACCGACAGGTGGGCGGCGATGCTGTCGGCCAGCTTGCCCGGCTCGGCGATCTGCGGGATCGACGCCAGGGCCTCGGGCGGCACCTTCTTGTTCAGTTTGACGTAGTTCTCGAACTGCTCGACGACGGCGCGCGACAGGGCCTCGGCCTCGGGACCGGCGCCCTGGTCTTCGCTGACTTCGCCGACCTGGGCCTCGTAATAGGCCTCCTGCTCGGTGAAGCGCACGACGGCGGCGCGGCCCTTGCCCTCGACCAGCACCTTGACGGTGCCGTCGGGCAGTTTCAGCAGTTGCAGCACGGTGGCCAGCACGCCGACTTCGTAGATGTCGGCCGGAGCCGGATCATCGTCGGCGCTGTTCTTTTGGGTGACGAGCAGGATCTGCTTGTCGCCGCGCATCACTTCCTCGAGGGCGCGGACGGATTTGTCGCGCCCAACGAACAGCGGCACCACCATGTGCGGGAACACAACGATATCCCGCAGGGGCAACACAGGAAGCGTACGGATCTCAGACATGTTTTCACTCCCGGCCGGCGCGCGAAACTCGCGCCTTGCCACGCGGACCGCCGTCACTTCAGACGATGCGCCTGAGTCGTACGGTCCGTCCGCCCGGGACTGGGCGGATGGTCGTTATTTATGTGGACCTTTTGCGACGCGGTTCAAGCGTGCTCGCCCGCCAGCGGCGACGAGTCGCGCATTGGTGGTGAGGCTGGATATTTCGGTCGCGCGGCGGGCTGAGCCATGGGGGATTTCGCCGCTTGGCCGCTGACGCAGCGGCATATCGTTTCCTCGCCGCAGTGCGAGAAAGCGTGATCCTTCTCCCCTCGCGGGAGAAGAAAGGAACCTCCCCCTGTGGGGGAGGCGATCGCGCAGCGATCGGTGGGGGGTGTTGGTGCGAAATCGGCAAGCGCTCCGAAAGCTGAAACCGTCCCCCCACCGGCCTTCGGCCGCCTCCCCCACGGGGGGAGGTTCCTTGGGATGCGGACACGGCTTCTCAGGCTCCCGCGCAGTTGCGCGTTAGGTCGGGGAGGCGCGGAGCGGCCGGGCGGAGCCCGGAGACCGTATGGTTTGTTTGCGTTTCGGCTTCGTCAGACCGCTCCGCCGCACCGTAGGCTCGAAGGACCGGGGGCGCGGGCCTCTTTCAGCCCTGGACCCGGTTGTCCCTCGGACGGGCAGGATCAATAGCCCCGCGGTGATCCGGCGGCGCCTCGGCTGATCCTGTTAGGCCGGTTTGAAACGATCCCGACCCTGTCGACCCGCTTGTCTCGTCACGGAACGGCTTGGCGGCCCAATCACGCCTTCTGAGCGATCCTGCAAACCCGCCCTTCCCATGACGCCCCAAGCGGCCCCGCTCGATGCGATCCGCAGCCGCTAACTCGGGCCGGTACCAAGAGCCCTCCCCATGGCTGGGATGGGTTGATTATGGGGCGGCTCGAGTGGGGGAGGATAAGTCGGGGTGATAAAGTTGTAGGGCGTTGAGTTGGTTGGGTTCTTTTCCGATTACGCCGTGTGAGCAGCGTGCGTAAGCCCCGATCCTTCTCCCCTTGCGGGAGAAGGTGGCGGCCGAAGGCCGTCGGATGAGGGGTCTCTCAAATGGGAGACGCTTCCGCCCGGCCTAACCGCCGCACGCGGCTTCGAGATTTGAGAGACCCCTCACCCGACCTCGCTCCGCGAGGCCACCCTCTCCCGCAAGGGGAGAGGGAAAAAGAAAACGGCGGGTCCTGGGGACCCGCCGTTCTCATCTCTCAAGCGATGCAGCCAGGCCTTAGGCCGAGGCCGCTCCGCCCTTCTTTTCGGCGTAGATCAGCAGCGGCTGGGCGCGGCCTTCGACGACCTCGGCATTGACCACCACTTCCTCGACGCCCTCGTAGTTGGGCAGTTCGAACATGGTCTCCAGCAGGATGCCTTCCATGATCGAGCGCAGGCCCCGGGCGCCGGTCTTGCGGGCGATGGCCTTCTTGGCGACGCCGTGCAGGGCGTCCTCGGTGAAGGTCAGGCCGATGTTCTCCATCTCGAACAGGCGCTGGTACTGCTTGACGAAGGCGTTCTTCGGCTCGGTCAGGATCTTCACCAGGGCGGCCTCGTCGAGGTCTTCCAGGGTGGCGATCACCGGCAGACGGCCGATGAATTCCGGGATCAGGCCGAAGCGCTGCAGGTCGTCGGGCTCGACGCCGCGCAGGATCTCGCCGGTGCGACGGTCTTCCGGATCGGCGACCTTGGCGCCGAAGCCGATCGACTTGGCCGAACCGCGGGCCGAGATGATGCGCTCGAGGCCCGCGAAGGCCCCGCCGCAGATGAACAGGATGTTCGTCGTGTCGACCTGCAGGAACTCCTGCTGCGGATGCTTGCGCCCGCCCTGCGGCGGCACGGAGGCGACGGTGCCTTCCATGATCTTCAGCAGGGCCTGCTGCACGCCTTCGCCCGACACGTCGCGGGTGATCGACGGGTTGTCGGACTTGCGGCTGATCTTGTCGATTTCGTCGATGTAGACGATGCCGCGCTGGGCGCGCTCGACATTGTAGTCGGCGGCCTGGAGCAGCTTCAGCACGATGTTCTCGACGTCTTCGCCGACGTAACCGGCTTCGGTCAGCGTCGTCGCGTCGGCCATCGTGAACGGCACGTCGATGATTCGGGCCAGGGTCTGGGCCAGCAGGGTCTTACCCGTGCCGGTCGGACCGACCAGAAGGATGTTCGACTTGGCCAGTTCGACGTCGTTGTTCTTCGAAGCGTGGTTCAGGCGCTTGTAGTGATTGTGCACCGCGACCGCGAGCACCTTCTTGGCGTGACCTTGCCCGATCACGTAGTCGTCCAGGACCTCGCAGATCTCGCGCGGCGTCGGAACGCCGTCCTTGGACTTCACGAAGGCGATCTTGTGCTCTTCACGGATGATATCCATGCAAAGCTCGACGCATTCATCGCAGATGAACACGGTGGGTCCGGCGATGAGCTTGCGCACTTCATGTTGGCTCTTTCCGCAGAAAGAACAGTACAGGGTGCTCTTGGCGTCGCCGCTGGCGGCTTTCGTCATGGTCGCTTCTCACGCTAGGGCGTTTACGGCGAAAGCCGCTACCGCCGACCCCCACGCGTATCCCGCCACCGAAGCAACAGGATACCGAACGGGAGTTGTCTAATCCTTGACATTCCCCGATCCGAACGCGCGGCACAAGCCTTGGAGCCCGTTTCCGGCGCCAAGTTCGTGGATGTTTCGCGTCTGATCATGGGATTCCATCCCTAGATGGGACGACTGTAGGCCAAAGCAAGCGCCAGACGGGGTGTGGAACATCGACGCAGGCTCTAAGCTTTTCGAACACAGCCGGAATCGTGCTGCAAGCGGCGCCGTTAAAAGGAGTTCGCCCGAGGGGCGGAGACGAAATGGCCGAGACCCAAGAAACGGCGCCGGGCGCGTCGCACGACGCTCACGCCCCGACCCACACCGAAGCCAGCCCGCCGCTGGTGGCCTTCGACTTCGACGGCACCCTGACGGTGCGCGACAGCTTCACGGCTTTCCTGAAGTGGCGGGTCAGCGGCGGCCGCTGGACGATCGGCATGATCCGCCTGGCGCCGGCCGCCCTCTCCTACCTGTTCCATCGCGACCGGGGCCGCATCAAGGCCGCGGCCATCCGCGAATTCCTCAAGGGCGTGCCGCAGGAGCGGCTGGAGGCCCAGGCCCGCAAGTTCGCCGAGGGCCATGCGCAGAGCCTGTTCCGCCCCGACGCCCTGGCGGTGTGGCGGCGCTGGCGGGCGCAGGGGGCCAGGATGGTCATCGTCACCGCCTCGCCCGACCTGGTGGTGGCCCCGTTCGCGCGCGGCATCGGCGCCGACCTGCTGATCGGCACAAGGCTGGCCTTCGACCTCAACGGCAAGGTGGTCGGCTCCCTCCTGGGACCCAACTGCCGGGGACCCGAGAAGGTGGTGCGCCTGCGCGAGACCTTCGGCGAGAACATGAAGCTGGCCGCCGCCTACGGCGACACCTCCGGCGACACCGAGATGCTGGCCATCGCCCAGGAGCGCGGCTACCGCATCTTCAAGGGCAAGCCGGTTTAGGGCCAAGACCCTAGCCCTTCATATCCCGTCATTCCCGCCCTTGTGGCGGGAACCCCTCTGTCAGCCGCAAGCGCAGATGGGGCGGATCGCTGGCGATCCGCTGGCGATTCACGTGCGAACGGAACCAGGGTTTCCCGCCACAAGGGCGGGAATGACGGGAGGTTATGGGCCAGGTTAGGTCCGGTTGCCCCTTCCGCTACTCCACGCCCGCTCCCGCCTGGGCGAAGCCCGCCGGGAGCTGGGTGGTGCTGACCGACAGGCTGCCGATCACCGAATAGGCCTGGTCGAAGACCGCGCGCTGGTTGGCGTCGAGCGACTTGTAGAGCCGCCCCATGGCCTTCACCCGCCGCTGCTCGAACGCCAGCTGCTCGCGCTGCAGGACGAGGCCGGCCTTGGCCTGGGCGAGCGGGGTCTCGTCCTCGGGCGCGACGACCGCCAAAACGAGGCCCGAGGGCTTGGCGTTCGAGGCCAGGATGAAGTCGCGCCAGCGGCCCTGCTGGGCGGGCGTCAGGGAGAGGTTCTGCCGCAGGGTCGCCAGGCCCGCCGTGACGCCGTCCTGCAGCAGGCGGTCGGAGACGATCTGCTGCACCTGCTCGGGGCTGACGGCCAGCCGCATGGTGGCGACGCCGTGCTGGGGCGTCGGATCGGAAAGACCCTGGGCGTGGGCGGCGGCGCCCGCCAAGCTCAGGAAGGCCGCGCAGGCCGAAAGCAGCGAAAGGCGGCGGAGGGTCATGGCCGGGCTCCGGGGAGAAAGGATCGTCATGCGATCCTTGTCGCCGCCCTGCCCGGCCGATCTGGGGCCTGTTTGTTTCGTCTTTCCCCGCGCCCCGGCCCAACTCGGCCATAAACGCCCCGCGTTCGACGGTGAACGCTACAGGAAGCGCTGGAGGAGATTGGCCGGCTTCAGGTTCACCTTGCCGGCCGAGGCCTTGCAGATGTAGCTGCCGCCAGGGGTCTTGCCGAACTTCTTCCAGCCGGCCCGATGATAGATGCGCTTGTTCTGGGCCCAGACGACCTCGTCGCCCTTGCACCCGGCCTGGGCGCGCTGGACGGTCGAGAACTCGGTGATCAGCGCGTCGCCGCCAGGGGCCTGCGGACACCACATCGTGCACTGCGCCGCGGCCGCCCCGGCTACGAGAACGCCGGCCAGCAGAGCCGCCGACGCCACAGCGGCCGACACAGTCCTTGCTTGATTTCGCATGGTGACCCTCCCCCTCGGGGAGATCATAGGTTGAGGCCGAAACCTACGCAACGCGCACGAAAAAGCCGCCGACCTCGCGGCCGGCGGCTTCGTCTTCAGATCGTCAGCTGGCTTTAGGCGCCGGCTTCCGAGCTTTCGCGGTTCTCGTGGATCTGGTCGATCAGGCCCCAGGCCTTGGCTTCCTCGGCGCTCATGAAGTTGTCGCGGTCCAGGTCGCGCTCGACCTCGTCATAGGTGCGGCCGCAGTGCTTGACGTAGATCTCGTTCAGGCGGCGCTTGGTCTTGGAGATGTCCTCGGCGTGACGGACGATGTCCGAGGCCTGGCCGCGGAAGCCGCCCGACGGCTGGTGCACCATGATGCGGGCGTTCGGCAGGGCGACGCGCTGGCCGGCGGCGCCGGCGCAGAGCAGCAGGCTGCCCATCGAGGCGGCCATGCCCATGCACACGGTGGTCACCGGGCTCTTGATGTATTGCATGGTGTCGTAGATCGCGAGGCCCGACGTCACCACGCCGCCCGGCGAGTTGATGTACATGGCGATTTCCTTCTTGGGGTTCTCCGACTCCAGGAAGAGCAACTGGGCGCAGATCAGCGAGGCCATGCCGTCCTCGACCGGGCCCGTGAGGAAGATGATCCGCTCCTTCAGAAGGCGCGAGAAGATGTCGAAGGCGCGTTCGCCGCGGCTGGTCTGCTCGACCACCATGGGAACCAGGTTCATCGCCGTCTCGACCGGATCGTACATCATGTGGGGTTCGCCCTTCTCAGAATGTCCTTGCGGGCGCGAATCACCGCCGCGCTCTCGCTCCTGACGCATATCGCGTGGCGCTTAACAGGTTGCAAGGCGCCGGCCCAAAGACGAGGTGTGCAACCCCGCACAGATTGCGCCTCGCGAATAACCAACCTCAAGGCGTCCGAAGAGCGCCGCCACGGGGGACGGCCGCCGGACGGGAAACCACAGACATGGAAGACACGCTGGAAGCCGTGCAGCTCTTCGAGGGTCTGGACATACTCTGCAACATCGTCCTGCCCGACGACCTCTACGCCATGGTCGACCTTGGTACAAACGGGCGACCGCTCGTCGGCCTGGCGACCGGCCCGCTGCCCGAGCCGCTCTGGAGAATCAGCCTCACCGCATGGGACGGGAAGGTGGCCAAGGCCTACATCAGCACCAGCTCAGGCAATGCGTTCTGGAACACGGGATCTGCGCAATTCGGCCCCGGCGCCATCGCCATCATGCCCGACAACCGCTCGACGATCCTTCTGACCCTGCAGCCCCAAAAACAGAACAGCTTCCTGCTGCAGGCGGCCTATCAGCCAGGCGGCAATATCGGGCCCGCGCAAGGCCCGAACTTCGCCTATCTCTCGACGGGCGCCGCCGCGCCGGTCCTGGTCACCCTGAAAAGCTCGAACTGAAGCCCTGGACGCTAACGAAAAGGGCGCGGACCTCTCGGTCCGCCCCCTTCAATTCGTCACCCGAAGGAGCGACGGCTTCAGCCGCCGTAGCCTTCCGGCAGGTCGTCTTCTTCCAGGAGCTCTTCCTTGGAGACTTCCTTTTCCTCGATCTTGGCCTTGCCGAAGATCAGGTCGACGACCTTGTCTTCGTAGATCGGGGCGCGCAGCGAGGCCTGCAGGTCGGCGCGCTGGCGGTACATGTCGAACACCTGCTGGGCCTGGGCGCCGTACTGGCGGGCTTCGCGGACGATCGCTTCGTTCAGTTCCTGGTCGGTGACGACCACGTCGTTCTTGCGGCCGATCTCGGCGAGCACCAGACCCAGGCGCACGCGGCGCTCGGCGATCTTGCGGTACTCGTCCTTCAGCTGGTCTTCGGTCTTGTCGGCGTCTTCCGGCGGCAGGCCGCCTTGCGACTTGTCGGCCTGGACCTGTTGCCAGATGCCGGCGAACTCGGCGTCGACCATGCGCGGCGGCAGCGGGAAGTCGTGCTTGGTGTCCAGCACGTCCAGCAGGGCGCGCTTCAGCTTGAAGCGGCTCGAGTTGGTGTAGCGGCCTTCCAGGTTCGACTTCAGCAGGTCCTTCAGGGCGGCCAGATCGGCCAGGCCCAGGCGCTTGGCCAGCTCGTCGTCCGGCTCGGCGTCGACCGGAGCGCGCACTTCCTTGACGGTGGTGGCGAACTCGGCGGCCTTACCGGCCAGTTCGGCGGCCTGGTAGTCTTCCGGGAAGTTGACCTTCACGGTGACGACGTCTTCCGGCTTGGCGCCGACCAGTTGCTCTTCGAAGCCCGGGATAAACTGGCCCGAACCGAGCACCAGCTCGGCGTCGTTGGCCGTGCCGCCGGCGAAGGCGACGCCGTCGATGGTGCCGACGAAGTCGATCAGCAGCTGGTCGCCGTCCTTGGCCTTCAGGCTCTTGCCCTTGCGCGGCTCGTAGGTGCGGGCCTGCTTGGCCAGCTCGGCCAGGGCCTCGTCGACTTCGGCGTCTTCGATCTTGTAGACCGGCTTGACCAGCTCGATCGAGGTCGGGTCGATCGGCTCGAATTCCGGCATGATCTCGACGGCCAGGTCGAAGGCGAGGTCTTCACCACCGGCGATGACCTTGTCCATGTCGGACGTCGGCTTCAGGTCGGGCTGGCCGGCGGGGCGCAGCTTGTTTTCGTCGAGGATCTTCTGGGTGGTCTCGTTCAGCGCCTGCTCGATGACTTCGCCCATCAGGCCCTTGCCGTACAGGCGACGGACGTGAGCGGTCGGCACCTTGCCGGGGCGGAAGCCCTTGACGTTCATCTGCGGCGCGACTTCGGCGATACGAGCCTCGAGACGCGTGGCCAGCTCACTCGCGGGCACCGTAACGCCGTAAACCCGGCTGAGGCCTTCGCCCGACTTTTCAACGATCTGCATCGACATTCTTAGCTTCTCGGCTCTGGGCGCCCGCGCCCGTCGTCCGCCCCAGGGGTCAAAAAATCATAGCCGCCCACGTCACCGGGGGCGGCGAAAGAGCGCCCTTATGTCACGACACTTCGCGTCGATCAAAGGGTATGGCGTCGCCGCGCGCAAAACGCTGCGCGCGGCGACATGGTGCGGATGAGAGGATTCGAACCTCCACGCCTCTCGGCGCTGGAACCTAAATCCAGTGCGTCTACCAGTTCCGCCACATCCGCATGGGCGCAGAGCCTTAGCCGCGACCGCGACCGATTTGAAGTGGCGCCGCAGATTTTTCGCGCCAGGGCGGAACCGGCCAGCGATCGCGTCGTTCTCATCGTGTCCCGTCGAGCGTAACGCCACGGGGCATTAACCGGCCCGGGCCTTGCCCCCCCGACTGACGCCCGGGCCGGTTTTCCCTCTCCCCCTCGATCAGATCTCGCGAATCCCTCAGCGCACGGACGTGCCGCTTGAATTTTCGTGGATTCGCACGCAACCATTCAAAACCAGCGACGGTTAACTGCGCCATGGCGTAGGAGGCAGCGTATGCGGACGATCGAGGTCACCGAGACCGAGGCCGGATGGGAGGTCACCTGCGACCGGCAGGTGCTCTATACCGACCTCGCCGAGCAGCGCTCGTTCCAGGCGGCGCTCGACTACGGCAGCCGGCTGTTCGACGAGGGCGTGCGCGCCGAGATCGTGCTGCACCGCCTGGAAGCCTGAAGCGCCCTCCCCGCCCTGTCCGACCCGCGGTCGCGACCTTGCGTCCCCTTGCGATCGGCAAACGAGGCCTTTAAAGCCGCACGTGCATCAAGAGTTGGGCTCGCCCAACGCCAACCTGCTTCCCGAGCAAGGTGGCGCCCCGTCGGGGGGATGCGGCCGCGACGGCAACGAAACGGGTGATCCCTAAAGCCGTCCCGAGTCTTGTTTTTTCGACGGACGGACGCAGCGCATGCCCATCAAGATTCCCGACAACCTGCCGGCCCGCGCTTTGCTGGAAGCCGAAGGCCTGTCGCTGATGGCCGACACGGAGGCCGCCCGCCAGGACATCCGGCCGCTGCGCATCGCCCTCCTGAACCTGATGCCCGACAAGCCGACCACCGAGCGCCACTTCGCGCGCCTGCTGGGCGCCAGCCCGCTGCAGATCGAGCTGTCGCTGATCCAGATCTCCGGCCACGCGCCCAAGACCACCTCGGCTGAGCACATGCTGGCCTTCTATCGCCCGTGGGACGAGGTGCGCGGCGAGCGCTTCGACGGCCTGATCGTCACCGGCGCGCCGGTCGAGACCCTGGCCTTCGAGGAGGTCAGCTACTGGGACGAGCTTTCCCGCATCTTCGACTGGTCGCAGACCAACGTGCATGCGGGCTTGGCCGTCTGCTGGGGCGCGCAGGCCGGCGTGCGCCATTTCCACGGCGTGCCCAAGCACGTGCTGTCGGAGAAATGCTCCGGCGTCTTCCCGCACGCCAACCTGGCGCCGGCCTCGCCCTATCTGCGTGGCCTGGCCGACGAGATCGACATCCCGGTGTCGCGCTGGACCGAGGTGCGGCCCGAGGACCTGCCGGCCGACGGCTCGCTGAAGGTGCTGCTGGAGTCCGAGGAATCGGGCCTGTGCCTGCTGGAGGACGCCCGCCGCCGCTGGCTCTACATGTTCAACCATCCGGAATACGAGACCGGCACCCTGGCGGCCGAGTATCACCGCGACAGCCTGATAGACCCGACGACGCCGCCGCCCGCCCACTACTTCCCCGCCAACGACCCGACCCGCGCCCCGCGCAACCGCTGGCGCAGCCACGCCCACCTGCTGTTCGCCAACTGGCTGAACGAGGTCTACCAGACCACGCCGTTCGAGCTGGAGACGATCGGGGCGGCGTAAGGACACCTCTCCCTATTGGAGAGGGTTTGCACGTTCGTCCCACAGCCGCTTGAGCACCGCCGACGCCAGGCCCGGCAGGTCCTCGGCGATCAGGCCCGGGCCGTGCGCCGTCGCGCATTCGGCGTGGATCCAGGCGCCGGCGCAGGCGGCGTCAAAGCTTTCCATGCCTTGGGCCGCCAGGCCGGCGATGAAGCCGGCCAGCACGTCGCCGGAGCCGGCCGTGGCCAGCCAGGGCGAACCGTTGAGGTTCACCGCCGTGCGGCCGTCGGGGGCGGCGATGACGGTGTCGGGGCCTTTCAGCAGCACGATCGCCCCGGCGCGGCGAGCGGCCTGCCGGGCCGCGGCGATGCGTTCGGGGGCGGTCTTCAGCAGGCCGGGGAACAGCCGCTCGAACTCGCCGGGATGCGGGGTCAGCACGTCGTCGCGATCGAGGCGGGCGAAAAGCTCTTCGGGCGCGTGGGCGAAGCTGGTCAGGGCGTCGGCGTCGACCACCAGGGCCGCACCGGTGCCGGCCAGGGCGGTGAGGTTGCGGGCCGTCGCCTCGCCCACCCCGGCGGCCGGGCCGATGACGGCGGCGGCGGCGTTGGCGGCGCGCTCGGCCAGATCGATGTCGGTCTCGAACGGGGCCAGCATCACCGCCTCCAGATGGGCGGCGTTGACCGCCAGGGCGCTCGGCGGCGACAGCAGGGTGACCACGCCCGCCCCGATCCGCAGGCCGGCGCGCGCTGACAGCCGCGCCGCGCCCGTGCTCCAGGCCTCGCCGCTGACCACCACCAGCCGGCCGCGCGCATGCTTGTGGGCGTCGCTCGAGGGCCAGGGGAAGCGCGCGCCCCACAGCGACGGGTCGTTCTCGAAGAGGTCGCCGGCGCCGGTGTCGGAGAGGCCGATATCGACCACCTCGACATCGCCGCAGGCCGCTCGGCCCATCCCTCCCCCGGGCGCGAGCACGTGGGCGGGCTTGCGGCGGTGGAAGGTGACGGTCAGGGCCGCCGCCAGGGCGCGGCCGGCGATCGGCCGGCCGGTGTCGCCATGGATCCCGCTGGGCGTGTCGATGGCGACGATGCGCGGCGACAGGCCCTCGGCGGCGCGGGCCAGATCGTCGGCGACGCCTTCCAGCGGCCGTGACAGGCCGGCGCCGAACAGGGCGTCGACATAGAGCTCGGCGGGGCTGAGCGCGGGGTTCAGCGGATGGACCTCGCCGCGCCAGCGCTCGGCGGCCCAGCGGCAGGACGGCGTGGCGGGCGGCGCCAGGGCCTCGACCCGCACCGGCCAGCCGCGCCGCTTCAGGTTGCGGGCGACGACATAGCCGTCTCCGCCGTTGTCGCCGGGGCCGCACCAGATCACGACGGGGCGGCGCGACCAGCGCTGGCGGATCGCCTCGGCCGCGCCCTTGCCGGCCCGTTCCATCAGGGTGGTCGCCGGCGTTCCCGCCGCCACGGCCGCCGCATCGGCCGCCTTCATTTCGGCGACGCTCATGATCGCATTTGGCATGATCTGGCGAGGCATGCAGGGCTCCATCAAAGAACGCCGGTGGAGGCTTCCCTGCCTTTCTCGACGAGCGCCAAGCCATTGTCGACGACTTCGAAGACGGTGACGCTGGTGTGGTCGGGCCGGAAGCTCATCACCGCCGCCGAACCTTCCGCCGCCGCGACGGCGGCGTTGAGGGCGACGAAGTGGCTGAAGACGGCGCATCCCTCGTATCGCGCCAGAGCCTGGGCCACCTCGCGGGTCCAGGACAGATAGTCGCGATCGCCCTCGATATCGGCCCAGTCGCCGGCGAAGGCCTGCTTCAGCCAGGCGGGGCGCGCCTCGGGCGACAGGGCCTCCGGGGTCGGAATTTCGCCGACGGCCGGCTCGATCTCGACCGAAACGCCCAGCAGTTGCGCCAAAGGCGCGGCCGTCTCGCGGCAGCGGCGCAGGGGCGAGGAGACGACACGGGTCGGGCGCTCGTCCGTCGGCAGGGCGAAGAGCGCGGCGGCGACCGCCCTCGCCTGCTCCTGGCCGGCAGCGTCCAGGCCCGGATCGTCGTCGTGGCCGCCCCAGGTCGCGGCCGGCTTGCCGTGGCGGATGACATGGACGCGGCCCATCAGGCGGCGTCCAGCGTGAAGAGGTTGCGCACACCGTCGGGATGGCGTCCGACCGTTCCGGTGCGGCCGACGCCCTCGCGGCCTTCGAGATCGGCCAGGGTCGCCGGATCGTCGGGGGTGTTGGCCACGAACCGCGCGCCGTCCGCAGTACGGCCGACGACGACGCCCATGCGCGGCCCCTGGCGGGCGTGGACGACGGTATAGGTCTCGATGCTCGCGCGCCCCTCCGGCTTCTCGACGATCGGCGGATGCGGCAGGGCGTCGATCTCTTTCTGGATCACCGCCGGATCCTCGCGCCGCCATTCGCCCTCGACCGGGCGGGTCGAATAGATCCCCACCGACTGCTTGGTCAGGAACCAGCCGTTGGCGGTCGACAGGCCGTAGGCGCCGGGCCGGGCCCGCAGCCGCCCGACCAGCCGGGCCACGGCGTGGAGGCTGTAGTTGTTCCCCGGCCCGCCGAAATAAGGCAGGCCGCCGGTGACGGTCAGGCCGCGCGGGTCGTCCAGCGCCAGGCCCAGTTCCTCGGCGGCGATCTGCACGGCCGAGGGGAAGCAGGAATAGAGGTCGATCAGGTCGAGGTCCTCGAGCCCGATCCCGGCCATCTCCAGCGCCCGCTGGCCGGTCAGGCGGATGGCCGGGCTGGAGTGGAAGTCCTGCCGCTGCAGCGGGTACCAGAGGTCGGCGGCGTCGGCGCAGCCGTGCAGGAACACCCAGCGGTCCTCCGGCACGCCCAGTTCGCGGGCCATGCCGACGCTGGCGACCAGCACGGCGGCCGACTGGTCCACCTCCATGATGGCGTTCAGGTACTTGGGGTAGGGATAGCCGACCATGCGGTTGCGCTCGGTGACCGTGACCAACTCCTCGGCGCTGCGCTCGACCGGGAACCAGGCCTCGGGATCGGCGGCGGCGACCTTGCTGAACGGCGAGAACAGCGCGCCCAGTCGCGCCTGGTGGTCGGCGAGCCTGCGCCCGTCTCGGGCCCGCAGGGCGTTTTCGAACAGCGGATAGGTGTTGACCGGATAGCCGAGGCCATGGGCGGCCTCCTGCTCGGTGACGCCGGGGCGCGGGTCGCCGATGCGGGCGGGCCTGGTTTCGATGTCGTCGGCCCAGCCGTCGAAGCCCAGGCCGCCCTTGGCCCGCTTCATCAGCGAGCCGAGGAATTCGGCCCCGGTGACGAGCCCCAGACGCGACTCGCCGCGGGCGATGCGCTCGGCCAGGATGTTGATCGCCTGCTGAGGGCTGTTGCCGCCGGTCTGCGTATAGACAGCCCAGGCCGGATCGGCGCCCAGCGCCCGGGCCAGGCTGGCCGGCGGATCCGACAGGCGGGGAAGCGGCAGCTTTGAAAGCGCGCCCGGAGCGTCGATGCTGAACGCTACGACCGCCAGAGCGTCCAAACGCGCAAGAACCGTCCCCTCGACTCCCGTGTCGGCGTCAGCGCGTTTCGCCGCAATTCTCAGCAATTCCAGTGGCGAAGGCGAATTTTCGGCCGGACCGCGAAACGTGAACTGCCCCGCGCCGATCAAAACCGGCGTCTCGTCCCGCATGTTCGCCCCCGTTCAAACGATTGTTTTCGCGATCCTAGGCGGGGTTGAGGGCGCGGCAAGGCCGTTTTGAGCCACAATTCCGAAATGCATATTTTTCGATCAAATCTCGCTCAAGATTTGCTCATATGCCAAAACCGAAAGCGGAAGCACGACAATCGCGAGACAGCCTGCTTGTGGCGTCCGGGGCGGCGTGATCCTTGCCGCTCAAAGTCAGAGGCCATGCGTCGTCCGGCGCGGAAGAGACCGATGAAAAAGATCGAAGCCGTCATCAAGCCGTTCAAGCTGGATGAGGTCAAAGAGGCGCTCCAGGACATGGGCGTTCAAGGCATGACCGTGCTGGAAGCCAAGGGCTACGGCCGCCAGAAGGGCCACACCGAGCTCTATCGCGGCGCCGAGTACGTCGTGGACTTCCTGCCCAAGATCAAGGTCGAGGTGGTCGTCGAGGACAGCCAGCTCGAGCCCGCCCTCGAGGCGATCACCAACGCCGCCCGCACGGGCCGCATCGGCGACGGCAAGATCTTCGTCTCGGAGATCACCGAAGTCGTCCGCATCCGGACCGGCGAAACCGGTCCGTCCGCCGTCTAACGGCGATCCTCAGACTTTACTCGCTCAAAGGGGATATCAATGAGCACCGCCAAGGAAATCCTGGACCTGATCAAGGAAAAGGACGTGAAGTACGTCGACGTCCGTTTCACGGACGTTCGCGGCAAGATGCAGCACGTCACCTTCGACATCGACCTGGTCGATGACGACTTCCTCAACGACGGCACCATGTTCGACGGCTCGTCGATCGCCGGCTGGAAGGCCATCAACGAGTCGGACATGAAGCTGCGTCCGGACCTGACCTCGGCCATCATCGACCCGTTCTACCAGCAGACGACCCTGGCGCTGTTCTGCGACGTCGTGAACCCGGACGACGGCACCCCCTACAACCGCGACCCGCGCTCGATCGCCAAGGCCGCGCTGAACTACGTCAAGTCGGCTGGCGTGGGCGACACCGTCTATTTCGGCCCGGAAGCCGAATTCTTCATCTTCGACGACGTGCGCTGGTCGACCGCTCCGGAAAACACCGGCTACTCGTTCGACTCGAGCGAACTGCCGGTCAACTCGGGCAAGGTCTATCCGGAAGGCAACATGGGCCACCGCCCGGGTCCCAAGGGCGGCTACTTCCCGGTCAACCCGGTCGACTCGGCTCAAGACCTGCGCGGCGAAATGCTGGCCGTCATGGGCGAGCTGGGCATGAAGCCGGAAAAGCACCACCACGAAGTGGCGCCCGCCCAGCACGAGCTCGGCCTGAAGTTCGACACCATGGTCACCATGGCCGACCGCATGCAGCTCTATAAGTACGTGATCCACAACGTGGCCCACGCCTACGGCAAGACGGCCACCTTCATGGCCAAGCCGATGTTCGCCGACAACGGCTCGGGCATGCACGTGCACCAGTCGATCTGGCAGGACGGCAAGCCGCTGTTCGCCGGCGACAAGTACGCCGGTCTGTCGCAAGAGTGCCTGTGGTACATCGGCGGCATCATCAAGCACGCCAAGGCCATCAACGCCTTCTCGAACTCGACCACCAACAGCTACAAGCGCCTGGTGCCGGGCTACGAAGCCCCGGTGAAGCTGGCCTACAGCTCGCGCAACCGCTCGGCCTCGATCCGCATCCCGCACGTCGACTCGCCGAAGGCCAAGCGTCTGGAAGCCCGCTTCCCCGACCCGATGGGCAACCCGTACCTGACCTTCGTCGCCCTGCTGATGGCCGGCCTGGACGGCATCATCAACAAGATCGACCCGGGCGCTCCGGCCGACAAGAACCTCTACGACCTGCCGCCCCGCGAGCAGAAGAAGATCCCGGAAGTCTGCGGCTCGCTGCGCGAAGCCCTGGAAAGCCTGGACAAGGACCGCGCCTTCCTGAAGGCCGGCGGCGTCATGGACGACGACTTCATCGACAGCTACATCGAGCTGAAGATGGAAGAAGTGATGCGTCTGCAACTGCACCCGCACCCGGTCGAATTCGAGATGTACTACAAGTGCTAAGCCTTACGGCCTGAAGCACTTTGGGATCGGCCCGGGGCGCAAGCTCCGGGCCTTTTCTTTTGGAGAGGACGCATGATCACGACCAGCTGCCACTGCGGCGCCGTGGCCTTCGAAATCGAGACCGCGCCGGCCGAGGTGACCGACTGCAACTGCTCGATCTGCCGCCGCTACGGCGTGCTGTGGGCCTATTACAGTCCCACGCTGGTGCGCCGCGTCGAGGGCGGCCCGACCGACACTTATGAGTGGAACAACCACGCGATCGCCTTCCACCGCTGCCGCGCCTGCGGCTGCGTCACCCACTGGAGCTCCAACGACCCGACGCGCGACAAGATGGGGATCAACGCGCGGCTGATGGAGCCGGACGTGCTGGCGGCCGCGCGGGTGCGGCGGCTGGATGGGGCGGTGAGCGAGCGGTACGTGGACTGAGAAGCGATATCGCTTCCCAGTCCCGTCGTAGCCAGAGCCAAGCCGATCAGGCGTCGGTCTGAGTGATCCCCTCGCGGAACTCGTCGGCGGGAACGAAGGCGGCGCCGTCCTCGTCCAGCACCCATGCGCCCTTGAAGGCGGCATGGTCCGGGTCGAGATCCGCATCGAGCAGGTCGCCCTCATAGAGGCCGACATTGGTGTAGTCGAAATCCAGCGACAGCTGGCTGGCGAGATCGAGCATCTCGTCCGCCATTCGGCGGGCGTAACCCAGGGCTTCGCTCTCGTTGGAGAACTCGTCCGTCAGGGTGTTCACCTCCGCTGAATCGCTGCCTTGGGTCGCGCTGGTGGTGACGATGGTGAAGGCGGGCATTGGTCATCTCTCGAAGGTGTTGAACCACTCACCTAATCCCATTCGCCGGGAAGAGCGGCCCTATTTTGAAAAACCTTTCGCCGACAGCGCCGGCGGCGAGACCCCAGCCTTGAATTAAGCGCCCCCGCGGGCGTCCTTCCGGGCGGTGCGATACGTCTTCTGGGCCTTGCCGAGGCGGCGACGCTCGGCGTCCTTGAACGCCCGGGCCGCATTCTTCTCCACCACGGCCGCTTCCTGGGCGAGCTTGCGGAAGTGGTCCCAGCGCCCGCGATCGAGATCCCCGCTCAGCAAGGCGCCCTGCACCGCGCAGCCCGGCTCGTTGGCGTGGCTGCAGTCGCCGAACTTGCAGGTTTCCGCCAGGCGCTCGATGTCGTCGAACACCAGGGCCACCCCCTCGTCGGCCTCCACCAGCCCCACTTCCCGGACGCCGGGCGTGTCGATGATCAGTCCACCGCCGGGCAGCAGCGCCAGTTCGCGGTGGCTGGTGGTGTGCCGGCCGCGATCGTCGGCCTCGCGGATGGTCTGGGTGGCCATGCGCTGCTCGCCCAGGAGCGTATTGACCAGGGTGGATTTGCCGACGCCGGACGAGCCGATCAGGACGCAGGTCTCGCCGGGGGCCAGATGGGCCAGCAAGGCTTCCAGGCCACGCCCTTCGCGCGCCGACACGATGACGACCGAACAGCCGGCGGCCAGGGCCTCAACCTCGGCGGCGAGAGACGTCGCCTCGGCGCAGATGTCCGACTTCGTCAGCACGACCACGGGACGGGCCCCGCTCTGCCAGGCGGCGGCCAGGTAGCGCTCGATGCGACGTGGATTGAGGTCGCCGTTCATCGACGTGACGATGAAGGCCAGATCGACGTTGGCGGCGACGACCTGGGGGGTCTGCACGCTGTCGGCGGCTCGGCGGACCAAGGCGGTGCGGCGCGGCAGCACGGCCTGGATGACGGCGGTGCGCTCGGCCTGGTTCATCGACAACGCCACCCAGTCGCCGACCGCCGGATGGCCGGCCTCCTGGGCTTCATGGCGCAGGCGACCGGAAAGCTTGGCGCGCACCTCGCCCTCGTCCGTGATCACCAGATAGCCGTTGCGCTGCTGCACGACGACGCGGCCGGCCAGGTAGCCCGCGCGGTCGTGAGGCTTGAAAGCCTCGGCCAGCAGATCCGACCATCCGTAGTTCTTGATCAAGTTGAGCTTCCATAAGGCGGCGATCGGCCGTCGCCGATGTTCGAGGACGTCCATAGAGCAGCTTTCCCAAGGACGTCGAGGAAACCCTGATCGTCGCTGGAAACTACAATCCGACCCCGCCCACCGGCGTGGTCTCGAAACGGTGGCCGAAGCCGGCGATGATCGGCCGGGCCTTGGCGATGGCGGCCTGCACGGCCGGCAGCTTCAGCGACCCCGCGTGGCTGTCCTTGTCGGTCCAGACCTCGGTGATCCAGATGGCGTCGGCGTCGGTCGGGTCGAGGGCGAGAATGTAGGACAGGCAGCCGGGCATCTCGCCCGTCCCCTCCTTGAGGATCGCGACCAGGTCGTCGCGCTTGCCGGGGGCGGCCTTCATCTGGCCGATCAGTCCATACATCGTCTTGTCTCCCGCGAGCGCCAGCGACGGCGTCATCACCGCGGCCGCGCCGCCGATCATCACCAGTCGCCGGTCCAGTCCTGTCAGCATGTCGCTCATTCCGGCTTGCACTCGCCCTCGTGAGCGACGCTGGCGCCCTTCGCGGCCGCGCCGCAGGCGTTGCCGTAGGTCTTGCCGTCACAGCCGCAGACGGGGCGATAATCCATGGTGCAGACCTGGGGCCGCTTGCGGCAGATCCCCGAGGCGTCGGCGACCGTCCGGCAGGCCCCGACGGGCATCACGCAGGACAGGCCCTCGCTGCACTGGAAGCCGGCGATGCCGCCGCACATGCCGCCCGCGGCGACCGGAGCGCGCGACATCGGCGGCGGGCTCGTGGTGGACGGACCCGCGGGCTGGGCCGCGCAGGCGGTCAGCAGCACGGCGGCGAGCAAGGCCGGAACCGGGCCCAGCAAGGAACGAAGGCGCATCGTGGTCCTCCCGCGTCGATTCAACGTCAGGAGGCGATCCTCGCACGAAGCGCAAGCGACAGACAAACGTCGCCATCGGGGAAAAATGGGGCGCCGATCGGCTTGATCAGGGGTCTGAATTGGTCTGTCCTCGCCGCCTCTTCCGAGAGTCGGGGAAAGTTCATGACGAGATGGGGTAAGACGGCCGCGGCCGTCAGTCTGCTGGCGCTGGGGCTCGCCGCCTGCGCCACCACGGGCACGACGGCCAAGCCAGAGACCAGCGCCAAGCCGGCCGAGAAGGCGCAGGCCAAGCCGCTGCCCAAGGGCCTGGACGGCGAGGCCTCGTCGGGCTTCCCCTCGACCTATGCTCCCCTGCCCTCGCGCCCGACCGCCTTCGTCGGCGCCACGGTGCTGACCGCGACCGGCCAGCAGATCGAGAACGGCGTGGTCGTGGTCCAGGACGGCAAGATCCTGGCCGTCGGCGGCCCCGACACCGCCATCCCGGCCGGCGTCGTCACCATCGACGCCAAGGGCAAGTGGATCACCCCCGGCATCATCGACGCCCACAGCCACCTGGGCGTCTATCCCTCGCCCGGCGTGCAGGCCAAGTCGGACGGCAACGAGGCCACCGATCCCAACACCGCCCAGGTGTGGGCCGAGCATTCGGTGTGGCCGCAGGACCCCGGCTTCAACCGCGCCCGGGCCGGCGGGGTGACCACGTTGCAGATCCTCCCCGGCAGCGCCAACCTCTTCGGCGGCCGCTCGGTGACGCTGAAGAACGTGCCCTCGACCACCATGCAGGGCATGAAGTTCCCCGGCGCGCCCTACGGCCTGAAGATGGCCTGCGGCGAGAACCCCAAGCGGGTCTATGGCGGCAAGGGCCGCTCGCCCTCGACGGCGATGGGCAATGTCTACGGCTACCGCAAGGCCTGGATCGACGCGGCCGACTACGCCCGCAAGTGGGACGACTACCGCGCCAAGAAGGACAAGGGCGAGAAGGCCGACGCCCCCAAGCGCGACCTGCAGCTGGAGACCCTGGCCGGCGTGCTGAAGGGCGAGATCCTGGTGCAGAACCACTGCTACCGCGCCGACGAAGAGGCGGTGATGATCGATATCGCCAAGGAGTTCGGCTACAAGATCACCATGTTCCACCACGCGGTGGAGAGCTACAAGATCGCGCCTCTCCTCGCCAAGGAAGGCATCTGCTCGGCGACCTGGGCGTCGTGGACCGGCTTCAAGATGGAAAGCCTGGACGGCATCGACGCCAACGCCGCCATGGTGTGGAAGGCCGGCGCCTGCGTCGTCATCCACTCCGACGATCCGATCATGACCCAGCGCCTCAACCAGGAGGCCGCCATCGCCATGACCGCCGGCAACAAGCTGGGCTACGGCATCAGCCGGGCCGAGGCCATCAAGTGGATCACGGCCAATCCGGCCAAGGCCATGGGCATCGCCGACAAGACCGGCAGCCTGGAGGTCGGCAAGGCCGGCGACATCGTGGTGTGGAACCGCGATCCTTTCAGCGTCTACGCCCAGGCCGAGCAGGTCTATGTCGACGGGGCCCTGACCTACGACCGCAAGGACCCGCGCTATCAGCCCAAGTCCGACTTCGAGCTCGGCCAGCCCGGCCAGGGAGCGTTCAACTGATGATCCGTTCGGCTCTTCTCTGCGGCGCGGCCCTGATCGCCGTCGCCGCCGGTCCGGCTTCCGCCCAGACCTTCGCCATCGTCAACGCCCGCATCGAGCCGGTGTCGAGCGCGGCCATCCCTTCGGGGACCATCGTCGTCCGTGACGGCAAGATCGCCGCCGTCGGCGCCGGCGTCACCGTCCCGGCCGGCGTGCCGACGATCGACGCCAAGGGCGGGGTCGTGACCCCCGGCCTGGTGGCCCCGTCGTCGAACATCGGCGCCTCCGAGATCGGCGGCGTGCGCGAGACCCGCGACGACGGCACCGGCGACGCCCTGTCGGCCGCCTTCGACATCGCCTACAGCGTCAATCCGGCCTCGCCGATGATCGGCCTGGCCCGCGACGGCGGGATCACCGCCTCGGCCGTCACCCCGATCCTGTCGGGCGTGGGCGGCGGCGCCCACGAGCACGCCGACGACGGCGTGGTCGAGGAGATGACCGCCGGCAAGGACGGCGGCGGCGATCCGCCGCTGTTCGGCGGCCAGGCCGCCTTCGTGCGGCTGAAGGCCGGCGAGGCCGACATCGTTTCCAAGTCGAAGACCGCCGTGACCCTGTCGCTGGGCGAAGCCGGGGCGCGCGCCGCCGGCGGCTCGCGCGGCGCGGCCATCGTGCTGGTCAAGTCGGCCCTGGAGGACGCCCGCGCCTTCGCCCGCAACCGCGCCGCCTTCGAGCAGGGCGCGACCCGCGCCTACGGCCTGTCGCGCCTCGATCTGGAGGCCCTGGTCCCGGTGGTGCAGGGCAAGACCCCGCTGCTGATCCGCGCCCACCGCGCCTCTGACATCCGCCTGGCCCTCAAGCTGGCGGCCGAGGAGAAGATCAGGATCGTGCTGGAAGGCGCCGAGGAAGGCTGGATCGTCGCGCCTGAGATCGCCCGCGCCGGCGTGCCGGTGATCGTCGACACCCAGGCCGACCTGCCCGACAGCTTCGAGACCCTGGGCTCGCGCCTCGACAACGCCGCCCGCCTGAACGCGGCCGGCGTCACCGTGGCGATCAACGGCGCGCGCGACTTCAACAACCTGCGCCAGGAGCGGCTGAACGCCGGCCTCGCCGTCGCCAACGGACTGCCCTACGCGGCGGCCCTGGCGGCGATCACCCTGACGCCGGCGAAGATCTGGGGCATGGCCGACAAGATCGGTTCCCTCGATGTCGGCAAGACCGCCGACCTCGTGCTGTGGACCGGCGATCCGCTGGAAACCACCAGCTGGGCCGACAAGGTGTTCATCGGCGGCGTCGAACAGCCCGCCGACAGCCGCCAGACCCAGCTGCGCGACCGCTACGCCGCCGGCGACAACGGCCTGCCGCCGGCCTATCGCTAGGGTCGGTTCGCAGGACTGAGAACGAGAGCCGCGACGCTTCAGGGCGTCGCGGCTTTTTCGTGGGCGACGCCACCTTTCCACGCAACTCGACACAATCTACACCTCAAGCTGCACCTTGACGCGAATCTTCGGGGGAACGATGGACGACGCGCAAAAGAGCAAGCTGCGGCAGACCCTCTTTGAGCGCCTGCTGGTCGGCGAGTCCCGGGCCGCCCTGGACGCCGACCTGCGCCAGCGCCTGGACGAAACCGAAGCGCGCGCCCTCCTCGACGAAGCCGTCTCCCGCATCCGCGTCTGCCGGGCCGAAGGCACCTACGACAATGTGGCCGCCACCGTGCGCAAGCGCCGGGTGGTGTCGCGCTACGCCGTCTGGCGATGGCTGGCGGGCGTGCTGCTGCTGCTGTTCGCCGGCCTGGGCTTCCTGGTCTCCCTGATCAACCAGGCGCCGGCCTTTCCCTTCGGCCTGATCGTCGCGGGGATCATCCTGGCGCTGGTCGAATGGCGCCTGCGCGGTCGGCTGGAAGCGGCCGAGGCGGCCGTCGATCAGTTGCTGGCCGAAGGGGCGGCCTAGCGCCTCCGATTTTTCGTGGGCGCCGCGCCTTGGACGGTCGCGAGGCGACCGCACGACCGATCCTGAACCTTGGTCTAGCCGCCCCCTCCCCGCGCTCGCGCGATCGAGACCCATGGATAGCTATCCCGCCTGAGCCCTCCGGACCGACAGTCGGGCGTCATCCGACGGCCTCTCCCGTCGGAGCCCATCAGGAGCCAGCCATGTCGGACATCATCATCGCGGACAAGCAACTGTCCGCCTCGGCCTACACCGCGATCATCAACGCCCCGATCGAGGCGATCGACATCGCCGACTGGCTGTTCAACCTGCCCGAGGCCGAATACCAGCGCTGCTGCGCGCCCGATCACATCTCGGCCGGCGCCACCTTCACCGACGACGGCCGGCGCATGTCGATCAATGTCGAGATGATCGGCCAGACCCTGATGGTCCAGCACTACGTGGCCGAGATCGCCACCCCGACCCTGTGCCGGATGGTGTCGACCTCAGACGCCTTCACCCCGAACGGCCGCACGCGCGTGCAGGTGATCTGGACGCTGAGCGCCCGGAAGATCGACGAGCGGACCTGCGAATACACCAACAGCGTCGTGGCCCACCCGACCCAGGCGTTCCTCGACTTCATCGCCTTGCACGGCACGCCGTTCGCGGACGCCGCCGACGCCCGCCAGCGGGACGGCGGCGATCACAACAGCCGCGAGACGCCGCTGTTCGCCGCCAGCATCGAACGCCGCGCCCTGGCGAGGATCGCGGCAAAAGCGGCCTAGCGTGTCGCCATCAGCCCCGGTTTGTCGCCGGGGCTGACCACGTCCCCTACGGCCAGACGTTGTTCGACGTCACGCTGTCGCCGCCCGTCGGCACGTCGCAGTCGTTGAAGGTGATCGCCACCGACTGACCCCAGTTGGTCGAGTCCGCCTGAACCTGGAAGTGCAGGTGCGGGCCGGAGGTGCGGCCGGTGTTGCCGGAGGTGGCGATCGGCTGGCCGCGCTGGACCGTGTCGCCGACCTTCACCAGCACGCCGTTGGGCTGGATATGAAAGTACCAGCTGGTGAAGCCGCCGGGATGGCGGATACGCACGGCGTTGCCCCAGTTCTGCAGGCTGCCGTTCGCGAACGGGGTGTTGCTGGGCGTGGTCGGGGCGTTGGGGTTGTAGGTGGCGGTCTGGCCTTCCTGCAGCCACTCGACCGTGCCGCCGCGCACCGCCCGGATCTGGGTGCCGGCCGGCATCGAGAAGTCGAAGGCGAAGGCCTGGCTGCCGGTGTGCGAGCCGCCGGCGTTGTTGTTGCCCTGGCCGACATTGCGGGTGTCGCCGGCCTTCCACGGATAGCGATAGGCGCCGACGGCGCTGTCCTCCTGCTCGATGAAGTCCATGCGCAGGCCGTCGGCGAAATGGGCGGCGTCCTGGGTCTTGAAGTCCACCGTGCAGCGGCGGCGGCTCCACCACTGGGTTCCCGAGCCGGGCCGCCAGACGGCGGCGTAGCGGTCGCCGTCGACGGCCAGGGCGGTCAGGCGCAGGCCCTGGTTGAAATAGGTCTGGTCCTGGGCCTCGATCTCGGCCCCGGTCATCCCCGACCGCCACCACTGGGCGCCGGACCCCGGCCGCCAGACGCCGGTGTAGCGGCCGCCGTCGACCTCCAGCAGGGTCAGGCGCAGACCGTTGTTGAAGTGGGTCAGGTCCTGGGCCTTGAACTGGTCGACGGTCATGCCCGTGCGCCACCACTGTGCGCCCGAGCCCGGCCGCCAGACCGCGGTGAAGCGGCCCCCGTCGAGCTCCAGCGCGAACAGGCGCAGGCCCTGGTTGAAATAGGTGGTGTCCTGGGCCTTCAGCTCGTCCAGCGTCATGCCCGCGCGCCACCATTGCGCCCCCGAGCCTGGCCGCCAGATCGCCGCATAGCGCCCGCCCTTCACCGACACCGACTGCAGGCGCAGGCCGTTGTCGAAGTGGGTCTTGTCCTGGGCCTTGAACTGGTCGAGCGTCATGCCCGAGCGCCACCACTGGGCGCCGTTTCCCGGCCGCCAGACCGCCGCGTAACCCGTGTCGGCCGCCGCCAGATCGGGCGCGGCCAGGGCCATAAGACCGGCGCAGATCGCCGGCGTCAGGAACGCACGCATCGACACTCTCCCGTTTCGGGCGTCGCTTCGCGGGACGCCTCGTGAAATCCAGACGCTTTGGCCAGATACGATGGAAAGCTTGAACCGTGCGCCGATCGCCGGCCGGGGCCGGAACGTCGCGCGCGAGGAGCCTAGCCCCACGCACGGCGACCCGAAAGCGCGAACGGCCCCGCCGGACCAGCCGGCCGGCGGAGCCTCGCCGGCGTCAGGTCGACCAGGTGATCTTCACGATGGTCGGGTTGTCGCTGTTGTAGGAGACGGTGTGCTCCGAGCGCCGGCTGCTGGTGATGGCCAGCTTGTAGGTGTCGCCGGTCTTGTCGGTGAAGGCCAGGTTGATGCTGCCCGAGCCGATGCCGGCCGGACCCTGGGCGTCGACGTCGACGCGATAGCTGTAGATGCCGGAATTGGGCACCAGGCGGATGCCGTAGACCTTGCCCTCGCTGTTGCCGACGATGCAGGAACTGAGGTCGAGGCTGCCGTTGATCGACACGGCGTCGCCGACCGACAGATTGCCGTTGGCCGTGCCGTTGGTGGAGCCGCAGTCGGTGGTGGTGAATTCGTCGACGCCAGCCGTCGCTTCCACGGTGCTCATGACGTTTCTCCCTTTGGAACCGGCCGCCCCATGGGCCGGCGGCGGGACGATCGAATCAACCCTGAGGCAAGACAAGCCAAATACACGTGATAGTTGTTAAGCTTGTATGCGCGCCGGAAACGTGCAGCTGCGCGCATGGCGACGCTTTCCTTGGGGGCGGCCACGGGTCATACGGGGCGAGACCCCCGAATCGCCGCAAAATCATCCGATGTCTTCCAAAGACCCCAACTCGCTGTTTTCGCTGTTCGACGACGACGCCCTGGCGCCGCCGAGCGCCCCGCCCCTGCCCGCCCGCGAACCGCATCCCGAGCCCAAGCCGCAGCCCCCGCCGCCTCCGCCGCCCGGCAAGGCCGAGCCCGCCGCCGCGCCGCCCTCGTCGGGCGGCTACGACGCCAGCTCGATCGAGGTGCTGGAAGGGCTGGAGCCCGTGCGCATGCGTCCGGGCATGTACATCGGCGGCACCGACGAGCGGGCCCTGCACCACCTGTTCGCCGAGGTGCTCGACAACTCGATGGACGAGGCCGTCGCCGGCTTCGCCAAGCTGATCGAGGTCAAGCTCGACGCCGACGGCTATCTGTCGGTCAAGGACGACGGCCGCGGCATGCCCGTGGACCCGCACCCCAAGCATCCGGGCAAGTCGGCGCTGGAAGTGATCATGACCGTCCTGCACGCGGGCGGTAAGTTCAGCGGCAAGGCCTACGAGACCTCAGGCGGCCTGCACGGCGTCGGCGCCAGCGTCGTCAACGCCCTGTCGGAACTGGTCGAGGTGACGGTCTGGCGCGACGGCTTCGAGCACCGCCAGAGCTTCGCGCGCGGCAAGCCGCTGGGCCCGGTCGAGAAGATCCAGCCCAGCAGGAAGCGCGGCACCATGGTGCGCTTCAAGCCTGACGAGCAGATCTTCGGCGAGGGCTGCGCCTTCAAGCCGGCGCGCCTGTACCGGATGACCCGGTCGAAGGCCTATCTGTTCCGCGGCGTGCAGATCAAATGGTCCTGCGCGCCCGAGCGCATCCACGACCAGACCCCGCCCGAGGCGACCTTCCACTTCCCCAACGGCCTGGCCGACTTCCTGGCCGAGCGCACCAAGGGGCTGGAGACGGTCACCCCGACCAGCTTCTCTGGCCGCATCGAGCGCCAGGGCGAGGCCGGCGCGGTCGAATGGGCGGTGACCTGGACCCCGCGCGGCTTTGGCGAGCACGACGGCTTCATGCAGTCGTACTGCAACACCGTGCCGACCCCCGAGGGCGGCACGCACGAAAGCGGCTTCCGCGCCGCCCTGACCCGCGGCCTCAAGGCCTATGCCGAACTGAAGGGCGAGAAGCGCGGCGCGATCATCACCGCCGACGACGTGGTGGCCCAGGCCGGCGCGCTGATCTCGGTGTTCATCAAGAACCCCGAGTTCCAGGGCCAGACCAAGGAAAAGCTGTCGACGACCGAGGCCCAGCGCTTCGTCGAGAACGCCCTGCGCGACCCGTTCGACCACTGGCTGACCGCCAGCCCCAAGGCCGCCCAGGCCCTGCTGGAGTTCGTGGTCGAGCGCGCCGAGGAGCGTCTGAAGCGCCGCAAGGACAAGGAAGTCTCCCGCGCCTCGGCGACCCGCAAGCTGCGCCTGCCGGGCAAGCTGGCCGACTGCGCCGGCGGCGCGGTGGACGGCGCGGAACTGTTCATCGTCGAAGGCGACTCGGCCGGCGGCTCGGCCAAGCAGGCCCGCAACCGCAAGAACCAGGCGATCCTGCCCCTGCGCGGCAAGATCCTGAACGTGGCCTCGGCCTCGGGCGAGAAGTTCACGGCCAACAAGGAACTGTCGGACCTGATGCTGGCCCTGGGCGCCCAGGGCGGCAACAAGTACCGTGAGGAGGATCTGCGCTACGAGCGGATCATCATCATGACCGACGCCGACGTCGACGGCGCCCACATCGCCTCGCTGCTGATCACCTTCTTCTACCGCACCATGCCGGACCTGATCCGTGCGGGTCGGCTCTATCTCGCCCTGCCGCCGCTCTATCGCCTGAGCCACGGCGGCAAGACCGAGTACGCCCGCGACGACGCCCACAAGGACGAGCTGCTGGCCACCATGTTCAAGGGCAAGAAGCCCGAGATCGGCCGCTTCAAGGGCCTGGGCGAGATGATGGCCGCCCAGTTGAAGGAAACCACCATGGACCCGGCCGTCCGCACCCTGGCGCGCGTGACCCTGCCGCGCCACGAGGAGTCGGTGGAAGACCTGGTTGAGACCCTGATGGGCCGTAAACCCGAGCTGCGCTTCAAGTTCATCCAGGAGAACGCGGCCTTCGCGGCGGACGATCTGGATCTCTAATTCCCTCTCCCCTTGCGGGAGAGGGTGGCCTGCGAAGCAGGTCGGGTGAGGGGTTGCACCTACAGAAACGCCGCGGCGGCTGTTCAGCTGTCGCGGCGTTTGACTTTTGAGAGACCCCTCATCCGTCGGCTACGCCGACACCTTCTCCCACAAGGGGAGAAGGATTTAACCGATCAGCGCCCGCGCCGCGGCCCGCGCGGCCTCGGTGACTTCGGCGCCGGACAGCATCCGCGCGATCTCTTCCTCGCGCTCGGTCGGCGACAGGGGCTCGACCTTGGTGCGGGTGGAGGTGTCGTCGCCGGATTTGGAGATGCGCCAGTGGGCGTCGCCGCGCGCGGCGACCTGGGCCGAGTGGGTCACGACCAGCACCTGGGCGTTGGACGCCAGGCGCTTGAGGCGCAGGCCCACGGCGTCGGCCACGGCTCCGCCGACGCCCTGGTCGACTTCGTCGAAGATCATCAGGGGCTGCGGTCCGCCGCCCTTCGCCGCCAAAGCCGCCTTCAGGGCCAGGGCGAAGCGGGCCAGTTCGCCGCCCGAGGCGATGGCCTCCATCGGGCCGAACGGCGCGCCGGGGTTGGTCGAGATCTCGAAGGCGATGCGGTCCAGGCCCGTCGGGCCGGCCTTGTCCTCGTCGAGCGTATCCAGGGCGACGCGGAAGCGGGCCTTTTCCAGCTTCAGCGGGCCAAGCTCGGCCTCGACGGCCTTGGCCAGGCGGTCGCCGGCGGCGCGGCGCTCGGCCGACAGGGCTTCGGCGGCGTAGAGATAGGCCTCGCGGGCCTCGGCGGCCTGGGCCTCGGCGGCGACCAGCGCCTCGCCCGAGGTCTCGATGGCCTGCAGGCGGGCGGCGAAGTCGGCGCGGACCGCCGGCAGGTCCTCGACCAGCACGTTCAGCTTGCGGGCCATGCCGCGCAGGGCGAACAGGCGCTCCTCGGTCTTTTCCAGGCGGTCGGGCTCGAACTCGAAGCTCTCGGCGGCCGCGTCGATGGCGGCGCTGGCCTCCTGGGCCTCGACCAGGGCGCGGTCGACAGCCTCGCAGGCGGCGGCCAGGCGAGTCATGGCCGGACCGTCGGCCGGCGCGCCGGCGTTGGCGGCGCGATCGCGGGCCCGTTCCAGGGCGCGGAAGGCCGAGGCCAGCTTGCCCGACAGGTTGTCGCCGCCCAGAGCGTCCTGGGCCGAGGCGATGTCCGCCAGGGCCTTCTCGGCCGATCCCAGCAGAGCCCGCTCCTCGGCCAGGGCCGTCTCCTCGCCGTCGCGCGGATCGAGCCGGTCCAGCTCCGACAGGCGGAGGGTCAGTTCCTCGGTCTCGGCCGCGGCGCGGTCCGACAGGGCCTTCAGCTCGGCGGCGGCCTCGCGGGCGGCGCGCCAGCCGCTCCAGGCCGAGGACACGGCCCCGACGCTGACCTGGCCATAGGCGTCCAGCAGGGTGCGGTGGGTGCGCGGATCGAGCAGGCCGACAGTCTCGTGCTGGCCGTGCACCTCGAGCAGCAGCGCCCCGAGGTCCTTGAGCACGCCGACGCTGGTGGCCTGGTCGTTGACGAAGGCGCGCGAACGGCCGTCGGGCGACAGCTGGCGGCGCAGGACCAGGTCCTCGTCACGGGCGTAGTCCAGGCCCTTGTCGTCGAGATAGGCGAAGGCGGGATGGTCGGGGGCCAGGGCGAAGATGGCGGTGGCGCTGGCGTGGCCGGCGGCGCCGCGACGCACCAGGCCGGCGTCGGCGCGGGCTCCGGTCGCCAGGCCCAGGGCGTCGAGAATGATCGACTTGCCGGCCCCGGTCTCGCCGGTCAACGCGGTCAGGCCCGGCCCGATGGCCAGGTCCAGGCTCTCGATGAGCACCACGTCGCGGATGGAGAGACCGATCAGCATGGTCGCGAGGATCGCCGGGAATCGCAGTTTTTCAAAGGGGGATGGGCAGCCCTTTGAGAACAAAAGAAAAACGGGCCGTTTTGCAACGGCCCGCCTGTCTGATGTCTCTTCTGATGTCTCTGCTTACATCCCGAGGACGCCCATCAGGCCGCCCTTTTTCTTCTTCTCGCCCGGAGGCGCGAGGGTCGCGTCCTTGTCGCGGGTCAGGACGCGTTCGAGCAGGTTGCGCTTGTTGCCGGCCTTCAGCGGCTCGACGGCGGGCTTGAGGCCCGCGTCGTTCAGCAGCTTGTAGGCGTCGGCGTACCAGCGGTCGCCCGGGAAGTTGTAGCCCAGCACCGCGCCGTTGCGCTTGGCCTCGTCGTTGAGGCCCAGGGTCAGATAGGCCTCGACCAGGCGGTAGAGGGCTTCGGGGGTGTGCGAGGTGGTCTGGTGGCGGTCGACGACGGTCTTGAAGCGGCCGATGGCGGCCAGGGTCTTGCCGTCGCGCAGGTACCAGCGGCCGATGGCCATTTCCTTGCCGGCCAGCTGGTCGTTGACCATGTCGATCTTCAGGCGGGCGTCCTGGGCGTATTCGCTGTTGGGATAGCGCTGGACGACGTCGCGCAGGGCGGCGAGCGCCTGCTCGGTGGCGGCCTGGTCACGGTTCACGTCGACGATCTGCTCGAAGTAGCAGACGGCCTTCAGATAGAAGGCGTACGAGGCCGACGGATTGCCCGGGTACAGCGAGATGAAGCGGTCGGCGTCGCCGATCGCTTCGGAATACTGGTTGCCCATGTAGTGGGCGTAGCCGGTCATCAGGATCGAGCGGCGCGACCATTCCGAATAGGGGTGCTGACGCTCCACTTCGCGGAAGTAATCGACGGCTTCGTTCCAGCTGCCGCGGTCCAGGCGGCTGGAGCCGGTGGAGTACAGCAGTTCGACCGGACGCTCCTCATAGACGAGGGTCGGCTTCTTAGGCTTGCCGGCGCAGGCGGTCACCGACAAGGCGGCGAGCACGGCCATGATGGAAACGGCCGAACGTCCCGAGATTTTGCGAAGCACGGACTCTCTCACCCTAGAAGCATTAGCGCGCCCCCGCGCCGAACCAAGGCTTCTACACCACGTCGATGCGGGCGCAAATGAAAGCCGAAGCGGCGGGAGCGTTCCCCCGATTGATCAGACCGCTTCGGCGAGCTCCGGCGCATAGGCGCGCCAGCGCCAAGCGCGCGGTTGCCCCATCAACGCACGAACCGCGGCGTTATTGAGGCCGTGTCCGGCCAGGATTCCTTCGAACCTGCCAAGGATCGGAGCGCCGATGACATAAAGGTCGCCGACGGCGTCCAGGGCCTTGTGGCGCACGAACTCGTCCGAGCGGCGCAGGCCTTCGGGATTGAGCACGCGGTCGCCGTCGATGACCACGGCGTTCTCCATCGAGCCGCCACGGGCCAGGCCGATGTCGCGCAGGGCCTCGACCTCGCGCAGGAAGCCGAAGGTGCGGCAGTTCGACAGTTCCTTGCGGAAGCTGTGCTCGTCGATGGCCAGATCGACGCGCTGGCGGCCGATGGCCTTGCTGGCGAAGGCGATCTCGAAGGCCACTTCGAAGGATTCGGCCGGAGAAAGGGTGGCGCGCTTGTCGCCCTCGATCACCTCGATCGGCGACAGGATCTCGATGTAGCGGCGCGCGGCTTCCTGCCGGCGGCGACCGGCGCGGTCGAGAATCTGCACGAAGGGCTCGGACGAGCCGTCCATGATCGGCACTTCGGGACCGTCGAGCTCGACGACGCAGTTGTCGACCGACAGGGCGGCCAGGGCGGCCATCAGGTGCTCGATGGTCGAGACGCGGACGTCGGCGGCGTTGGCGATGACGGTGCCCAGCTGGGTCTGCACCACGGCGTCGCCGCGAACCGGCACGCGGTTGTCGCGGTCCTGGACGTCGGTGCGCACGAAGACGATCCCGCTGTCGGGGGCGGCGGGGCGCACGGCGACGCGCACGTGCGCGCCCGTGTGCAGGCCGATCCCTGCGAAGATCACCGGTCCTGCGACCGTGTGCTGATGATAAGGCGAAACCGACACGAGAAACCTTTGATCTACTTTGGGAGCGGCTCTGGCGGCCGCCTATTCGTCCCCATTTACCGTCTACGAGCTTCGCCGCGCCGCAGCAATGCAAGTCCTGTTTCTGATTGTTACCTACCCAAGGCCTTGTGGGATAAGGCGTTTTCGCCATTTCGGCGCCCCATTTCCGCCTTGCTCGCGAACGGCGCCGCAGCATGCTCCAGCCTCGGCGGAAACCTGTGCCCTCGCCCCTGGCATCGGACGCAAGGCGCCGCTAGGCTCCGCGCGTTTTCTGGCATCAGAGCCGCCTGGACCACGACTTCCATGACCAAGACCTTGCGCATCGCCGCCTCCGCCCTCGCCCTTTCGCTCGCCGCCTTCGCGGTAGCCCCGGCCGCTTCCGCCCAGGGTCGAGGCTTCACAGCCAAGGACATGGTCACGCTCGAGCGCGTCAGCGAGCCCAAGGTGTCGCCGGACGGCCGCCAGGTGATCTACCTGGTGCGGACGATGGACCTGCCGGCCAACAAGGCCTCGTTCTCCCTGTGGGTCGCCGACCTGAAGGCCAGGATCGCCCCGCGCCGCCTGGCGGTGTCGGACGGCGGCGTCTCCAGCGCCCGCTGGTCGGCCGACGGCAAGAGCATCTACTTCCTGTCGGGCCGCGCCGGCTCCGACCAGGTGTTCCGCACCGATGCATCGGGTGACACCGCCGTCCAGGTGACCAAGGCCCCGTTCGACGTCGGCGCCTTCAAGGTGTCGGCCGACGGCAAGACCGTGGTGATCAGCCAGGCCGTCTTCCCCGACTGCCCCACCCTCGCCTGCACCCAGGAGCGCCTGGACGCCCGCAAGGCCCAGAAGACCACGGGCGTCGTCTACGACAAGCTGTTCATCCGCCACTGGGACACCTGGAACGACGGCACGAAGAACCATCTCTACGCCTACACGCTGGACGCCTCGGGCGTGGCGACGGGCGAGGCGAAGGCGCTGATGGCCGGCTTCGACGGCGACGCGCCGACCAAGCCGTTCGGCGGCGACGAGGACTTCACCATCAGCCCCGACGGCAAGACCGTGGTGTTCTCGGCCAAGGTCGCCGGCCGCGACGAGCCCTGGCAGACCGACTACGACCTGTGGTCGGTTCCGGTCGACGGCTCGGCCAAGCCCACGAACCTCACCGAAGACAACAAGGCCTGGGACGCCCAGCCGACCTTCTCGCCGGACGGCAAGACGGAAGCGTGGCTGGCCATGAAGCGCCCGGGCTTCGAGGCCGACCGCTTCGGGATCATGGTGCGCGAGAACGGCAAGGTGCGTGAAGTGGCCCCGGCCTGGGACCGCTCGGCCCAGTCGATCACCTTCAGCGCCGACGGAAAGACCATCTACACGACCGCCGAGGACGTGGGTCAGACCCGGCTGTTCGCCATCGACGTCAAGACCGGCAAGGCTGTGGCCCTGACCGGCGAGGGCCACGTCAGCGCGTTCAGCGTCGCCGGCGGCCAGACCGTCATCGCTCAGGACAACCTGAAAACCCCGGGCCAGCTCTACGCCCTCCTCCCGAAGGGCAAGGGCGAGCCGATCAAGCTGACCGGCCTCAACGCCGACAAGCTGGACGGCGTGGCCATGGGCGAGGCCGAGCAGTTCAGCTTCAAGGGTTGGAACGACGAGACCGTGCACGGCTATCTGGTCAAGCCCGCCAACTTCGATCCGTCGAAGAAGTATCCGGTGGCCTTCCTGATCCACGGCGGCCCGCAGGGCTCGTTTGGCAACCTCTTCCACTACCGCTGGAACGCCCAGACCTACGCCGGCGCCGGCTATGCCGTGGTGATGATCGATTTCCACGGCTCGACCGGCTACGGCCAGGGCTTCACCGACGCGATCAGCCAGCACTGGGGCGACCGCCCGCTGGAAGACCTGCAGAAGGGCTGGGCCTTCGCGACCCAGAAGTACGCCTTCCTCGACCAGGACCGCGCCTGCGCCCTGGGCGGCTCGTACGGCGGCTTCATGATCAACTGGATCGCCAGCCAGTGGAAGCAGCCCTGGAAGTGCCTGGTGAACCACGACGGCATCTTCGACAGCCGCTTCATGGGCTACTCGACCGAAGAGCTGTGGTTCAGCGAATGGGAGAACGGCGGAACGCCGTGGGAGCCCAACACCACCTACGCCAAGTTCAACCCGGCCGACCACGTGGCGCAATGGAGCGTGCCGACCCTGGTCGTCCAGGGCCAGAACGACTTCCGCGTGCCGCTCGAGGAAGGCATCGCCACCTTCACGGCCCTGCAGCGCAAGGGCGTGCCCAGCAAGCTGCTGTACTTCCCCAACGAGAACCACTGGGTGCTGAAGGCCCAGAATTCTGTCCAGTGGCACGACGAGGTGCTGGGCTGGCTGAACGAATGGACGGGGAAGTAACAGAAAACGCGCCCTTCCCCCTTGATGGGGGAAGGTGGCCCGCGAAGCGGGTCGGATGGGGGTGAAGCGGCCGAGGCCCCAGTCACCCCCATCCCCGGCCCTTCCCCCATCGAGGGGGAAGGGAGTCGAGCATCAGATCCGGCCCGTCGCGACCGACCAGGTCAGGCGGGCCTTTTTTTCGAGTTCGCCCAGGTCGCGCCCCCTCGCCTGCTCGCCCGCCAGGGCGACGACGGCGACGGCCGGGAAGGCCGCGATCGGCAGGGCCTTCAGCTCGGCGCGGGCGGCCGCCCTCTGCTCGGCCACATGGGCCTGGAGGTCGGCGGCGGTCCATTTGAACGGCAGGCGCGAGCGACCGGCCAGCTTCAGCCGCCACAGGCCCGCCAGGCCGTAGGCCCGGGCCGCGGCGCGCACGGACGCGGGATCGGCGGCGGGATCCAGGCGCTGGGCGACAAGACCCGCCAGGGCGCCGGCGGTGGCGTCGAGATAGGCCAGCACGGCGGCTTCGTCGATAAAGGGCGTTTCTTCCAGGTCGGCCAGACGCGCCTCCGCCATCCGCGCCAGGGCCAGGGGATCGACGCCGGAGGCGGCCAAGGCCTCGACGGCGGGGTGCTTGCGCGGCGGCTGGCCGGCGGCCAGTTCCTCCATCGCCTCGCGCCACCAGGTCAGGCGGATCTCGCCCATCAGGGCGTTGGTGACGCCGCCGGCCACCCGCGCCAGTTCGTAGTTGAAGGCCAGCAGGGCCACGACGTCGGCCCGCGCCGCCAGGTCGGCGACGAAGCGGCTGGCCAGCCAGCGATCCGGGTCCATGCGGCGGACCAGCTCGTCGAGGCCGGAATCGTAGGGGTTGTCGGGGGCTGCGGACATGGCGCGGCTTATGCCCCCGTAAGCCCCAAAGAAAAAGGCCCGCCGGATGGGCGGGCCTTGATCCGAACCGTCGGCCGATCAGCCGAACAGCGTCTGGTACATCGTCATCGTCACCAGCATCGGGATGCTGAGCAGGGTGTTGATGCGCGAGAACAGCATGGCGAGCTTGGCCGCCTTGGCCTTGGTCTCGTCGTCGGCCGGCACGAGGCCCAGGGCCCGCTTCTGGTTCGGCCAGATCACGCCCCAGACGTTCACGAACATGATCGTCGCCAGCCACATGCCCATGCCGATGAAGGTGAAGCCCATGTCGACGCCGCGCTGGTAGCCGTGCCAGGCGCCCAGGGTCATGGCTTCCATCAGGTAGCCGCGGCTGAAGGCCACGATCATGCCCATCAGCCAGGTGGCCAGGGCCGCCCAGCGGAACCAGAACAGGGCTTCGGGCGCGATGTACTTGGTCACCGCCGGCTTCAGCTCGGCCGGGATGCTCGGCATCACCCGGATCTGCACGAAGTTGAAGTAGTAGAGCAGCCCGATCCACAGGATGCCGAACAGCACGTGCAGCCAGCGGAACACCGCCTGCCAGTAGGCGCCGTGGAAGCCGCTGGGGCTATGCCCGAAGCCGAACACCATGATCAGGGCCAGCACGAAGCTGACGATGATGGTGCTGCGGAAGTTGGTGAGGATCCCGGACAATTCAGCCCCCTGAAGCCGTTGCGTGGCGGCCAGGATAGGGGCTGCGCGAGAGTCGGGGAAGCGAAGGCCTCGGCTTCGCCGCGCTTCCTGCTCCTCCCCCGAGAAACGGGGGAGGTGGCGCGCTGCGGATACGCGGCGTGACGGAGGGGGCGAGTGACAAAGCGCGGCGCTTGAACTCGCCCCCTCCACCGCTTCGCGGTCCCCCTCCCCCGTTTCACGGGGGAGGAGTTTTGGACGCTAAACCGCGATCAGAGCCGCGGCGAGCCGGCGGCCTTCGCTGGCCAGGACGTTGTAGGTGCGGGCGGCGGCCTCGGTGCTCATGAACTCGAGACCCAGGCCCGCGGCCTTCAGGGCGTCGCGCACGGGGCGCGGCGGCAGGGCGTTGGCCAGACCCACGCCCAGCAGCACGAACTCCACCGCCCCGCCCGCGGCGTAGACCGGGGCGAAGGCTTCGGGAGTCAGGTCGGCCAGCGACGTGGCGCCCCAGTCCACCGGCTGATCGTCGATGATCAGCAGCGAACCGGGACGCCAGACGCCGGAGACCCGGAAGCCGCCGCCGCCCCAGGCGTCGATCGACGGGGGCTGGCGCGGAGTGAGCGCCTGGCTCACGGGCGGCTGGCCGCGCCGAGCTTGATCGGCTTGGCTTCCTCGTCGCCGCGCTTCAGGCCCCAGACCAGGATGATCGGCAGGGCGATGTAGATCGACGAATAGGTGCCGATGATGATGCCGAACACCATGGTGAAGACCAGCGGGAACAGCACCGGGCCGCCGAAGATCATCGTGCCGCCCAGCGCCAGCAGCGCCGTCGAGCCGGTGATGATCGTCCGCGACAGACGCTCGTTCTCCGACAGGTCGATGATCTCGCGCAGCGGCGTCGACTTGTACTTGCGCAGGTTTTCCTTGAGGCGGTCGAAGGTGATGACCTTTTCGTTCATCGAGTAGCCGATGACCGTCAGCAGGGCCGCGACCGAGGTCATCGAGAACTCGATCTGCATCACCGACAGCACGCCCAGGGTCAGGATAATGTCGTGGAACACGGCCACGACGGCGCCGACGCCGAACTGCCACTGGAAGCGGAACCAGATGTAGCCGAGCATCAGCAGCAGGGCGATGCCCAGCGCCTTGAAGCCGCCCATCAGCAGCTCGCCCGAGACCTTGGCGCCGATGACGGTCGGCGCCGGCATGGTCATGCCGGGGAACTTGGCGATGATCTCGCCCTTGATGCGGTTGGCCTCGACCTGGGCGTTGCCGCCCTCGGTGGGCAGGAAGCGGACCATCGCCGAGTTCGGCGCGCCGAAGCCCTGGACCTGCACGTCGTGCGCGCCGGTGCCTTTGGCGACGGCGCGCAGCTTGTCGAGGTCGATAGGGGCAGTCGCGGGCGTACGGGCTTCAAGGGCGACGCCGCCCTTGAAGTCGATGCCCAGGTTCAGGCCCTGGGTGAAGAACGACACGCCCGAGCCGAGGATCAGGACGAGCGAGATAACCGCGGCGACAGGCGCCCAGCGCACGAAGCGATAGTGGGTCGAGCGCGGGATCAGGCGGATGAGGGGCCAAGCAGCCATGAGCTTTGATCCTTACGCGATCGGCAGCTTCTTCGGCTTGGCGGCCTTGAACCACCAACCGATGAGCACTTGAGTGATGATGATGGCGGTGAACAGCGAGGTGAACACGCCGATGGCCAGGGTCCAGGCGAAGCCCTTCACCGGACCCGAGCCGAAGCTGAACATGATGCCGGCCGAGATCAGGCTGGTGATGTTGGCGTCGAGGATCGACACCAGCGCCAGCCGGTAGCCGGTGTCGGCCGCCGACATCGGCGATCGTCCCGCGGCCGCCTCGTCGCGCATGCGCTCGTAGATCAGCACGTTGGCGTCGACGGCGACGGCCAGCGTCAGGATCAGGCCGGCGATGCCCGGGAAGGTCAGGGTCGCCTGGGTGAACGACATGATGCCGACGATCAGCAGCACGTTGGCCACCAGGGCCATGGCCGCGAACACGCCGAACAGGCCGTAGGCCAGGATGATGAAGACGAACATCGCCGCGGCGCCGATGGCCAGCGAGATGGCGCCGGCCTTGACCGCGTCCGCGCCCAGTTCGGCGCCGACGGTGCGTTGCTCTTCGATGTTAAGCTGGGCCGGCAGCGCGCCGGAGCGCAGCAGCAGCGACAGTTCCGCGGCGCTTTCGACCGTGAAGTTGCCGGTGATCTGGCCCGAGCCGCCCAGGATCGCGCCCTGGATGGTCGGCGCGGAGATCACCTTGTTGTCGAGGACGATGGCGAAGCGCTTGCCGATGTTGCGGGCGGTGGCGTCGCCGAACTTGCGCGCGCCGGGGCCCTTGAAGCGGAACGAGACCACCGGGCGGCCGCTCTGGCCGTCGAAGGCCTGGTCGGCGCTTTCGAGGTCGTCGCCCGAGACCAGGGCGCGCTTCTTCAGGGCGTAGGCCGGTGCGTAGCCATCGGCGCTGGGCACCATGACCACGCCGGGCGGCATGCGGCCCGACTGCATTTCTTCCGGCGTGACCGTTTCGTCGACCATCTGGAAGGTCAGCTTGGCGGTCTTGCCGATCACGGCCTTCAGGCGTTCGGGATCGCTTTCGCCGGCGGCCTGGATGACGATGCGATCGGTCCCCTGACGGGTGATCGTCGGTTCCTTGGTGCCCAGGCTGTCGATCCGGCGACGGATGGTCTCGATCGACTGCTCGACGGCCTTGGCGGCGTCGGCGCGGGCGGCCTCGGGCGCGAAGGTCAGTTCGATGCGCTGGTCGGACTTGGTCGAGACGACCACGTCCTTGGTCAGCGCGCCCGGCAGCGGGCTGCCGAGCTTGTTCAGCTCGGTCACGGCCGCGGCGACCTTCGAGCCGTCGTCGATGCGGACCGAGATGACGCCGTTCGACTCACCCAGGCCGTTGAAGCTGATGCCGGCCGTGCGCAGGGTGGTGCGCGTGTCTTCGACCAGGTTGCCCAGGCGCTCCTTGCGCAGGGCGGCGGTGTCGACCTCGTACAGGAGGTACGACCCGCCCTGGAGGTCGAGGCCGAGGTTCAGCTTCTGCTTGGGAACCCATCCCGGCAGGGCGTCTAGCGTCTTCTGCGGCAGCAGGTTCGGCAGGGTGAAGACGATGCCGAAGATCACCGACAAGGTGACGATGGCGATCTTCCAGCGGGATAGGCTCAGCATGGACTACGGGGCTCTCGACGACGCCGGGGCGCCAGGGCGGGCTAGTTGGACCTGATCTTACTCAGTTCTTCGGATCGTTGGCCGGAGCGGGATCGCCCTTGGCCGTGACTTCGGTGATCATGCCCTTGCGCACCTTGACGGTGACGCCCTGGGCGATCTCGACGCCGACTTCCTTTTCCTCGACACGGACAACCTTGCCGAGCACGCCGCTCGACAGCACGACGTTGTCGCCGCGCTTCAGGTTGTTGATCGTAGCCTGATGTTCCTTCTGACGCTTTTGCTGCGGGCGCAGGATCATGAAGTAGAAAAACACGATCAGGATCACAGGCAGGCCAAAAGCCTGGATCAACGCGTTCGGATCGCTCGGCATAACGTCTCCAAGAATTTCAAGCGGCAGGGGACGTCTGAAATAGGGCCCCCGCCAAGTCGGCGGAAGCTATGCGTTCACCCTCCCTTTTGCAATGAGGGCCCTTTTGCAATGCCGGCCCTTTTGCAATGCCAACCCTTTTGCAATGAGAGCGCGAGGGGGTAAGGAGCGTGGCCATGACCGAAGCCGCCCTGCCCCTGCTCGCCCGCATCGCCGACGCCCTGGAGCGCCTGGCCCCGCCAGCCGCCGTCGCCCCGGACTTCTCGGGGGCGCGCCTGTTCCGGCATGAGCCGGTGTCGGGCGCCTTCCTGCCCGCGCCCGACTACGCGATGGATATCGAGCTTTTGGTGGGGATCGAGCGCCAGAAGGACCGCTTCATCCAGAACCTGCGCCGCTTCGCCACCGGCCTGCCGTGCAACCACGTGCTGCTGTGGGGCGTGCGCGGCACGGGCAAGAGCTCGCTGACCAAGTCGGCCTTCATGGCCCTGACGGCCGAATATCCGGATCTGAAGCTGGTCGAGGTCGATCGCGACGAGGTGGCCGCCCTGCCCCCGCTGTTCGACGCCCTGCGCGTGCGGAGCGAGCGCTTCGTGGTGCTGTGCGACGACCTGTCGTTCGAGGACGGCGCGGCGGCGGCCAAGGCCCTGAAGTCGGCGCTGGAAGGCGGCGTGGCCGGTCCGCCGGAGAACGTGCTGTTCGTCTCGACCTCCAACCGTCGCCACCTGATGCCGCGCGACCACGCCGAGAGCCAGGGCGCGATCGCCTCGGCCGAGAACGCCGAGGAGGAGATGAGCGTCTCCGACCGTTTCGGCCTGTGGATCGGCTTCCCGCCCATGGACCAGCCGACCTACCTGGCGGCGATCAACACCTATGCCGAGCGCTTTGGCCTGAAGGTCGAGAACCTGGAGCGGCGGGCCCTGCAATGGTCGCAGCTGCGCGGCGCGCGTTCGGGCCGGGTGGCCTGGCAGTTCGTGCGCGACCTGGCCGGCGAACTGGGCGTACATTTGCCCGCATAAGAAAACATCGGGGGGAGGCGCGGCCATGGCCAAGCCGTGGTTCAGGGTCAAGCGGTTCGGCTATGGCGCGGGGTTGCCCTGCGCCTGGCAGGGCTGGGTCGTTCTGGCCGTCCACCTTGCCTTGCTGATCGCCGCCTCCGCGCTCCTGGCGGGCCGCCCTCTTCCGCTGTCGATCGTGGTGATCACGTCCACCCTGGGCGTGGTCTGGATCGCCTGGAAGACCAGCGACGCGCCCTGGCGCTGGAGGGACGGCGGAGAGGACTGAGCCCTCTCCGCCCCACCGTCAGTTCTTCTTGGCGTCCTTCACCGCGCCTTCCAGGTCGCCCGAGCGCACGCCGCCGACCACCTTGTCCTTCTTGCCTTCCTTCTTGAGCTCCTTGTCGCCGGTGATCGTGCCGACGGCGGACTCGACCTTGCCCGTGGTCTTCTGGGTCTTGCCGGCGTCCTTGTCGCAGGCGGAAAGGCCCAGCAGGGCGACGGCGGCGACAGCGGCGAGGGAAAGCGGACGGATCAGGTTCATGCGGTAGAGCTCCATGTGTGGAGGCTCAACGCCGCTTGCCGCGCTTTGGTTCGCTAGGTAGGCGGCCCTCAGGCCGGCTCGACGACCGGCGGGGTCTTCTTCTCGGTCAGGGCCACCAGGGCCACGCCCAGCATGGTCGCCCCGCCGCCGATGACCAGCTGCGGCGACAGGTCGTCGCCCATGAACAGCACCCCGATCGTGCACGAGACCAGCGGCGTCAGCAGGAAATAGGGCGTCACCCGCCCGGCCTCGCGCCGCTGCACCAGCCAGAACAGCAGGGCGCTGGCCCCGATGGTCGAGACCACTCCGGCGAACACCACGCAGGCCCAGGCGATCGGCGGCGCGGCCGTAACGCGGGGGATCACATCGGGCTCGAAGGCGAAGGACAGGGCGATCAGAGCCGGCGCGGCGACCAGCGCCGTCATGCCCTGCACCTTCAGCGGCTTCACGCCCGGGGTCTTGCGCACCAGCACCGTGGCCACCGCCCAGATCGCGGCGGCGATGACGCCCAGCACGATGGCCGGCAGGTCGGCCGCGCCGTGGGGGTCAAGACTCATCCAAGCCACGCCGGCGAAGGCGACGGCCAGCCCGGCGACGGCCGGCATGCGCATGGTCTCGCCCAGCATGCGCCAGGCGAACAGGGCCGTGAACGGGATCCACAGCTGGGTGGCCACCACCAGCGGGCTCAGCGACTTGGCCATGCCGAACGCCAGATAGATGATCCCGAAGTGGATCGGCCCCGACAGCAGCACGATCGCCAGCAACCGCTTCCAGTCCGGAAACGGCGGCCGCACGAACGGGAACAGGAAGGCCAGGGCCAGCGCGAAGCGCAGGCCGCCCACCATCATCGGCGGCAGGGCGGCGGTCGCCACCTTGGCCGCGGCGTTGTTCAGTCCCCAGGTCATGATGATCGCCAGGATCGCGAGACGCTCGAGCGTCGTCAGGGGGCCGGTGGAGGCGGACATGGGGCCGCTTGGATCAGACCCCGCCGGTTCCTTCAACCCCGCCGGCTCCAATGACCTCGCGAATGGCCGACAGCAGGATCTCCAGGTCCGCGTCCGGCGTCGTGAAGGCCGGGGTCAGATAGACCACCTTGCCCATCGGCCGGATCCACGCGCCCTTCTCCGCGAAGGCCTGGCATAGCGCCCCGACCGCCACCGGCGAGGCGAACTCGACGACGCCGATCGCGCCCAGCACCCGCACGTCGACGACGCCCGGCACGCCGCGGCAAGGCTCCAGCCCTTCCTTTAACGCGGCCGAGATCCGCGCCACGTCGGCGTTCCAGGTTTCGGCCTCAAAGAGGTCGAGCGAGGCGTTGGCGGCGGCGCAGGCCAGCGCATTGCCCATGTAGGTCGGCCCATGCATCAGGGCCGCGCCGGCGTCGTCGGACCAGAAGGCCTCGAACACCTTGCGCGAGGCCACAGCCGCCGACAACGGCAGGGTTCCCCCCGTGAGGGCCTTCGAAAGCGTGACGATGTCGGGCTCGATCCCGGCCGCCTGCATGGCGAAAAGCTCGCCCGTGCGGCCAAAGCCGGTGAAGATCTCGTCGAAGATCAGCAGCACGCCGTGCTTGTCGGCCAAACGGCGCAGGCGGCGCAGCACTTCGGGATCGTGGAACAGCATGCCGCCGGCGCCCTGCACCAGGGGCTCGGTCAGCATGGCGGCGATCTCCCCGCCCCGCTCGGCGAGCAGGGCGTCGAGGGCGGCTTCGGACGCGTCGTTCAGGGGCAGGTCGGCGATCACCTGGCTCGGCATGACACCCGAGAACAGGCTGTGCATCCCCTCCTCCGGGTCGCAGACCGTCATCGTCGCCAGGGTGTCGCCGTGATAGCCGCCGCGGAACGACAGGAAGCGCGTGCGCCCGCGCTCGCCGCGATTGATATGGAACTGCAGCGCCATCTTCATGGCGATCTCGACCGAGACCGAGCCGGACTCGGCGAAGAACACGTGGTTCAGATCCCCCGGCAGGATCGCCGCCAGCCGCGCGGCAAGGCGATAGGCCGGTTCATGGCCCAGACCGCCGAACATCACGTGCGGCATGGCCTCAAGCTGCTCGCGCACGGCGGCGGCGATGTGGGGGTGGTTGTAGCCGTGGCAGGCCGTCCACCAGCTGGCGATGCCGTCCACCAGTTCGCGCCCGTCGGCCAGCACGATCCGCGAGCCATGCGTGCGCACCACCGGAAGCGGCGCCGGGGCCGTCTTCATCTGGCAGTAGGGCCGCCAGACGTGCTTGGCGCCTTCGGTGAGCCAGTCGGGGGTGCTCATGACGATCCTTCGTTGCGCCGGCGGGGTGGCTTGCCTAGAGCGTCCCGGGCCCCCCAGGCAAATGGGAATCTGGGCAAACAGGAATCGGAATGCACAGTCTGGACGCCTTCGCGAGCGGCAAGCTCGCGGCCCTGGAGGCCATGAGCCTGCGCCGCCGGCTGAAGCCCACCCGTCGCCTGCCCGGCGCGGTCGTCGAGCGTGACGGCAAGCGCCTGCTGTCCTTCTCCTGCAACGACTATCTGGGCCTGTCGCAGCACCCCGCCGTGATCGCCGCCGCCCAGGCCGCCGTGGCGGACTACGGCGCGGGCTCGGGGGCTTCGCGTCTGGTCACCGGCGACAGCCCTCTGATTTCCGAGCTTGAAACCCGCCTCGCCCGCCTCAAAGGGACCGAAGCCTGCGTGGTGTTCGGCTCCGGCTACCTGGCCAACACCGGCGTGATCCCGACCTTCGCCGGCAAGCAGGACGTCGTCTTCGTCGACGAACTGGCCCATGCCTGCATCTGGGCCGGGGCGCAGCTGTCCGGCGCCAAGGTGGTGAGTTTCCCGCACAACGACAGCGACGCCCTGGCCGAACTGCTGGCCGAGCACCGCTCGACCTTCCGCCACGCCATCGTCGCCACCGACGGGGTGTTCTCGATGGACGGCGACGTCGCGCCGCTGGACTGGCTGTCGGCGGTCTGCGAGGCCAACGACGCCTGGCTGCTGATCGACGACGCCCACGGCGTCGGCGTGCTGGGCGGGGGCAAGGGCACGGCCGCCCTGTTCCCCGACGCCGTGATCCCGCTGCAGATGGGCACCCTGTCCAAGGCCCTGGGCTCCTACGGCGGCTATCTGTGCGCCTCGCAGAGCGTGGTCGACTTCCTGAAGACCCGGGCCCGCACCGTCGTCTACACCACCGGTCTGCCGCCGGCCTCGGCCGCCGCCGCCATCGCAGCGCTGGACCTGATCGAGGCCGATCCCGCCTTCGCCGCCGAGCCGCTGCGCAAGGCGCGGCTGTTCACGCAGGCCGCCGGCCTGCCCCGCGCCGAGAGCCCGATCGTGCCGGTGGTGATCGGCGAGGCGGACGCGGCCCTGGCCGCCTCCGCCGCCCTGGAGGCCGAGGGCTTCCTCGTGGTCGCCATCCGTCCGCCCACGGTTCCCGCCGGCACGGCCCGCCTGCGCCTGGCCTTCAGCGCCGACCATCCCGACGACGAGGTCCTGCGCCTGGCCGCCCTCGTCCGCCCCTATGTGGACGCGAAAGCATGACCGCCCTGTTCGTCGCCGGCACGGGCACCGACATCGGCAAGACCCATGTCGCCTGCGCCCTGATCCGGGCGCTGAAGGCGCGCGGTATCGCCGTGGACGCCTTCAAGCCGGTCGTCAGCGGCTTCGATCCCGAGGCCCCTTCCGCCAGCGACCCGGCCCGCCTCGCCGAAGCTCTGGGCGACCCGGCCGCCCTGCCCCGGATCTCGCCGCGCCGCTATCGCGCGCCGCTGGCCCCGAACCTCGCCGCCCGGCTGGAGGGCGACACGCTTGCGCTCGAGGACCTGGCCGCCGACTGCCGCGCGGCCCTGGCCGGCGACCACGAACTGATGCTGGTCGAAGGCGCCGGCGGCGTCATGTCGCCCCTGACCGACGAGGCGACCAATCTCGACCTGATCGCCACGCTCGACCTGCCGGTGCTGCTGATCGCAGGCTCGTATCTGGGCACGATCAGCCACGTGCTGACCGCCCTCGTCGCCCTGCGGGCCCGGGGCGCGACCATCGCCGCCATCGTCATGAGCGAGAGCCTCGACGCGCCCGACCTCGCCCAGACCGCCGACGCCCTGCGCGCCTTCGAGCGCGAGACGCCGATCTTCCTTGCGCCGCGCGACGAACATTGGGACGCAAGCGACTTGGCGGAGCACTTGGGCAAGGGGCTTTAAGACCATGCGCGTGGCGATGATCGGCCTGGGCGACATCGCCCGCAAAGCCTACCTCCCGGTGCTGGGCATACGTCCCGACGTGCATCTGGCCTTCGTCACCCGCAGCACCGCCACCCTGGACGACCTCGGCGCGGCCTGGCGTGTGGACCGGCTGCACACCGATCTTGACGAGGCCCTGGCCCAGGGGCTCGACGCCGCCTTCGTCCATGCCGCGACCGAGGCCCATCCGGAGATCGTCCGCCGACTGATCGAGGCCGGCGTGCCGACCCTGGTCGACAAGCCCATCGCCGACACCCTGGTGGAAACAGAAGCTCTGGTGGACCTGGCCGAGACGCGCGGCGTGTCGCTGGCCGTCGGCTTCAACCGCCGCTTCGCGCCCTCATACGTGGCCGCCGCCGGCCTGAAGGCGCCGCTGGTGCTGATGCAGAAGAACCGCCGCGCCTATCCCGACGGCCTGCGCCGAGCGGTGTTCGACGACTTCATCCACGCCATCGACACCATCCGCTTCCTGGCCCCGACGGCGAACGAGGCGCGGATCAGCGGAAGCGCGATCGATGGCAAGATGCGGCACGCAAGCCTTCATCTCGCCGGACCCGGCGTCGACGCCTTCGCGATCATGAACCGCGACAGCGGCGCCGACGAGGAGGTGCTGGAGGTCTCGGGCCATGGCGGCAAGCTGCGGGTCGCCGAACTGTCCGACGTCATCGACTACGCCGGCGGCGAGCGTCTGACCCGGCGCGGAAACTGGACGTCGGTCGGCCGCCAGCGCGGCTTCGAGGGCCTGGTCGAGGCTTTCCTGTCGGCCGTGCGCGAAGGCCGCCGACTGTCGGCTCTCGACGCCCTGGAGACTCACCGCCTCTGCGAACAGGTCGTCACGGCCCTGACGCCGGCCGACTAGGCCGGCGTCGAAGCCCTCGCCTCAGGCTTGGGCTTGCGGGGGATAGGAGACGACCACGCGCTGGCCGTCGGGGTCGACGGTGTGGAACTTGAAGCTCTTGCCAGGGAAGACGTTGGCGGCGAGATCGGCGAGGATCTCGTCCTGGCCGCCGAACGGAGCGACCAGCTCGATCAGCCAGGGCCGATCGCCGGCCTGCCATTCATCGGCCCGCAGCTTCTTGGCGCCGGCCACCAGGCGCTCTTCGGTCTCCTCGGAGACGAAGGCCCAGAAGGCCACGGCGGCGGGGCTGTTGGGGCCGTTCCAGATGCGGAACTGCTCGAGCAGCACGGCCGGCATGGCGAACCATTCCAGGTCGCCGATGAACAGCTGCTTGTGCACCGGCGACTGGGTCAGCAGCCAGGTGATCTCGCCCAGAACCTGGGACACCGTCTTCTGGGGAGCGGTCGCGGAAGCAGCGCCGTCGGCCATGATCGAAACTCCGTTAGGTCGGCCGGCTCTCCGCGATGGAGAGCCGGCCTTGTACTCTAGGTGGTAGCAGGAAAGGCCTGGAGCCTTCCAGACTCCAGCTTTCGCATCGGGACAAGGCCAAGCGGGTCAGGCGCGGGCGCGTGACCCTGGCGCGCCCTAGGCCGTCAGCAGCGGCTGGGCGGCCGCGGCCTTGAGGCCGGCCGAAGCCGCCAGCGGCGTCTCGCGCGAGGCCCCGTCACGGCTCCAGACCGCCGCCCCGCCGCCGGCCTGGCCGCCGAAGCCGGCCATGGCCTGGCGCAGCAGCGCCTGGTTCTGGACCAGCGCCGGGTCGAGCGCGCCGGAGGCGGCCAAGCCCAGACCCTGACCGGGACCGGCGTCCATCGCCGCCAGTCGCGCGGCCAGCGAGCCGCCGCCCAGCAGGTCCGAACCAGCCTCCTGACGCCACCAGGCGCCCGAGGACTGGCTGGCTCCGCCATAGGCCGAGCCGGCGTCCAGCGGCTCGCCGCCGGCCAGCGACAGACCCAGCCCCGTCGAGCCGAAGCTCACCCCCAGGCCAGAAGCGCCGACGGCCGAAGCCCCCTGCCCCGAGGCCTCGCCCAGGCCCGAGGCGCTCACCGACCGGGCCGCCTGGGCGTAGCCCTGGTCGACCACGTCCTGGCGCGCCTTGGCAGCGGCGTTAAGGTCGTTAGCCTGGGCCTGCTGCGTCGAGATCAGCCGGAC
>NZ_JBWKNI010000011.1:154820-161483 GCF_059415485.1 Caulobacter sp. GW821-FHT10C03 | reverse complement strand
ACGCCGTCGTCAAGGCCGTCAACGCCAAGGCCGGCGATCCGGTGGCCGCCGACCAGGTGTTGGTGGAGTTCGGATGAGCATTCTCCGGTGAGGCCTTGGCGGCTTCCGAGGCTTTCGCCTGAGGGTGTGACGCCTGTGCGACTTCCGCTGGCGGCCGGCTGCGCCTAGGTTCCGCTCGAAGAGAGTCGCGGAGCCTTGGCGAGCATGAACGGTCGGATCGATTGGGCGGAGCTGTTCCTGTCCTCCACGGGCAGGTTGGCGCGCACGCCGTTCCTGATCGTCTCGGCCGTGTTGATCGGCGTGGCCGTGCTGTACGAGGCCATCGCCGGCGACGTGCTGCGGCTGCTGACCGGCTGGCTGGTCTATTCGGCCCTGCTGTATTCGGGCGCCTGCGTGCTTTCCAAGCGACTGCACGATCGCGGCCGGTCGGGCTGGTGGGCGGCCCTGGTGCTGGCGGCCATGGTCGCCGTCTGGCCGACCCCGCAGCACTTCCTCGACTTCGCCTTCGCCATCGTCCTGGTTTGGGCGATCATCGAGCTGGGCGTCATGGGCGGCGAGCAGGGCGCCAACCGCTACGGTCAGCCGCCCCTGAAAGCGCCCGCCATCTAGATCGGCGCTTCGGCGTCCTCCACGGCCCCGAACACCTTGCGGAAGCTGGCCTTCAGGGCCTCGTCGGCCTCGTCGAGCGTGACCGGCAGGCCAAGGTCCACCAGGCTGGTGACGCCGTGCTCGGTCTGGCCGCAGGGCACGATCCCCGAGAAGTGGGACAGGTCCGGCTCCACGTTCAGGCTGATCCCGTGGAAGCTGACCCAGCGGCGCAGCTTGACGCCGATGGCGGCGATCTTGTCCTCGCGCGACCAGCCCGCGCCCTTGCGCTCGACCCAGACGCCGACGCGGCCCTCGCGCATCTCGCCGACGACGTTGAAAGCGCCCAGGGCGTCGATGATCCAGGCCTCCAGCGCCGCGACGAAGGCCCGGACGTCGCGCCCGCGCTGGGTCAGGTCGAGCATGACGTAGGCCACGCGCTGGCCGGGGCCGTGATAGGTGAACTGGCCGCCGCGCGCGCTCTCGAAGACGGGGAAGCGTTCGGGCTCCAGCAGGTCGGAGGTCTTGGCCGAGACGCCGGCGGTATAGAGCGGCGGATGCTCCAGAAGCCAGATCAGTTCGCCCGCCGAGCCGTCGGCTATGGCCGCCGCGCGGGCCTCCATGGCGGCGACAGCTGCCGGGTAGGGCACGTAACCGGTCGAAACTGCCCACCCCGCCGCCAGGCCGTCGGGGCGTGACAAATCGGGAAGGTCTTTATCTTCAAGGTTTAACGGGCGATCAAGCATGCGGCCTTAGTCTTGCATGAGCCGAGGCGCGGGCTTTTCCGCCATCGGCAATTTCAGTTCCAGGGGCCTTAGTTCGTGAGCCAGGTCAACGCCGTCAATGTCGAGATCTCGGTTCTGCTCGGCCGGTCGATCCTGCCGATGCAGCAACTGCTGCGCATGGGCCGCGGCGCGGTGATCCCGCTGGACGCCAAGACCAACGACGAGGTCTGGATCCTGGCCAACAATCACCCGATCGCCCGGGGCGAAATCCAGATCAACGACGATCGCATCGCCATCCAGGTGACCGGCCCGGCCGACGTCTACGACTACATGGCCGGCGGCGCCTAAGGGACGTTGCCGGGGCGCGGCTTCGAAGCCAAGCTGCGCGCCATGGTCACGCTTCGATCCGTACTCGCCTGCGCCGTCGTCTTCGCCGCCGCCTCGGCCCATGCCGCGCCGGACCATGCGGGCCGGTACGACAATCTTCGCTATATCGACGAAGCCGACGACTATGTCGGCGCCCGGCTCACGGTGAAGACCGGGCCGCGGCCGACCGTGGACTTCGAGCTCTGCGAAGGCTGGTGCAACGGATCCCAGGTCTTCCCGGCGAAGATCGAGGGCGATCGGCTCTCGTTCACCTATGTCATCCAGAGCGTCGACCAGAATGGCCGGCCCTCGCCCCACAGCCTGCCGGTCACCGGGCGGTTCGTGAAGGGCGGCCTGATCCTCAAGATCGGCGACGGCGAGCCCGAAAAACTGCGCAAGCTCGCGGCTATCCCCAGATAAACCCGGCGTCGGCGTGGCAATGGCGCGCAAGTCGTAACTCTCCTCTTCCCAAAGCCGATTCAGTTTGCTACCTGCCGCGCCTCACCACGAGCGGTCGTGGCGGAATTGGTAGACGCGCAGCGTTGAGGTCGCTGTGGGGCAACCCGTGGAAGTTCGAGTCTTCTCGACCGCACCAGGTGAACTTGCGTAGAGCGCGGCAGGCATCGGTTTCCGAATCGCCTTCCGCGCTCTAACCATTTTTCGGCCAAGGTTTCCGGGCAACCGCCCGCCGAGCTTAGGCTTTCAATCATTCGGATCACGCGCGCGCACTTCAGGAGGTCCCCATGACCCGGGAAACAGCCGACCTGAGCGAAGACGCGCGCCACGCCCTCTCCATTCCCGAGCCCGAAGTCGTCGAGGATCTCGAGGACCTGGCGCTCGGCGACGATTACGCCCTCAATCCCGACTATGTGGAGATGGTGGTCGACGCGGCCGATCGCGGCGACACCGCGCGCCTGTCCGAGCTGGTCGGGGCGCTGGATCCCGCCGACGTCGCCGACCTGATGGGCTTCCTGTCGGCCGCCTATCGCGAGGAGGTGATCCCGGTCCTCGATCCCCAGGCCCTGGGCGAGATCATCGCCGAGCTGGAGGACAATATCCGCGAGGAGGTGCTGGAGGCGACCCCGTCGGTCACCCTGGCCCGCGCGCTGGAGGAGCTGGACACCGACGACGCCGCCGACGTCATAGACGATCTGGATGACACCAAGCGTTTCCAGGTTCTGGCGGCCATGGGCGAGACCGACCGGGCGGCCATCGAGACGACTCTGTCCTACGAGGACGAGACCGCCGGCCGCCTGATGCAGCGCGAGTTCCTGGCCGCGCCGCAGTTCTGGACCGTGGGCCACACGATCGAGCACGTGCGCCAGTCGGGCGAGAGCCTGCCGGAGCTGTTCTTCGACGTCTATGTGGTCGACCCGTCGTTCACCCCGGTCGGCGCCCTGCCGATCAGCCTGCTGCTGACCAGCAAGCTGGAGACCCCCCTGGCCGAGATCATGGAGCCGGTGACCGAGATCACCGTCGACATGGACCAGGAGGAGGTGGCCTACATCTTCGACAAGTATCACCTGATCAGCGCCCCGGTCGTGGAGGCCGGCGGGCGGCTGGTGGGCCAGATCACCGTCGACGACATCGTCGGCGTCATCCGCGAGGAGGCGCAGGAAGACATTCTCGCCCTGGCCAACGTGTCGGACGTCGGGCGCGACGCCAGCGTGGTGGAGATCGTGCGCTCGCGCCTGCCGTGGCTGCTGCTGAACCTGCTGACGGCGACGATCTCGGTTTCCGGCATCGCGCTCTTCCAGGAAGAGATCTCCAAGCTGGTGGCCCTGGCCGTGCTGATGCCGATCGTCTCGTCGCTGGGCGGCAACGCCGGCACCCAGACGCTGGCGGTCGCCGTGCGGGCGCTGTCGAGCAAGGAGCTGACGGCGGCCAACGCCTCGCGGATCATCACCCGCGAGCTCCTGGTGGGCGTCATGAACGGCCTGACCCTGGCGATCGTCATGGGGGCGGCGGTCTATGTGTTCTATGACAATCCGAAGCTGTCGCTGACCGTGGCCCTGGCCCTGGTCGCCAACATCTTCACCGCCGCCGTCGGCGGCATCCTGGCGCCGCTGGCCCTGGAGAAGATGGGCCGGGACCCGGCGGTGTCGTCGTCGATCTTCGTGACCTTCCTGACCGACTTCGCGGGCTTCTTCTCGGTGCTGCTGATCGCGGCGCTGCTGTTCAACTGATCCCAAGCGGGTCGGGGCTCGTGCAAATTTCCTTACCTGAACCTTAAGAAACGGCGCCGGTCTTGCGCGGGACCGGGCGAGGGCATCCGCCTGCGTTTCAAATTGGGTCAACTCGCGATGAAGCCGCGTCATCAGGTCTCCCGCGCCGCCGTCGATCTCATCAAGAGGTTCGAAGGCTATCGGCAGAAAGCCGCCCAGCTGCCCGACGGGCGCTGGACGATCGGCTACGGGCATACCCTGACCGCCCGGGGGGGCGCGACCGTCTCGGAACAGGACGCCGAGGCCCTGCTGCTCTACGATCTGATCACCGTGGCCCACGCGGTGAACGAAAACAGCTATGCGCCGCTGAACCAGAACCAGTTCGACGCCCTCACCTGCTTCGCGTTCAACATCGGCACGGAAAACTTCGTCCGTTCGGGCGTGCTGCGCCGGATCAACGAGGGTTCGCTGCTGCAGGCCGCCTGCGCCATGGAGATGTGGCGCAAGGCCGACTTCGAGGGCGAGCGGATCGTCATCGACGCCCTGGTGCGTCGCCGCGCCGCCGAGAAGACCCTGTTCCTGACTCCGCCGGACGGCCACTGGGTGCCCGCGCCCAGCCCGGTGCTGCGGCCCAAGGTCGATTATGACGCGACCTGCGCCATTCCCAAGCAGACCCCGGCCGCCGTCTCGACGCGCCTGGAGGGCGACAAGGCCGTGGCCGAGCGCGCCGCGGGCTCGATCGTCACGCCGCTGACCCCGGTCGTCCCGGAAGAGGACGGTCCCAGCGCCACCGAACTGGCCGCCGCCGGCGTCAGCGCCCGCCTGGAGAAGATCCTAGCCGACGAGCCCGCCCGTCCGGTGGTCAAGCCGGTCGAAGATCTGGTCGTGCCCGAGCCGCCGCCGGCGCCCGTCGTGCCGGCCGCCGAGCCTGCCCCGGTGCTGCACGCGCCCGTCGAGGCCGCGCCGACCCTGGAGCCGTTCCGCCTGACGCCGGAAGAACCGGTCCCGGCCCAGGCGCCGCTGTTCGTGCCCGATCCGCCCGCGCCGCCGCCCGCCGCGCCCGAGCCGACCCTGTTCGAGCAGTCCGCGCCCTCGCGCTCGCCGTTCAATCTGGGCGGCTTCTCGACCAGCGGCGCGGAGGTCGACATCCAGACCCTGGACGTGCCGCTGAACCCGCCCGAGCAGCCGGTGTTCGGCGGCGCCAGCCTGCTGGTCAGCCTGGGCCTCTTGGGCCTGGCCCTGTTCGGCGGCGGGGTGCTGTGGAACCTGTCGGTCGCCTCGGACCCGGGCCTGACCCCGATCCGCATGTTCGGCTGGGGCGCCAGCGTCATCGGCGTGATCTGCTTCGCGGTCTCGGCCTATCTGCTGCTGCGCAAGCTGGGCGGGCCGGACATCGAGGACGACGGCGAGTAAGGCTGCGAGCGAACGGCGTTTCGAAAAGACCGGGTTGATCCCCGGTTCTCCGTGAAAAAGAGCATGAACGCCCGCCGGTCTCGTTGATCGGCGGGCGTTTGTGCTATGCGTTGCCGCATGACGCTGCAAACCGCACCCTCGATGGACTTCGCCCTGGGCGAGACGGCCGACGCGATTCGCGAGACCACGGCCCGCTTCGCCGCCGACAAGATCGCGCCCCTGGCGGCCCGGATCGACGAGACCAACGCCTTCCCCCGCGAGCTGTGGGTCCCGATGGGCGACCTTGGCCTGCACGGCATCACGGTCGAGGAAGAGTTCGGCGGCCTCGGTTTGGGCTATCTCGAGCACGTGGTGGCGATGGAGGAGATCTCCCGCGCCTCGGCCTCGGTGGGCCTGTCGTACGGCGCGCACTCGAACCTCTGCGTCAATCAGATCCGCCGCTGGGCGACCCCTGAGCAGAAGCAGCGCTATCTGCCGAAACTGATCAGCGGCGAGCATGTGGGCTCCCTGGCGATGAGCGAGGCCGGCGCCGGCTCCGACGTCGTCTCGATGAAGCTGCGCGCCGAGCAGGTCGGCGATCGCTACGTGCTGAACGGGACCAAGTTCTGGATCACCAACGCGCCGCACGCCGATACGCTGGTCGTCTACGCCAAGACCGGCGACGGCAGCCGGGGCATCACCGCCTTCATCGTCGAGAAGGGCATGAAGGGCTTCAGCGTCTCCAAGAAGCTGGACAAGATGGGCATGCGCGGCAGCGACACCGCGGAACTGGTGTTCGAGGACTGCGAGATCCCCGAGGAGAACGTCATGGGTCCGGTGGGCGGCGGCGTCGGAGTGCTGATGAGCGGCCTCGACTACGAGCGCGCCGTGCTCAGCGCCGGCCCCCTGGGCATCATGCAGGCCTGCCTCGACTACGTTCTGCCCTATGTTCGCGAGCGCAAGCAGTTCGGCCAGGCGATCGGCTCGTTCCAGCTGATGCAGGGCAAGGTCGCCGACATGTACGTGGCCCTGAACTCGGCCCGGGCCTACGTCTATGCGGTGGCCCGCGCCTGCGACGCTGGCAAGACCACCCGCTTCGACGCGGCCGGCGCGATCCTGATGGCGTCCGAGAACGCCGTGAAGGTGTCGCTGGAGGCCATCCAGGCCCTGGGCGGGGCCGGCTACACCAAGGAGTGGCCGGTGGAGCGCCTGTTGCGCGACGCCAAGCTCTACGACATCGGCGCGGGCACGAACGAGATCCGCCGGTTCCTGATCGGCCGGGAGCTGGTGGGGGCCTAGACCTCAGATGCTCCCCCTCTGGGGGAGCTGTCGCGGAGCGACTGAGGGGGAAGTGGCCCCGCAGTCGGCAACGGCCACGGAAGCTGAAAACGGGGGGGGGGGGGGGGGGGGGGGGGGGGGGGGGGGGGGGG